>JAIKXP010000039.1 GCA_024684115.1 Sphaerochaetaceae bacterium | reverse complement strand
TGCGGAGGAAAGAACTCTCCGGTTCCGTTCTCAAAGGACCTTGAGCGCTCGGTTATCCCTTCTGTTGATGAGTGCGTGAGTGCTGCTTTAAAACTCTTCTGATCTCTTTGTGTTTTCAGCTTCCTCTTTTGTTGGTATATTTTAAGTGCCGACGGAGGTGTTTATGTCCAGAATTAAGTCAGCATGGGAAATTGCGCTGGAAAAAACAAAAGATATAGTTCTTGATGAAGCCAGGTACAGGGCAGAGACCCTTGAAAAAGAGGGAATGGCTCTTGCAGGCGGCTTTTTAAATGATAACGAGCAGAAGATTGAAAACCTTCAGGCCAGACTTGCTTCTTACAGCGGTGAGGATTATAAGACGGTCAGGAAGGGTATAATAAAGACAATCTTTGCAAACCTTAATCTTCCTTCAGATTCAAGCTACAGACTCAGATTTGACAGAACCTGTGCTCTCTGCGCCCTTGCAGATGAGAGCGGTCAGGCTTCTCAGGTTGTTGCCGGAATAGGGGACTTCTTTGAGCAGTTCCTTCAGGCCAGGGAGGAGTTTTCCAAACGTATGGAAGCTCAGCTCAGACAGGCCATGCAGGAGAACCCGGAACAGGTTAATACAGCCCAGTATGCAAAGCTGATTGAGCAGAACGTAAAGAGGATGGAGGATCAGTACAGCGGAGCCCTTGAAAACACAAAGGAGACTCTGCGCCAGGTATTCGGAGAGTAATCATGAACAGGCTTTACTACGAAAGACCCTATCTTACAAGCTGTGAATGCAAGGTTATCAGCCTGAAAAAGACTGATAAGAACATTGAAGTGAAAACAGACCCGTGCATTTTCTATCCTGAAGGTGGCGGTCAGAGCGGAGATACAGGCCTTCTCGGACCCTATCAGGTTACAGGAACCGTAAAGGATGAAAAGGACGAACCTGTGCTTCTTCTTGACCTCTCTTCTGATACGGTTAAGAAGGGGATGGTCCTTATCCAGAAGATTGACTGGGAACACCGCTATAAATATATGAAGATGCATACAGCCCAGCACCTTTTAAGCGGCCTTCTTTTCAATATGTTCAGAATTGGAACCACGGCGGTTCATCTCGGTGAGAAATACCTTACCATTGAAACAGACCAGAGTGCGGTAAGCGACGAGACCATTCAGGAGCTTGTTAAGGCTGCAAACAGGGCAATCTGGGAATCTCACAGCGTAAATATAAGGGAAATGAGCCACAGGGATGCAGAAGCTCTCGGACTGAGGCGTTCAATCAAGGTTGACGGAGACGTAAGGCTTGTTGAAATTGAGGGAGTGGACCTCATAGCCTGCGGCGGGGTGCATGTCCAGAAGACCTCTGAAATAGGGCTTGTAACCTATCTTTCAAGGGAGCTCATCCGCGGCCATGTCAGACTCTATTTCAAATGTGCCGAGGCTGCCTTTGACAAGGCTGTTTCCAGCGAACTGGAGATGGCAAAGATCTGTGCACTTCTATCCTGTTCGGAAGCTGAGGCTGCACGTAAGGTTGCAAAGATGCAGCTGGATTTAACACGGGCAACTGCCAGAATTTCACTCTTTGAAGTGGGGCAGGCCGAGGAAGAGATTAAGGAGAATCTTAAGGACGGTGCAGCCGTTTTTGAAAGCTCCCTTTCTGTTTCCAGATTCCAGGGCCTTGTCAAAAAGTTTCCTGATATAGCCCTGTGCGTGGTAAACACGGGGGAAGGGAGTACAAACTGGCTCATTGGTCTTACCGGACGGTTTGAAGAGCTCTCTGCTTCCCTCAGGGAAAAGCTTCTTACTCCCTGCGGAGCTAAGGGTGGCGGAAGGCTTCCTCTCTTCCAGGGTGTAATTGAAACGGAGAAAAAGAAGGACTTTCTGGACTCTTTTAAAGAGTTTTTAAAATAAATATACAGAATTTGAATATTTTTACAGATTTTTGTATAAGTGCATCATGATTATTATTGACAAATGATTTTATTCACGGATAAACTCTAATCGAATCTTGAAAGGAGAAAAAACTATGGCAAGAACAAGACACAGCTATTATTATTACTATTGCTACTCAGTGTCTGCCAGGGTTTCTTCAGTCCGATAAAGATTGTAAAGTCAGTGATTTACGACCCGGCGGAAACCGGGTCTTTTTTTATGTTTTTATTTTAGGAGAGAATAAAATGAAGAAAGTTTTAACTTTTGCACTGGTCCTGCTGCTTTCATTTGCAGTATTCGCAGGCGGCTCATCTGAAAAGAAAGATGACGGAAAGTTTGTTGTCGGTATCTGTCAGCTTGTTCAGCATCCGGCTCTTGATGCTGCAACCCAGGGTTTCAAAGATGCTCTTGTTGCAGAGTTCGGAGACAAGGTTGTTATTGATGAGCAGAATGCTTCTGGTGAAATCAACAACTGTTCAACAATCATCAACGGTTTCGTTTCAAAGAATGTTGATCTGATTATGGCAAATGCTACACCGGCTCTTACAGCTGCTGCATCTGCTACAAACACAATTCCAATTCTTGGAACATCTATTACCCACTATGGTACAGCCCTTGAGATTGATAACTGGACCGGCGTTGTAGGTTCAAACATTTCAGGAACAAGTGACCTTGCTCCACTGGATCAGCAGGCAGCCATGATTCTTGAGTGGTTCCCGAATGTAAAGTCAGTAGGTCTTGTATACTGCACAGCCGAGCCAAACAGTATTTTCCAGATTGAAGAAGTTGAGAAAACCCTCGCAGGTCTCGGTGTAAAGACCCAGAGATTCTCTTTCACAGACTCAAATGATATTGCTGCAGTTGTACAGAAGGCATGTGATTCTTCAGATGTTCTCTACATTCCAACAGATAACACAGCTGCTTCAAACGCAGAGCTTGTTACAAATATTACCCTTGCTGCAAAGACCCCGGTATTTGTAGGTGAAATTGGAAACAGCGCAGGTATTGCAGCTCTTTCAATCAGCTACTACGACCTTGGAGTTACAACAGGTAAGATGGCTGTAAAGGTTCTCAAGGGAGAAGTAGACATTAAGACACTTCCAGTTGAGTACACAACAGCAGAGAAGAAGTTTAACCCGGATATGTGTGCTGCCCTCGGTATTACTCCGCTTGCAGGATACACATCAAGCAAATAAGGGTTTATGCAGTTTTTACATAAAATTACAGAAAAATGCATAAAACCTGAGTGTTTCTGTTGACAAAAATTTCACAGAAACATATTCTTTGGAAGAATTCTTAAAAGGAGAAGAAACCATGAGAAAGGCATTTTACTTTAGCTTTTTTTACTTTAGCTCGTTGGCAGATAATGGTTTCAGACACCTTTCAAAGTGATTTGACTTAGAGAGATAAAGCGGTCCGGTCTGAAACCGGACCTTTTTTTATGCATGATTCTTTATGATTCAAAATAGGAGAAAAAAATGAAGAAAACTATTTCAATCGTTCTGGTACTTCTTACAGCACTCTGTCTGTTCGCTTCAGGTGCCCAGGAAAAGAAGACAGAAACTTACACAGTAGGTATCTGTCAGTTCGTTCAGCACGTAGCTCTTGATGCAGCAACACAGGGCTTTAAGGATGCTCTTAAGGCTGAGCTCGGAGACGCAGTTGTTTTCGATGATCAGAATGCTTCCGGAGAAATCAACAACTGTTCAACAATCATCAACGGTTTTGTTTCAAAGAACGTTAACCTGATTATGGCAAACGCTACTCCTCCATTACAGGCAGCAGCTTCTGCAACAGCAACAATTCCTGTTCTCGGAACATCTGTAACACACTACGGAACAGCTCTGGATCTTGATAACTACACAGGCGTTGTAGGAACAAACGTTTCCGGAACAAGTGACCTTGCTCCGCTGGATCAGCAGGCAGCCATGATTCTTGAGTGGTTCCCGAATGCAAAGGTTGTTGGACTTCTTTACTGTTCTGCAGAGCCTAACAGCATTTTCCAGATCGAGGAAGTAGAGAAGCACCTCGCAGCAATGGGAGTTCAGACAAAGAGATTCTCATTCACAGATACAAATGATATTGCTTCAGTAACACAGAAGGCCTGTGACCAGTCAGATGTTATCTACATTCCGACAGACAACACAGCTGCTTCAAATACAGAAGCTATTGCCAATATAGTTCTTGTTTCCAAGACTCCTGTAATTGCCGGAGAAGAGGGAATCTGCAGCGGATGCGGTGTTGCTACACTTTCAATCAGCTACTACGATCTCGGAGTTACAACAGGTAAGATGGCAGCCAAGGTCCTTAAGGGTGAGGCTGATATCTCAAAGATGGCAATCGAATATGCTCCTGCCGTAAAGAAGTACAATCCTCAGATGTGTTCAGCTCTCGGTATCACTCCTGTGGGTGGATATGATCCGATTAACTGAGTATAATAGCAACATTATTGAGGTTTAAATGTCTTTTTTCACATCTTTGCTTAATGCAACCCCTGGTGCTGTAGCCCAGGGGCTTGTCTGGGGCATTATGGCCCTGGGCGTATATCTGACATATCGCATTATGCATATAGCAGATCTTACCGTAGACGGCTCAATTGCAACAGGCGGAGCCGTCTGCGTCATGCTTATCAGAGCAGGTATCAATCCTGTTGTCGCCATGCTTGTCACTCTTGCTGTCGGAGCTCTCGCAGGTCTTATTACTGCCCTGCTTCACACAAAGTGCGGTATTCCTGATATTCTCGCAGGTATTCTCACTCAGCTTTCACTGTACTCCATTAACCTCAGGATAATGGGCGGTAAGGCTAACCAGACAATCAGCGTAGACAAATACAATCTTCTTGTTTCACAGAGATTCGTAAGGGCTTTTGATTTTTCAAACCCGATTCCGCTTCTTCTCCTGCTTATCGCAATTACGATTGGCGCCATGTACTGGTTCTTCGGTACAGAGAAGGGCTGCTCAATCCGTGCAACAGGTACAAACCCGAACATGGCAAGAGCACAGGGAATCAACACCCAGAATGACATTATTATCGGTCTTATGATTTCAAACGCACTTGTTGCTTTTGCAGGCGGACTTCTTGCACAGTATCAGGGTGCTTCAGACATTAACATGGGCCGTGGTGCCATTGTTATTGGTCTTGCAGCCGTAATCATAGGTGAGGGCGTATTCAAGAAGGTCTTCAAGAACTTTGCATTGAAGCTTCTCGGAGTTGTCTTCGGTGCTATCATCTACTACCTGGTACTCCAGGTAACACTGCAGCTCGGTCTTAATACAAACGACCTTAAGCTCATTTCTGCAGCAATTGTTGCACTGTTCCTTGCTATTCCTTACTGGAGCAAGAAGGGAGCAAAGGGGGCACTGAATGCTTAGTATCAGAAACATTTCCAAGACATTCAACGCTGGAACCGTAAATGAGCGCAAAGCTATCGATAACCTTAGTCTTGAACTCAACGAAGGTGATTTTGTTACCGTAATTGGCGGAAACGGTGCCGGTAAGTCAACTCTTCTTAACCTTATTGCCGGTGTTTACATGGTGGATAAGGGTAAGATCTTTGCTGACAGGATTGATATTACAAGGCTTCCTGAGTATAAGAGGGCTTCCTTCCTGGGTCGTGTTTTCCAGGATCCTAAGATGGGAACAAGTCCTGATATGCTTATTGAAGAAAACCTGGCTCTTGCTTCAAGAAGAGGTCAGAGAAGAACCCTCAGGTGGGGTATTACCGAACTGGAAAGAGAGAAGTACAGGGAAACTCTCAAGTCCCTCAATCTTGGTCTTGAAGACAGACTTACAACAAAGGTCGGTCTTCTCTCCGGTGGACAGAGACAGGCTCTGACTCTTCTCATGTCAGTTCTCAAAAAGCCGAAAGTTCTTCTTCTGGATGAGCACACAGCTGCTCTGGACCCGAAGACTGCAGCCAAGGTTCTTGAGATTTCCGAGAAGGTTGTCAAAGAGAACAATCTTACAACCATGATGGTCACACACAACATGAAAGATGCCATTACCTACGGTAACAGGCTGATCATGATGAACTCAGGCCACATTGTTGTAGATATTAGCGGCGAGGACAAGAAGCACCTTACGGTCAAGGATCTTATGGATCTCTTCTCCTCAGCAAGCGGCTCAGAAATGACAAATGACGCCATGCTTCTTTCTTAAGCAAAGAAAAAGATAAACAATAAAAACAAAGAGGCTGTAACAGAAAGCCGCCATTTCAGGCAGTGTGTTACAGCCTTCATCTATTTTTATTCTTCATCATATTTTTCTTCAGTGAAAAATTTTTTTCCATGTTGATTGGATGAAAAAATTTAGATAATCACCCTTACAATTATAAAATGGATGAAGATATAAGGCCTTGCAAGCCTTTAAGCTGTCTATAAATACCCCTTTTCCCCTTTATCTTTCAGTGAAAAATTTTTTCCAAGTTAAATGGATGAAGAATTTTAGATATTTGACTTTAAATAGTTGAATTGGATGAAGCGAGGCTTTAAAACCCCTTCAGAAAGGTCCTGAGCTATCAGGGTTGTGAATGGGTACTTTCAACAGCTTTTGAAATAAAAAGGCTGTAAGCCTCAGCCGGAAAGACCGACTTCTGTTACAGCCTCTTTTTCTTTTTTATAAAAGATATCCGAAAAGCTTGCCGTCTACAGATGCAAGAGTGAGTGTTTCATCCAGGTCTCCGGAGAGATAAAGGTAGATATTATCATGGGTATATGTTCCGGAATATGAGCCTGTCTTTGCCTCTGTAATCAGGCTGTAACTCTCTGCTTTATAAGTTCCGTTTTTACTGAATGAATACACGTATGCATAGGATTCGTCTTCAGAGACATATGTCCACGGTCCATTGCTGATTATGAAACTTAAAGAAGCAGCGTTCTTTCCTGCGCTGCTGTTTCTCTCAAACTTCAGGTATTGAGAATCTGAGAAATAGAATTCATCTTCAAGATACAGGGTGTTGTTGACTATGACATAGTCTGGACCATAGTAATCATTTAATTTGAGTTCGCCGTTTTCGGCAATGTAGTCTCCGCAGTATCTGTACCCGCCACCGAAGATGAAAGTTCCATTTGAAATAAAGGCCATATTAAAGTAATCCCCGGTCCATGTTCCTTTGATTTTTGGGCTGTTGTCTTTAGCAGTTCTTGTGGTTCTGCTGTAGGTTTCTCCGTTTAGAACCAGAGTATTTCCGTCAAGACGGAAGTCTTCTGTCTGGTAACCATCTATGAAGAGCTGCTGACCTGTTACCTTGCCATCTTCAGATACCTCGTATCTGTAGTCGTAGTCCATGACGTTTATACTCAGATAATCTTCTTCTTCATATTCATAGACATACTTTCCGCTGTCGGTAAACCACAGGGTCTCAGTATAGCCAGAACCTTTCAGTTTCCATCCGCCTGTGACTGTCGGTGTTCCTGAAGATGTGGAAGCACATGAAGAGAGAACAAGGGCAGCAAGCAGAATTACAGTAAATAAAATCAGAGTCTTTTTCATGGTTATCTCCTATAAGGAAAGACTAACACTGTAAATACGTGCAAACAAGTTACAA
>JAIKXP010000008.1 GCA_024684115.1 Sphaerochaetaceae bacterium | reverse complement strand
GTACTGACCCCATGGGAGACTATCTACAGGGCAAGTGAGAGAAACGACAACTTCCGTGCAGACAGCTCGGTTAACACGGGCAGTGCCAGTCTTTCAGACTACAAGGGCTCCGGTTATGACCGCGGTCACCTTATTCCATACGCAGATTTAGGGTGGTCCGAGGAGGCTGCTTCAGAGTCATTCTACCTTTCAAACATGAGCCCTCAGGCCGGAGATTTAAACCGCTACGCCTGGGCTGATCTTGAAGCTGTTGTTAGAACTTTCAGCCTTTCAGGTCCTATCTGTGTAGTAACAGGCCCGGTTCTGTCCGACGGTCCCTATGAAACCATAGGAGAGAACAAGGTTTCAGTGCCAAAGTACTTCTATAAGGTCATCTACAGTCCTGTTCTGGAGGCGGCAATAGCCTTTGTACTTCCGAATGAGAAGTGTGACGAGCCCCTTGAAAACTACGCTGAGAGTGTTGATTACGTTGAAAACCTTACGGGGATAGATTTCTTCAGCGGTCTTGAAGAGGAACTTGAAAACGATCTGGAAGGGAACATAGATGTTTCTGTCTGGGATTTTACAAAGTACAACTCATCGGTGGCAAAGAAATACGGCTATGATACAGAGACGGGATACAAAGAGGGAGAGACTGAACAGACAGTGGCAGTAAACACTCAGACAGAAGAAATTGAAGATTACTACCTTCTTCTTCAGCACTATCTTTACACCTATCTATGGCCTGCAAAGCAGCAGATCATAGTGGTTGTTCACTCATTCGGTATCTGATTTAAGTGTAAGTGCACAGGCTATCATGCACAGTACGCTCTGGATTATGAGAAGGAATCCGTTCATGTTGTGCTGGGTAAAGAGAGGGTTTGTTCCTACTACGCTGTTGTCATATCCGCACAGATAGGCTGAAACCATGTTGTTTGCAAGGTGCACTCCAAGCGGGAACTCAAGCCTTCCGGTCTGAAGGAAGAAGAGCATGAAGGAAAAACCGAAGATAAAGATATCAGTCATGTACCACAGTGCAAAATTACCCTCAGTTTCCGGGTTCATGAAATGTGCTGCACTGAACAGTACTCCTGAGATGACGCAGATAAAGATTTTTCCCTGCCAGGTAACCGGTCTGTTCATGCCTGAGAAGTTTCCTATGTAGCCGCGGAAAAGAAGCTCTTCATTTACCGATGCAATAATAAGCAGAACAAGCGTTACAAGCCAGATTCCGACAGCACCTTCGCTTTTGAAAGTGAATTCAAAATTATCTCTGTCAAAGAACTTCCATACGAGGGTAGTAAGGGTTCCTGTTATGAGCATGATTAAAAATCCCTTCAGGAAAATACCCGTCTTGAATGCTGACGGTTTTAGGGGCTTAAGGGTGAAAAAGTCTGTGTAATTCTTTTTAAGTAAAAACTTTGTCACAATAAGGAAAGAGATGAGCAGCAGAACTTCCAGCACTATGCTTTCCATGAGGGATGCAATTGCACTGCTTCCGAATGAAGGAACAAAAAGGGTCAGTACAAAGTACAGTACGTATACAAGGGGAAAGCCGAAGAACCATAGTACGGTCTGACTCATTCTTTCAGGCTGGCGTGAAAAAATTGATCTAAGTTTACTCATGATTTAAGACTAATATTTTTCAATAAGGTGGGCAACAGCCACATATTGTATCTTATTATGTTATAATATGGACATGTCAGTTTTTAAGGCCATAAAAGATGGCAGGCTTACGGTTTTCCCGACCGAAACCATAGCAAGAAGTTTTATTACCCGGTTCGCGAAGGACCATCCTTCACAGGCTGTATTTGTTGACAGCGTAATAAGCTGGGATACATTTAAAGGTCTCTGTGCAAAGGCTCCCGAGAATAGAAACAGGGTAACAGATGCCCACAGGCTTCTTTTCTCCTATTCCTATTTAAGCCGTGAAAAGAATCAGGGCCATTTCTTTAACCCTTCCTACAGGGAAACCCTGTGGACAGCAGCCTGTGAGCTCTCCGGTAATCTTCCCTACATGAAGAAGGCCTTAAGACAGAACGTTAAATCATCTCTTGATCCCTCTATGGCTCAGGAGATAGAAAGAATAGAAAAAGAGTATGAAGAGTTTCTTTCTTCCTACTCTCTGTATGATGAGAAATATCTTGAGCCGGACTTTTTCAGAAAAGAAATCAGGGATAAGAACCCCATAATCATGTATCCGGGAAACATATCTGACTCAGACATAGACAGGGCCATTGAAGCGGGAATTGAAACCTGTACTCCTGAAGGGTCTGAGAACACAATAGAGTGCTATCCGAATTCACTTTTTGAAATAAAGGCTGTTGTTAGAAGAATTTATGAACTGCTGAAGAATGGGGCTGAGCCGGAAGACATTGCCATAACCTGTGCACGCCTTGAAGAGCTTGAGCCCTACATGGAAAGCGAAGCACTCAAGTACGGCATAAAACTCACCTTCGTGCGTTCAAGAAAACTCACCGACTGGGCTTCGGGCTCTTTCTTCACTTCCGTTTCAGCTCTTAAGGCCCGGGACTTTGACTTAAAGGTCATGAAGAACTTTCTTCTGAATCCTCGCTTTCCGTTCAGGGACAGAAGTCTCTGCGCAAGGGTCATTCAGAGAGCCGTAAACTGCAAGATCCAGAGCGGTGAGCAGAACTGGCTCTACAAGACTAAGAGGGATGAAGAAACAGGGCCTTTTGTCAGAAAGCTCATTGATTATATAAACGGTATTACTTCTTCAAAAGATGCAGACAGCTTAAGGCGTGCACTCAAGGGTTTTCAAGATGACTTCTTTATTGAAGGCTCCTGGTCTTCAGCCCCGGATTCTGGTACCCAGGCCAGGGTTTTCATGGTGTGTATGGACACACTTGATGAAATAGAGAAGATTCAGTCAATCAAGCCCGGCATTCCTTTCTATGAATTCTTCCTGAACCTCATTTCCGGCATCTATTATGCTCCGGGTAAGGGAGAAGAAGGAATTAAGGTTTACAAGTACCCTGTAAGCTGTCCTCTTTCAGTTCCGTACCACTTTATCATGGCTCTGGATGATGAGTCGGCCCGTCAGTACCGTACACTTCTGCCGTTCACTGATGACAGAAATGAAGGCAGCATACTTCACAGGAAGAATATTTCAGATGAAATCTGCTCATCCCTTACGGATGGTTTTCTTTCTTTTTCAAAGGAGACATCTTCAAGCTTTACAATTGCGCCTTCCTACTTTGAGCAGAGGGGCCTTGTAAGAAATGCTGAAATAAAGAGGGATTTATTTGAAGAAGAGGAGGCCCTGTGGAGAGGAGAGGGCAGGCCATCGGAGAAGAGCCTTAAAAGCCAGGCTGAACTCTTCAGAAAAGCAGAGGGTACAGTCTTTCCGTTTGTAACAGGCAGAAAGAAAGAACCAAGTCCCATAAATGACAGGATCAGGCTCTCTTCTACATCCATGAGCTCTTTCAAAAAGTGTCCGCTTTCCTGGAAGTACACTTACCTTGATAAGGTTGAGGAAGAAGACTTTGATATTGATGAGGAAGATGCCATTAAGATCGGGAACCTGATTCACGGAGCATATGAAAAGTATTTTACACTTCATCCGAAGGTAAGTGATCTCTCTTCTTACGAAAATCAGGATGAGCTCAGGAGCATATTCGAAGAGCTTCTTGAAAAGTATGAGAAGAGTGATGAAGGCCCGGGAACTCTGCAGATTGAGAGGATAAGAAACCGTTATCCGGCTCTTCTACCCCTCATCGGGGAGGTTGATGCCTACAGAGAGTACACGGTCCGTGATATGGAGTACAAAATCCGCTTCCAGGAAGAGAATTACTATGTAGACGGCAGGGTTGACTGCATATTGAGTAACCCTAAGGGAGAACTGGCCGTAATTGACTTTAAGAAAAAGAGCGGTGATAAGAGCTCTCCGCAGCTTGCCTTCTATGCTGTCGGCATGAAGGAAGATGAGAAGGAAAAGTACTGCTGTTATCCTCTTTACGCTGCTTTCTACGGCGTTGAAGAGCATAAAAACACAGTTATGTGGAAGGATCAGCAGGGTCTTTATAAGAACCTGGAAGAGTTCAGGATGAATGTTGAAGAAGTTGTCTCAGAAATCAGGAAGGGAGAGTTTGATCCGACTCCCGGAGATGAGAACTGCAAGAACTGCGGTTTCAGAAGGGTCTGCAGAACGAGGTACGTAATAAAATGAAATACGAAATTCCATCAAGATTTACCCCGCCTCAGAGAAACGCTGTTTTAACGGATGAAAGCTGTGTAGTATCAGCCGGAGCCGGAAGCGGTAAGACTGCAGTTCTCTCCGAGCGCTTTATAAGGCTTGTAACCGAGGGTAAGGCCCACTGTAATGAGATTCTTGCCATGACATTTACAAGAAAAGCTGCAGCAGAGATGAAGTCAAGAATCTATTCCCTTCTTCTTAAACGCGGCCTTAAGGATGAGCTTCCTCTTTTCAGGGAAGCATCCATTTCGACTGTAGACAGCCTTCTTTCAGAAATAGCCAGAACCGGCTGTATACGCTTCGGCATAAGCCCCGGATTCTCGGTTCTTGATACAGATGACTATTTTGAGACTGAAAAGAGCCTGGCAAGAAAGCTCCTTGAGCGTCTCACACCGTCTGTTCTTACCATGAATCTTCTGCCCGCAACCGGAGTAGACAGCATATGTAAGCTCTACGCTTCAATCGCACAGAGCTGTTTTTCCATAACGGAAGAGTTTGATTCAGATAAGCACGAAGAGGCCTGTCTCAGGGCTCTGAAAAGTACAATCACGTCACAGGAAGCACAGCTTTTAGATGTTATAGATTCATATATTACCAATCTCGGCACTGATTCAAAGCTCACCGGAAACATAAGTGTGCTTAATTCTTTCCGTAACAGTTTCTCTTCCCTTGATAAGGAAGACAGGATAGGAAAGGCAAACTGCCTTAGAGACCTGGCTTTCACCTCAGCCCGTGGGGAAAAGATGAATCAGGAGTATGCAAAGGAGCTTAAGGCAGAGATAACAGGTCTTAAGAATTCCATTATCTATGCTGAGGAAGCTCTCGGTAACAGGGAGTTCATACACCAGTTCTACCTCTCAGTTTCCGAGTACTACAAAATTGTAATTGAATCAAAGAGGTCCATGAATGCGGTAAGCTTCAATGATGTCATGCAGATGTCTCTCAGTATTCTTACCGACAGCAGAAGAATCCGTGATTCCTACAAGGACAGATATAAATATATTATGGTAGATGAGTTTCAGGACAATAATGACAACTACCGCAAGCTCATCTATCTTCTAAGTGAAAGGAAAGACCTTTTCAGTGAAGGCATTCCCGAGCCGGAAGACCTCACTAAAGGAAAAATATTCCTGGTTGGAGATGAGAAGCAGAGCATATACCGTTTCCGCGGTGCAGATGTTTCTGTTTTCAAGCGCATGCAGGATGAAATCAGGCGCGCAGGCGGCTCCATGATGGAGCTTGAAACAAACTTCCGCACGGAACCTGAGCTGCTTGATTCCTTCAATTCCATCTTCAGTCGTGTCATGGACTCTTCTTCTCGTGTGTTTGATGCGCGTTTCAGGCACCTTGAAAACCGCGGCGTGCAGTATGTTAAGCCTCATCTTATGGTCCATACTGTTGAAAAGGAAGAAGATGAAGAAGCCGAAGATCTGGCTACAGCCGACCAGAGTGAAGCCTGGTACATTTCTTCAATCATAAATGAAATGACGGGAAACCCTCAGTATCTGGTAAGCTACGAAGACCCTCTTACAGGAGAGATGAAGAGTCGTGAGGCTGTATATGATGACTTTGCCATTCTTTTCCGCTCTGCAGGTGCCCAGAGTGACTACGAAAAGGCCCTGAGGCTTAACGGAATTCCCTACACGGTAGAGGAGTCCCGTTCCCAGACAAGGGAAGCCCTTGTAAACGACTTCTACTCAATTCTTCAGATTGCTGTTTACAACAAAGATCAGGTAAGCCTGGCTTCCTTTGTAAACGGTCCTCTTTCTGACGGTAAGTCTACTGTAAAAGAGCTCAGCGAAAACGACAGAAGGACAATTGATGAACTTATGTACGTTCTAAGCTCCAGAGGTCTTTCAAGTGCCGTTGACTGGATATGGAACTGTGCAGGCTACAGGTCCTTCATAATCTCAAACCCCGCAAACCAGGTTTATGATGAGCACTACCTGTGGCTCTATTCACTATCAGTCTCCTTTGAACAGGCTCAGAAGACTGCGGTTGATTTTCTTGATTACCTGAGGCCCTATATAGAGGGCGCAGAAAGTTCTTCTGAAAAAGGCAGGGACGTTAAGGTCTTAAGAACCCAGAGTGGAGGAGTGAGCCTCATGACCATCCACAAATCCAAGGGTCTTGAGTTTCCGATTGTAATAGTTGCCGGAATGGACCGTCTTTCCTCCTCCAATAATAAAAATCTCTCTTTCAGCATTGAAGAAGAGTGCCTCTATCTGCCTGTTGTATTCACGGATAAGAAGCTTCCTGTTGATTCTGTAAGGTACTTCGGACTTGGAACGGTGAAGCTTGAGGAAGAAGCGGAGCTTAAGAGGCTTTTCTACGTAGCAGCCACAAGGGCAAAGAACCACCTTGTTTTCAGCAGGTCTTTCAAGAGGGACAGTGAAGACTCCATGTGGCACCTTCTGGAAAGTGTATTCTCTGATGATGAGGCAGTAAAAGAGCTTAAGGACATACTTGAGATAAAGAGTGAAATACAGGTAGATCAGAAGCTTCTTTACTCCTATTCAAGACTCAGAAAGGAAGAAATAGAGAGGTGCTCTTCCTGGTATGAAGACAGTCAGGCCTTAAATGTAGACTACAGTGAAAAGAGTATAGGTGTTACATCTATGATTCAGAGGCCTGAAGGGCTTCAGAGGGAACCTCTTAAGAGCCTTGAAAGTGACAGGATAATCAGGGAACACGGCCTTCAGACAGACTTCGGAACCTACACCCATGCTCTTATTGAAAGCTTTATAAAGAAAACGGAAGCTCCTGAGTTCAAGACGGAAGTGGAAATAACGGAATCAGAGCTGCAAACGCTTAAGAAGGACGCCCTGTCTCTGGCCACGGGATTCATAAACAGCCCGCTGTACAGGGAGATTATAAACTCAGATTATGAAATTGAGTCTGAGAAGAGGTTTATCTATTATGACGGTGAAATGAAAACCATGGTTGAGGGTGTAATAGACCTTCTTATATATAATGGTAACAGGGCGGTGGTGTACGACTTTAAGACTGACAGTTTCAGAAACCCTCTGGAGCACAAGGCCCAGCTTGATGTTTACGCCAGGGCTGTAAAATCAATCTGGAAGGAAAAAGTTGTTGAAACAGATGTTCTCTATCTCAGAGAATTCCTTTAGAATCATACGGAAATGAAAAAGCTTTATATTGAAAATCTTGGTTGTGCCAAGAACCAGGTAGATGCCGAAGTTATGGCCTACAGACTCAGAGACGGATACGAACTCACTCCTGAAGCAAAAGATGCCGACCTTATAATCGTAAACACATGCGGCTTCATTGAAAGTGCAAAGGAGGAGTCCCTCAACACGTTTTTTGCCCTGCGCGAGCAGTTTCCGGACAAGAAATTCATAATCTCCGGCTGCCTTGCCCAGCGCTACCCTGAAGCTCTCTCCTCGGACATCCCTGAGGCAGATGCTGTTTTCGGTAACAGAGACCTGAGAAAAATAACGGAAGTGGTAGCTTCTCTGGACAGCAGGAAGGAAAGGCCCCTCTGTCTTGTCCCGGACTATCCTGATCCTCTTGACGAGGACGATACCCGCTCTTCTCTTTTCTCCTTCCCCGGTTCTGCATTTCTTAAGATTTCAGAAGGCTGCAATCACTGCTGTTCCTACTGTGCCATTCCTGTAATCCGCGGTCCGCTGAGAAGCCGTCCAATGGAAGCTGTTTTAAATGAGGCAAGACGCCTTGCTGGCAGCGGAATAAAGGAGCTTAACCTCATAGCCCAGGACCTCAGTGCCTATGGCTATGACTGGGACAAGGTAAGCCATTTTGAGGAACTTCTGGACAAACTCTGTGAAATAGAAGGGGACTTCAGAATCCGCATGCTCTACATTCATCCTGACTGGATGACTGACAGGATTATTGAGTGTGTTAAGAGAAACAGTAAGATTCTCCATTACTTTGACATTCCGTTCCAGCACGCAAGCGAAAACATTCTTAAGAAGATGGGCAGGGTCGGTAATCTTGAGTCCTACAGTGCCCTGATTGAGAAGATAAGGAAAAACCTTCCGGATGCAGTAATCAGAACCACCCTTATGCTCGGATTTCCTGGAGAAACAGAGGAAGACTACAAGGCTCTTGAAACCTTTACAAAGAGGTGCCGTTTCAACTGGATGGGCTCTTTTACCTACTCAAGGGAAGAAGATACCAGAGCCTGGGACATGACAGATGAAGAGACTCATGAAAAGCTTTCAAAGATTTCTGAAAAGAGGCAGAAGAAGCTTCAGAAGATTCAGGAAAAGATTACAGCTGAAAGACTTGAGGAGTTTGTCGGAAACGTATACAGCGTCCTTATTGAGGAGCTTATTCAGGGTGAAGACCTTGCAATAGGAAGAATCTACAGCCAGGCTCCGGATGTTGACGGACTTACAGTTGTCATGGGCAGGAACATGGTCCCCGGAAATGTCTATGAATGCAGGATAACCGGTGTTAAAGATGTAGATCTGGAGGCTGTAAAAATTGACTGACAATAACAGAAACCTGCTTGAAGGACTTAATGAGCAGCAGAGGGAAGCCGTCCTCATAAATGAAGGATCCCTTCTTGTATTTGCAGGAGCCGGAAGCGGAAAGACCCGCGTAATTACAACCAAGATTGCCTACGCCATACAGAATAATATAGTAAGGCCCTATCAGATTCTGGCCGTTACATTTACAAACAAGGCCTGCCGTGAAATGCAGGAAAGGGTTGCCCAGATGATTGGGGAGACTCTCGCTTCCAAGGCCATGATCAGGACTTTCCATGCCCTTGGAGCCTGGATTTTACGTGTTTACGGGGACAGAATCGGTATTCCTTCAGGTTTTACAATCTATGATGACTCACAGACTCTGGCCCTTTTAAGGCAGTGCTACCCTGAAAGAAGTGCTGAAGAGTGTAAGGCTGCTGCCAG
>JAIKXP010000121.1 GCA_024684115.1 Sphaerochaetaceae bacterium | reverse complement strand
TTTTAGCGTCTTCAATTTCCTTCTCAAGATCTGCCTTGAGTTTTTTCTGTTCCTCAGCAATTCTTGCTTCTTCCTTGAGTTTTTCCTCTTCGTAGAGCCTTTCAGCCTCTTTCTGAATATCATTTATTCTGTTCATGAGTCTGACGATAAGGAACATGACAAGGGCGGTTATGGTAAATTCAATTATCCTCTGGATGACAATTCCGTACTTGATGGATACTTCTGCAACTTCTCCAACAGCCGGAGAAAGGATAATCCTGAGATCGCTGAGATCCATGTTGCCAAGCAGATGGCCTACAAGTGGGTTGAGAACTCCCTGGACTATTGAGTTAACGATTGCGTTGAAAGAAGAACCAATAACAATACCGATTGCCATTTCAATTGCGTTTCCGCGAAGGGCAAACTTCTTGAACTCTGCAAAGAACCCCAGTTTCTTGGGTTTTTCGTTTTCAGCCATTAAAAAGCCTCCTTTTCTGTGATTGCTATAATATCATTGAGCAACTTCCATATTATAACTAAAATGAACTTAATGAAACTGAGTCAGCCAAACAGTGCAAGAATAATTAATACGGCAAGGGTCCTTTCCGCCCTCAGGGGCAGCGAGAACCTGTCAAAAGCGGAACTTGCCAGAATCCTCACCCTCAACAAAGTCTCCACAGGAGAGATTGTTGATTCCCTGCTTGAACGCGGTCTTGTCAGGGAAACGGGCAAACTTGAGTCCTCAAACGGCAGAAGGGCCACAAGCCTCCAGCTCGTAGACGACTCTGCATATGTTCTTGCCGTGCACTACGGGCTTGCCTACACGCAGACTGCTCTCTGCACCCTTACGGGCAATGTCCTTAAGATTGAACGCCTTCCTTCCTCCTCAGAGTCCCATGAAGCCTTCTGTGCCCTTGTCATAAAGAGCCTTATCAGGGCCTCAAAACTTGCCGGAATGGATAAAGTCTACGGCGTGGGCCTCTCCTGTGATACCGAAAACATAAGCAGCGGAAGGGCTAAGGAGCTGAAAGAGGCCATAGAAAAATATCTTAAGAAGGAAGTTGCCCTCAGCGAAACAGCCGGCGCCCTCATCTGCGCGGAGAAGGCCGGAGGTGTAGACCTGAGCGGAGATGATATGATTCTCTACCTCAACTGGGGAGAGAGGATTGAGCTCTCCATTTTCTCAAGGGGCAATGTTGCCGGCACTTCTGCAGGCTTTGGACAGATTCTTGTTTCCAGTGAGGGTAACCTTGAGTCTTTCTGTTCTGTCGGTGCCATAAGGGGAGAGGAAGAAGCTCACATGAAGGACCTCTGGCCAAAGGTTGATTCAAAGGCTCTTTCCATGATGGCAAAGGCTCTGAGAACCGCTTCAAGAGTCACCGGTTCAAACCGCGTGATAGTCGGCGGTGAGGGCGCTACGATAGATGAAGACCACCTTGATGTTCTTAACAGCCTCTGCCCGGGTATGAAGATTGAAGCTTCAGGCCTTGGAGAAAAGGCCCTTCTCAGATCAGCCGGAGAACTGGCTCTGGACCATTTTTTCTACATGAACAGCCTCATAGACGGAGTCAAGGACTGGATTTAGGTTGTCGCCACGCTCCAAATTTATTATCTTTGAATAGTTTGGAGGCGTAAATGGAACGCAAACAGTTTAAAACAGAGGTCTCTGACCTTTTACATCTTATTATTCATTCACTTTATTCACATAAGGAAATCTTCCTCAGGGAACTTGTTTCAAATGCATCAGATGCACTGGACAAGCTCAGATACAGATCCCTCACGGAGAATTTCCCGACTCCTGAGCTCAGAATTGACCTGAGTTTCACGGAGGGAGACAAGAGGACACTCACTATTTCCGATAACGGAATAGGAATGACTCACGACGAGCTCTCTGAAAACCTCGGTACAATTGCCCATTCAGGCACAAAGAGATTCCTTCAGAACCTGACTGACGACCAGAAGACAAACAGCAACCTGATCGGACAGTTCGGTGTCGGTTTCTACTCAGCCTTCATGGTAGCAGACAAGGTTGAAGTCACTTCAAAGGGCTGGGGCGAGGAAAAGGCCTACAGATGGTCCAGTGACGGCAAGGAAAAGTACACAATCGAAGAAGCCGAGAGGGAAGAGAACGGTACAACCATAGTAATCTACCTCAACGACGAGGGTAAGGAATATGCAAACAGGTGGCAGATTGAGAATCTGATTAAGCAGTACAGCGACCACATTGCCTATCCTATCTACCTTGCCTACGACCAGAACACCTATGATGACAAGTACAACGTAACCGGAACAGAGCACAAGGTTGAGCAGATCAACAGTGCTTCTGCCCTGTGGAGAAGAAGCAAGAGCGAGCTTAAGGAAGAAGACTACAACGACTTCTACAAGAACACCTGCTACGACTCTGAGAACCCGCTTTTCTACATTCATACAAAGGCTGAGGGCGCAACAGAGTACACAACCCTTTTCTTCATTCCTGCAAAGGCTCCGTTTGACATGTACCATGCAGACTACAAGAGCGGTGTAAAGCTCTACGTCCGTCGTGTCTACATTACCGATGACGACAAGGAACTTCTTCCAACCTATCTGCGCTTCGTTCGCGGAATTATTGACAGTGAAGATCTTCCTCTCAACGTTTCAAGAGAGATTCTTCAGCAGAACAAGGTCATGACAGCCATCAGGACTGCTTCAGTCAAGAAGCTTCTTTCCGAGTTCAAGAAGATTTCCGAGCAGAATCCGGAACTCTATACAAAGTTCATAGAGCAGTACAACCGCCCGCTCAAGGAAGGTCTGTACCAGGATTATGCAAACCGTGATGACCTTCTGGAGCTTGTAAGGTTTAAGAGTACAGCCGTAGACGGCTATACATCTCTTGCTCAGTATAAGGAGAGGATGAAATCTGACCAGAAGAGCATTTACTATATTACAGGCGGCAAGGAAGAGTCCCTCAAGTACTCTCCGCTTCTTGCTTCATACAAAGAGAAGGGCTACGAGGTTCTTCTCATGACTGATGACATAGATGAACTTGTAATCGGATCTATGGGCAAGTACAAGGACATTGAGCTCAAGGCTGTAAACAAGACAGATGCCCTTGATGACTTTGCCGGAGACAAAAAGGTTGCAAAGGAAGACGAGAAGGTTGCCGAGAAGATCAAGAAGGCCCTCGGAGAAAGGGTTAAGGACGTTAAGGTTTCAACCCGTCTTTCCGGTGTTTCTGCAGTTGTAGTTGCAGATTCAAACGATCCTACCGTCCAGATGCAGCAGCTTCTCAAGGCTATGGGTCAAGGAGACATGCCGGAAAGTGCTCCTGTTCTTGAAATCAATGCAGAAGATCCGTTTGTCAAAAAGATTGCAGACTCTGAAGATGAGTCCTTCATTTCAGATGCATGTTCAGTTCTTCTTGACCAGGCTCTTCTTTCTGAAGGCGTCATGCCGAAGAATCCTGCAGAGTTTACTGCAAAGCTTCACTCTCTTCTGATATAATTGCACCATGGCAACAAGCAGAAGAGATACCGCAGATTCTTATACACAGCGCGCGCACAGGGAAGGTTACCCTGCGCGCAGCGTCTATAAACTTGAAGAAATCCAGCAGCAGAACAGGATTGTTAAACCCGGAGACACGGTGCTTGACGTTGGGGCCGCTCCGGGCAGCTGGACTCTTTACACCCACAGGATGCTTCTTAAGGGCAACGGCACCATTGTTGCTGTAGACCTTAATCCTCTGAAGCTTAATCCTGTTCCTCCCACCGTCATTGAATACACTGGAGATGCCTTTTCTCCCGAAATACGCGAAAAGCTGATTTCCCACGGCCCGTTTGATGCCATTATCAGTGATGCGGCCCCAATGACCACAGGCAACAGAACCGTAGATACCACCCGCAGCGAGTGGCTTGCCGAGCAGGTTCTCTATCTTGCCACCGAACACCTTAAGGTCCACGGCAATCTTGTCATAAAGATCTTCCAGGGAGGCGGGCAGCAGGAACTCCTTCTTCAGATGCGTAAAATCTTTACAAAGGCAAAGACCCTGAAGCCCAAGGCCTGCAGAAACGACAGCTTTGAAACCTATCTGATTGGACTGGACAAGAAGTAAACATTCAACCTTCTGGTTGTGCTTTAACAGGTATTGTATTCATGAAACTCAACACCTTTTCCTTTACGATTTCTGGTGTGAGCGGATTGTCCTTTGTTTCAAATGTAAAAATCAGGTTTTTCTGTTCTGACAGCCCTGCCATGTAATAGGCGTTGATTTTTCTTACAGCTTTTGCTGCATATTCCGGGTTATCCATCATTCCGAAATGCTCAAGGTAGATTATCTCTCCTGTCATACAGTTGAGAATCTTGAAGTCCGGTCTGAAAGTTATTCCGTTTATTTCTATTCTCGCTTCATACACATAGGGGATTCCCAGTGCAAACAGGATGTTTGCTATTATCATTTCACTCTTCGATCTTACATAATCACCTTTGGCTGTAAGAAAGGGGTAGATTCTTCTGTCTGCTCTTTTTGCATTTGTCTGTTTCCAGTAGTTTGACACACTGAATAAACTGTATTCGGAAGGCAGATATCTTGCCTTCCAGGGATTAATGCTTTCCCTTACTGATTTGCCTCCTGTTTCAGCACAAACTTTCTTATGTGCCTGTGAGATAATCTGTGTAATCAGTTCCATAACTTCCTTAAGCTTTCTGTAGTACTCTCCGTTAACACATATTCTGAGATAGTTTTCATTTTTGCTGCTTATGTATTTTTTCTTTACTTTCCCGTTAATTACTATATTCTCATGGAAATAAACATTTTTATCTCTGCCAAATACATATAAACCCTGATTTGGGTATTTATCTGTTTTTCTGTTTAATTCTTCAACAATTCTCTGACATATGTTCAGGATTGTTCTAAGCATGTAAATTATTATTCTGTCCATAAAGTATCTCCTTTACCCTATAAGACACTCGAAGGAGGGTGTTTGTTGACAAATCCGTAAAATTATTTGAAGAAATTTTAATTGCAGGAGAAAAGAAGAAATCCGGGTAGAATTCCTACAAGTTGTAGGAAGCATCCTCTCTTTTATCTCAGAGTTCCTACAAAAATAGGAAAAAGAAGAGATTTAGATGCAAAATTCCTACAGTTTGAAGAATCTAAGAAGCATAGAACCAAAAGGGCAAAAAAAACTGGTATCCGGCTGTTAGAATGGGAGAGATGCCGGATACCAGAAATCACACTAAAGGAGGTATGAAAAAACTGTTGCTCTGCCTTCTTAGTAGCATATACTGTGCCAACTTTTAAAAAATCGGGATAAAGTTGCTTTTTTACTAAAAAAAATTTCCATAGTGTAAAAATTTCTCACATGAAAGATGGTCTGTTTTCAGTTTGACGCAATTTATTGTGAAAAAATTTCCTAAAATGTTTGTCTGTGAAAATTTTTCACACTTGTCTATGAAGGGGCTCTTTATTATTGTTATTCTATGGCAAATAATGTATTAAACAAAAAATTCAGATATGTGTATTTCAACGCTACGTTGTACATTATCGGACTGAACCTTCTGGTTTATCTGTTCCTTCATTTTACGGACATCAGAATCAACAACATGCCTCTTGTCTACTGGCTGAGCCTTGTGCCGGCATGGATGGATAAGTTTTATATCTGGCAGTATTTCACCTACATGTTCGTTCATCAGGATTTCTTTCACATCCTCTTCAACATGTACGTTCTCTTCATGTTCGGCACCATGCTGGAAAGATCCCTGGGAAGTTACGAGTTCATCTGCTTCTATGTAGTTTGCGGAGTTCTCGGAGGACTTGTCGGAGGAGTGGTGTACAGGTTGACCGGTATGGCAAACATTGTTGTCTACGGGGCTTCCGGAGCTGTTTATGCACTCATGTTCCTCGCATCCGTAATGGCACCGAATACCAGGGTTCTGCTGTTCTTCTTCATTCCGATACGGCTTGGAATGGTCATACTTATCTTTATGGCAATTGAACTTGTCGGAGTTTTAACTCAGGCTTCAGGAGTTAGTTACGTAGTACACCTTTCAAGCATGGTCATTGCATGGATTTACTGTCTGGCCAGATTCAGAATAAGTCCGTTTAAGGTTTGGAAAAGCCTTTTTCGCAGATAACAACTGTGTTAGAATCATATGAAAGGAGAGATTAAGCATTAATGATTCCAAGTGATATTATAAAAAGAGTTCCTAAAGTTGAACTGCACCATCATCTTGACGGTGGATTGCGTCCCTCTACAGTAATTGAGCTTTCAAATAAACAGGGAATTAAACTTCCTGCAGATAATGAGAAAGACCTCAAGGACTGGTTCGAGAAGGGCTGCAGACTTAAGAGCCTTACCCTTTATCTCCAGACTTTCAGTGTAACAACAGCAATCATGCAGGATGAAGAAAGCCTTGCAAGAATTGCCTATGAAACAGTTCTTGACTGGCACGCAGAGAACGTTGTTTACGGAGAAGTCCGTTTTGCTCCTATCTTCCACACTGCAAAGGGTCTTTCAATGGCAAGAGTCGTTGAGGCCGTACTCAGAGGCATGGAGCAGGGCAAGAAGGAAACAGGAGTCTGCTACGGAGTCATCCTCTGTGCCATGAGACATCAGAGCCCGGAGATAAGTCTGGAAGTTGCAAAACTTGCAGTTGCATTCAGGGACCGCGGTGTTGTAGGTTTTGACCTTGCCGGAGATGAAAGCGGAAACCCGCCTAAGAAACATATTGAAGCCTTCCAGTACATAAGGAAAAAGAACTTCAACATAACCCTTCATGCCGGAGAAGCCTTCGGACTTGATTCAATCTGGCAGGCCATTCAGGTCTGTGGAGCCCACAGAATAGGACACGGAACACGTCTTGTGGAAGATGTGAACTATGAAGGGCTTAGGATTGAGAGCATGGGAGACCTGGCACACTACGTACTGGACAAGAGAATTCCTCTTGAAATGTGTCTCTCAAGCAACATAGGAACAGGAGCTGCACCGAGCTTTGCAGAGCATCCGTTCCAGCTGTTCTTCAGGAACCACTTCAGGGTCTTCCTCTGTACGGATAACCCGCTTATGAGTGACACTACCATGACGAAGGAAATGCAGATTGCTGCAGACAACTACGGACTGACACTCAAGGACCTTGAGAGGATTTCCGTAAACGCCATGAAGAGCTCCTTCATTCACCACGACGAGAAGCTCACACTGATCTATCAGGTCATAAAGAAACAGTTCGCAGATATCCGTCAGGAGTACGGATATTCAGACTGGAACTGATGATAAGCCGCCGGAGGTTTCTTCGGCGGTATCTTTTTCTCTGCCTTTATTGTTTTCTCCTCTCTGATTCGTTAGAATAACCGGCGTATATGGAGATTTAAAACCATGAGAATGAGCAGACTTTTTTCCAAAACCCTCAGAGAAGCCCCAAGTGGTGCTGATACAAAGGGTTATGAATATCTTTTAAGAGCCGGTTATATTGATCAGCTGGCCTCTGGAATCTTTTCACTTCTTCCGCTTGGATTCAGATCCATCAGAAAGATTTCCACTATAGTCAGGGAAGAGATGGACGCACTCGGAGCACAGGAAATCCTCATGCCGGTTGTAAACCCGGGAGACATCTGGAAAGAGACCGGTAGATACTACAGCATTGACAGGGAAATGACCCGTTTCAAGGACCGCCGCGACAGCGACATGTGTCTTGCCATGACCCACGAGGAGTGCTGTACGGACCTTGGAAGAAACGTCATTGATTCATACAAGCGTCTCCCGCTTCTTGTCTATCAGCTTCAGACAAAGTGGCGTGATGACCCGCGTCCGAGAGCCGGTCTTATCAGGGTTCGTGAGTTTACCATGAAGGACAGCTACAGCTTTGACCGTGACCAGGAAGGTCTTGAGAAGGTTTACAAGGCTCACTATGACGCATATTTCAGAATCTACAGAAGGTGCGGACTTCCTGTAGTCGCAGTCGGTTCAGACAGCGGAATGATGGGAGGAAAGGTCTCTCACGAATATATGTATCTTTCTCCGGTCGGAGAGGACACAATCATTACCTGCCCGGAGTGCGGCTACACTGCAAACAGACAGGTTGCAAGATTCAAAAAGCAGTACAGCACTGAAGAGCTCAAGGAAAAAGAGCTTGTAGAAACACCTCATGCCAAGACCATTGAGGACCTGTGCAGTTTCCTCGGAATCAGCGCAGAGAAGACAGCAAAGGCTGTATTCATGGTCGGAACATACATTAACGACAAAGACGGAAGCGAAGAAGACAGAATCATTGTTGGAATTGTCCGCGGAGATATGGAAGTTGAAGAGAACAAGCTTCAGAATGCTGCCAGGGCAAACTCAATGAGACCTGCCCATGAGGAAGAGATTGTTGAAGCCGGCATGGTTCCGGGATTCGGCTCTCCTATCGGTTGCAAAAAGGGAACTGTCGTAGTTGTTGATGATGCTGTTGCAAACAGCTCCAACCTCGTTGCCGGAGCTAATAAGGAAGGCTACCACTACCTTAACACAAACTACGGAAGAGACTACGAAGGAACAGTTGCAGATATAGCAAGTGCACAGGACGGCTACCTCTGTCCTGAATGCGGCAAGCCTCTTAGAGCTTCAAAGGGAGTAGAGGTCGGAAACATTTTCCAGCTCGGAACAAGGTATTCTGAGGCCATGAACTGCTACTACCAAGATGAGAACGGCGAGCGCAAGCCGGTTATCATGGGAAGCTACGGAATTGGAATTGGAAGACTTCTTGCCTGTCTTTGTGAAGAGTACAACGATGAGAACGGACTTAAGCTCCCTCTCGCCGTTGCTCCTTATCAGGTTCACTTCATAAGTCTGATAAAAGATGCAGAAGTCTCAGAAAAGGTTTATAATGACCTGTGCGGTGCGGGCATTGAGGTCCTTTATGATGACAGAAAGGAAACAGCCGGAGTCAAGTTTGCAGATGCAGACCTTATCGGAATCCCTGTCCGCATTACCCTCGGAGCAAGAAGCTTCAAGGAAGGTAAGTACGAGGTCAAGCTGAGAAGCGGAGACCAGGAAGTCATGACCCTTCCTCTGGAGTCTATTGTGGAAGATACAAAGGCCCTCTTAGCAAAGCTCGCAAGGGAATGAGGGGTAGGTATTAACCCGGGCTTTGATTATTATATTTTTGTCCGTCAGAAATGCCGGACATTCTTTTAAAGTGAAACTTGATTTGTTCAGGAGGACATACTGTGCTTGATTGTACAACGCTTGAAATGCTGAAAGAAAAAGCAAAGGAAATCAGAATCTCAACAATCAATGAGATTGCCCATCTGGGAAAGGGCCATATCGGTGGAGCCATGTCAATTGTAGATGTGTTGGTATATCTCTACTACCATGAGATGAATATTGATCCATCAAACCCCAAGATGGAAGGTCGTGACAGGTTTGTCTGTTCCAAAGGCCACGCAGGTCCATCTGTATATGCCACTCTGGCAGACAAGGGTTATTTCCCGAAGGACTGGCTGCTTACCCTCAACAAGGGCGGCACAAATCTTCCGAGCCATTGTGATATGACAAAGACACCGGGAGTTGATTTCACAACAGGTTCTCTCGGACAGGGCGCAAGTGCTGCAGCAGGAATTGCCCTCGGTCAGAAGATTAAGGGTGAAAAGTCTTTCACATACCTCATTATCGGTGACGGTGAGAGCCAGGAAGGTCAGATCTGGGAGATGGCAGAGTTTGCTTCAACTCAGAACCTCGGAAACCTGATTGCCTTTACAGACTTCAACAAGCAGCAGCTTGACGGTTACACAAAAGACGTTATCAACATGGATAACATTGATACAAGATGGCTTGGTTTCAACTGGCACGTACAGAGAATTAACGGACATGACCTTAACGCTATTGACGATGCTGTTCAGGCAGCAAAGAAGGTCACAGACCGCCCGAGCATGATTATTATGGATACAGTTAAGAGCTGGGGTTATGCACCGGGAGTAGGTATTGTATCCAACCACAGTATGGCAGTCTCCGAAGCTGATGCAAAGTCAGCCATCGAGGCTCTTGAAGGAGGTGCAAAATGAGAGATACAGCTGATCTTGGAAACATGAAAGATGCCATCATGGCAGCTATTATTGACCTTGCTACAGAGCATAAGGAAGTCTGCATGCTTGAGGCCGACCTCATGACATGTCTCGGAAGTACAGGATTCAAGAAGCAGTTCCCGGAGAGATTCTTCAACTGCGGTATTGCAGAAGCCAACATGGTTGGTGTTGCAGCAGGTCTTTCTTCAATGGGTTTTGTTCCTTTTGCTGATTCCTTCGGTGTCTTCTCTTCAAGAAGAGCCTATGACCAGTTCTTCCTCTCCGTTAACTATGCAAAGCAGAGGGTTCACCTCATCGGTACAGACCCTGGTGTTACAGCACAGGTAAACGGCGGAACTCATATGCCGTTTGAGGATATTGCCCTCATGAGGCAGATTCCGGACCTTATCATCCTCGATCCTTCAGACGGACAGAGCTGCTACGAGCTTATCCGCCAGGCTTATGACAGTGGTCACAGCTCATATATCAGATCAGCCAGAAGAGGTATCACACACAGATATCCGGTTGGAACAAAAATTGAGCTTGGAAAGGGCATTGTCCTTCAGGACGGAACAGATGTAGCTATCTTTGCCACAGGTGAAACCCTTGTAAATGAGGCTACCAAGGCTCTTGAGATTCTTAAGGAAGCAGGCGTGAGTGCTGCCCTCATTGACCTTCATACAATTAAGCCGCTGGACACAGAGCTTGTTGAGAAGTATGCAAAGAAGACAGGCCATATCCTTGTCTGTGAGAACGGCAGATATGCTGGCGGCGTGGGCGAAGGAATTGCTGCCCACCTTGCAAAGACCTGTCCTACAAAGATGGACTTCGTAAATGTCGGAGAGAGATTTGGAGAGGTCGGAAACCTGGCTTACCTCGTAAAGGCCTTCGGATTTACAGCTGAGGACATTGCAGAGAAGGCAAAGGGTCTTCTTAAATAAGAAAAAGAAAAACTTTCAGGGGATTATCGCTCAGTGCGGTAATCCCTTTTTTTCTGTCATAACTCCAGGTATGTGTTGTATAATTAGACCATGAAGCAGTTTGACCTTTTTATTCTGGCACTCAGGGATTTTGAAAAGATGGACAGCGTACTCTATGGCTGGCCGCGTAACCGTTTCTCCCTTTCTCATGCTCTTGCGGTCAGGCTGATGAATGTGATTAAGGAAAAAGGTGCCGGTTATGACGTGGACCTCATTTCCCCGTCCAAAAAAAATCCCGGCCCTGATATTCTTGTTCACGACAGGGTCAGGGGCAGAAAGTACCTTGAAATCCGCTGCAGGAATGACTACCTCTCTGAGGAAGAGCAGAACGAGCTTCTTGCTCTTTCAGAGCAGGGCAGACAGACTCTGTATCTGGGGCTGTCCTTCTTCCCTCAGAAGAACTACATGCTCATCTATTCAGCGCGTTCAGGAAAGATCGGGTACATGCATTTCAGCCGCAATACTCTTACGGCTGAAGCTGTGAGAACAAAAACTCTTAAGACTGAAAACTTTTCCCAGCCGGTACTCAAGATCTAGAAAACCAGGCCTGAAGCAGGATTCCGGCCGCAACACTTACATTAAGGCTTCCCTTTGTTCCTGCCATTGGAATGGTAATTCTGCCTGTGCAGCATGAAAGGATTTCAGGAGAGATTCCGAACTCTTCACTGCCAAGCACTATTGCTCCCCGTTTGGGGAAAGAGCAGGTATTTATGTCTTCTCCGCCAAGTTCCAGAGCCATTACCTCTCCCTTTTCGTAGGTTTTCAGGAGTTTCACAACTTCTTCTTCGCTCATGAAGACCCATTCTACGGTGGCCGTGGTGCCTCTTGAGGTTCTTCTTGCCCTCTGGTGTTCAGGGGAAGCGGAGCCTTCAACCAGAATTATCTTTTTAATTCCGAAGGAGTCTGCGCTTCTGAAAACGGCACCTACGTTGTAGGGGCTTCTGAGGCGGTCCAGGACCATGATTTTGTCCTGTATGGTTCTTTTTGATATGTCCAGGTCCCCGCTGTCATCAGTAAAGTCCCAGTCTGAAGGCTCAGCACCAAGGCGCGAGAGAAGGGCCTGAGAGTAGTCTTCAAGGCGGAAGGCCAGGGATTTGAAATCATCCTGAGTCTGAGGCTTTTCTACATTTATGGTGTTAAGCCCTGCTAGAGGAAGGATTGAGTTTATGTAGGAGAGGTCCACGTCCTGCATGAGTCTTGCCTTGTGGGCGTTTTCTGCAAGAATCATGGAAATCTTTCTGATTCTGGTTCTTTCGCGCAGGGTGAGAAGCTTTTTAACGGTCAGCATCTTCCTCGTCCTCTTCCCTTGTTTTCAGTGTGGGCAGTACGCAGAGTGCAAACTCTCCCTTTACGGTTTTCAGGCCCAGGAGAACTTCTTCTGCCGTGCCGCTTATGAATTCTTCAAAGGTCTTTGTCATCTCCCTGCCAAGAACCATGGTCCTTTCAGGAGCCAGGTCTTTGATTTCTGAGAGGGTCTTCTGGATGCGGAACGGGGATTCATAGATTATGAAGGCCTCATCTCTGTCCAGCAGTTCCTTAAGGCGCTTCTGTCTTCTTCCGCTCTTAGGGCTGAGGAAGCCTTCAAAGGTGAAGGTCTTTCCCGTCAGGCCGCTTGCGCTTATGAGGGTGACGGAGGCTGAGGCTCCCGGAATGGGAACAATCCTGAAACCGGCTTCCCTGACTTTTCTTACAAGTCGGCTGCCCGGATCACTTACGCCCGGGGTGCCTGCGTCTGAGCAGTAGGCCACGTCCCGGCCCTCTTCAAGCAGTTTTATTATTCCGTTTGCAGAGTTTTCCTCGTTTCTTGCATGGCAGGCAATAAGGTTTTTACCTGTAATTCCGAGGTGGTTGAGAAGAATTGACGTGTGTCTTGTGTCTTCACAGGCAATGGTATCTGCACTTTTGAGTGTTTCGACTGCCCTGAGGGTTATATCCGACATGTTTCCGATGGGAGTGGCTACAATATAAAGTATACTCATGTCTTTGAGGATATATTATTTACGGATAAAAAGGAAAGTGATAGAATTTGCTCTCAAAGGATTCGAATATGAACTTTAGTAAAAGAACAGTAACATGTGGCGCATTAAGAGCTGCAGATGTAGGGAAGACCGTCATTCTTAACGGATGGGTCCACAGAGACAGAAACCATGGTGCTCTCCACTTCATCAACCTCAGGGACCGCTATGGTATTACACAGGTTGTTGTTGATGACAACGCATCAGAGGAACTCCAGAAGACAGCTGCACAGCTTAAGATGGAGTACTGTATTGCTGTAACCGGACTTGTAAGAAAACGTCCGGATAATATGATCAACAAGGACATGGCAACAGGAGAGGTTGAAGTTGAAGCACAGAAGATTGAGATTCTGTCAAAGTGCGAGACTCTTCCTTTCATGATTGACGAAGAGAACTCAGCAAATGAAGACCTCAGACTCAAGTACAGGTTCCTCGACCTGCGTACAGGCGGTATGCAGAAGAGAATCAGACTCAGACATGAGTTCATCAAGGCCATCAGAGACTTCCTCTGTGACAGGGAATTCTACGAAATTGAAACTCCGACCCTTATCAGAAGCACTCCTGAAGGAGCAAGAGACTTCCTTGTTCCGTCCAGAAAGTATGCAGGAAAGTTCTACGCTCTTCCACAGAGCCCGCAGCTTTACAAGCAGCTTCTCATGGTCAGCGGATTTGACAAGTACTTCCAGATTGCACGCTGCTACAGAGACGAGGACGCAAGAGGAGACCGTCAGCTTGAATTCACACAGCTCGACCTTGAGATGAGCTTTGTTCAGAGAGATGATGTTCTGGGCCTTATGGAAGACCTCTTCGGTTATGTTTTCAAGAGAGTCATGAACTACGAGCTTCCGGCTCACTTCAGAAGAATTGACTACTTTGATGCCATGAATACATACGGCTGCGACAAGCCGGACCTCAGATTCGGCTGCGAGATCAAGGATCTTGCTCCGGTTGTAGAGAAGTCTTCATTTGAAGCCTACAGGCAGATTCTTGCAGACAAGGGTTTTGTAAAGGCAGTTGTTGCCCCGGCTACAAAGGGCTTTGACTTTACAAGAAAGTACCTTGATTCCCTTTCAGAGGCTGCAAAGGTCTACGGTGCTGCATTTGTTCCGTTCGTAAAGGTCGGAGAGAACAATACAATTTCAGGAAGTGCTGCAAAGTACTTTGCCGGTCTTGAAGAAGAGCTGTGCACATACATGGGTGCAAAGAACGGAGACGTTATCCTGATGGTTGCCCATAACAGCTGGAAGAAGTGCTGTGCTTCAGCCGGTGCACTTAGAAGTAAGCTCGGTAAGGACCTCGGACTTATCCAGCCAGGCTTTGCCTTCTGCTGGATTGTTGACTTCCCGCTCTTTGAGTACAACGAGGATGAAGGCCACTGGGAGGCTGCACACCATATGTTCAGTATGCCGCAGGCCAGGTACATTGATACTCTCGAACAGAACCCGGGTGAAGTCCGCGGAGACCTTTACGACATGGTTGTAAACGGTTACGAATGTGCTTCCGGTTCAATAAGAATTCATGATGTTGAGCTTCAGAAGAGAATCTTCAGAATCTGTAACTTCTCAGATGAAGAAGCAGAGAAGAAGTTCGGCTTCCTCCTCAACGCCTTCAAGTTCGGACCACCACCACACGGTGGAATTGCTCCTGGAATTGACAGAATGGTCATGATTATGAGTGAGCAGAGTTCAATTAAGGAAGCAATTGCATTCCCGAAGAACAGCTTTGCCGTATCTCCTATGGATGACTGTCCGAATGATGTAGATGCAAAGCAGCTTGAAGAGCTCCACCTTGCAATCAAATATCCGGAAAACAAATAAGCTTTGAAATAAGCAACAGAAAGAGGCTGTAACAGAATTGAAAATGTTGCAGCCTTTATTTTTTAATGAG
>JAIKXP010000103.1 GCA_024684115.1 Sphaerochaetaceae bacterium | reverse complement strand
ATATGATTAAGATATTAATTGGTGCTGTTTTATTTGGTTTGTCGTTTCTCTCCGAGCATCTCGGACTGCCTGCCTACGTTACATATGCCCTCATAGGTGTTTCCTATATTGTGCTCGGCTATGAGACCATCCTCAGTGCCCTCAAGGGAATAAAGGAAGGAGAGTTCTTTGATGAGACCTTCCTCATGACCATAGCTACAATAGGAGCCTTCTGCATAGGAGAGTACCATGAAGCTGTCGGCGTCATGCTGTTCTACGAACTTGGCGAATACCTTCAGGACCTGGCGGTAGACAGATCAACGGACAGTATAGAAGCACTTATGAATATAGCCCCGGAAAAGGCAAGAATAATCCTTAAGAACGGAGAGAAAAAAGAGGTCAAGCCTGAAGAAGTAAAGGTTGGAGATCTCATCCAGGTACTTGCAGGAGAAAGAATTGCTCTTGATGGAGTCGTGGTTGAAGGAAACGCCTCACTGGATACAAAGGCAGTTACCGGAGAAAGCAGGCTTTACTCTGCTGAAGAAGGAAAGAAAGTTATCAGCGGAAGCATAGTAACAGACTCCCCTATCGTTGTCAGAGTCACATCAAGCTATGAAAACAGCACGGTTGCAAGAATAATTACCCTCACAAAAGATGCAAAGGAATCAAAGGCACCGACCCAGCAGTTCATTACAAAGTTTGCAAAGGTGTACACACCGGCAGTCTGTGCCCTGGCCCTCCTGATAGCAGTAGTTCCATCCCTTGTAACAGGTGAATGGAGTGTATGGGTAAGAAAAGCACTAACAACCCTGGTAATCAGCTGCCCGTGTGCACTTGTACTTTCTGTTCCGGTTGCATTTTTCGGAGGAATCGGAGCCTCAGCGAGGAAGGGAATCCTTGTTAAGGGTGGCACACACCTTGAAACACTCGCTTCTGCTTCAGCCTTTGTCTTTGACAAGACAGGAACCGTAACACAGGGAAAGTTCAGCGTAACAGAAGTCAATGGCGGAAAAGAGCTTCTTGAAGTGCTCTATGCAGTTGAAAGCAACAGCACCCACCCTCTTGCCAGATCAGTTTCAGACTACTGCAGAGAAAAGGGAACAGCTCTTGTACAGGCTGATAATATAAAAGAGGTAAAGGGAAAGGGTCTTGAAGCCACAGTTAACGGAAAGAAGTGCCGCATTGGAAACAGAAGCTTCATAGCTGAAGTCTGCAAAGAAATCCCTGATGCAGAAGAAAACGCTGTTACTGCAATCTACGCATGTGATGAAAAAGGGTATCTCGGATGTGTACTTCTCGAAGACAAGCTTAAGGAAAATATTAAGGAAGACTTCTCCTCACTCAGAAAGAGCGGAGCTTCAAGAATTGTAATTCTTTCAGGAGACAACCCGAAATCAGTTGAAAAGGCAGTGAAGATGAGCTCTGCAGATGAAGGAGTGGGAAACCTCCTTCCTCAGGACAAGGTTGAAGAGATAAAGAAGATAAGGGAGAAGCAGGTCTGCGCATTTACCGGAGACGGAATCAATGACGCCCCTGCCCTTGCAACAGCAAACGTCGGAATCTCCATGGGTGGAGTCGGTTCAGACGCAGCAATTGAAGCCTCCGACATAGTGATCATGAATGACAGCCTCTCTGCCCTTGTTACGGCAAAGAAGATAAGCATGAAGACCATGAAGATTGCAAAGCAGAACATTGTTTTTACAATCGGAATAAAGGTTGTTTTCCTTGCCCTGGCCTCATTCGGACTCATAGGTATGGGATGGGCCGTTTTTGCAGACACCGGAGTGGCTCTGCTGGCAGTTCTAAACAGTTTACGCACCTTGCGTAACGAATAATTTTTTGCTAGTCTTCTTAGCGCTATGCAAACAAAAGAAATACAGAATTCTGACATAAGAAACATAGGCATTATGGCCCATATTGATGCCGGTAAGACAACAACTACCGAACGCATACTCTTCTACACGGGAGAGAACCACAGAATCGGTGAAGTTGACAACGGCGAAGCAACCATGGACTGGATGCAGCAGGAGCAGGACAGAGGCATAACAATTACAAGTGCCGCAACAACCTGCTACTGGAAAGGAAAACAGGTAAACATAATTGACACCCCGGGCCACGTAGATTTTACGGCTGAGGTTGAAAGATCCCTGAGAGTCCTTGACGGAGCGGTTGGAATCTTCTGCGCAGTAGGCGGTGTAGAACCACAGTCAGAGACAGTCTGGAGACAGGCTGACACTTATAAGGTTCCGAGGATTGCCTTCATAAACAAGATGGACCGCCTGGGTGCAGACTTCTACGGCGTTCTTGATGACATAAGACAGAAACTTAAGGAAAACCCGGTTCCTCTTTTCATACCGGTTGGCAAGGAAAGCAAGTTCGAGGGAGTCATAGACCTTCTCAAGAAGAAGATGGTCGTCTTTGACCAGAACACTGACGGAAGGGACTTTTCATATGTTGATATTCCTTCAGACATGCAGGAAGAAGCCGAGAAGTGGTATGAAAAACTCATAGACGGAGTTTCAGCCTTCAGTGACGAGATGACTGAGCTCTACTTTGCAGGAGAAGAAATCCCTGAACAGATGGTCATGGACACTCTTCACCGCTGCGTCCTTGACAGAAGCATACTCCCGGTTTTCTGCGGCTCTTCACTCAAGAACATTGGTGTTCAGTGTCTTCTTGACGGAATTGTTGAACTTCTTCCCTCCCCTCAGGAGATTCCGCCGGCCACAGGCATATCGGTTAAGAAACAGGAAGAGGTTAAGGTTGAAAACAAGCTGAATGGACCGCCACTTGCGCTCATCTTCAAGATTCAGTATGAAAAGGAAGCCGGAAACCTGGCCTTTGCAAGAGTTTATTCAGGCTCCTTCAAATCAAGAACAGCAGTACTCAATATAGGAAAGAAAAAGAGGGAGAGGATTAACAGAATCCTCCGCATGCACTCAAACAGACCTGAAGAGATTGATGAGCTTAAGTGTGGAGATATTGGTGTCTTTATTGGCTTCAAGGAAGCACAGACAGGAGACACAATCGGAAGCGAAGGCAACCAGATACTCCTCGAAAACATGAAGTTCCCGGTTCCTGTTATCTCTGTTGCCGTAGAACCTGCCACTGCAAGTGATCAGGACAAACTCAAGAAGGCCCTTGAGATACTCTCTCTTGAAGACCCGACCTTCACATGGAAGGATAATGAGGAAACAGGACAGATAGTCATAAGCGGTATGGGAGAACTCCATCTGGATGTCCTTGTTACAAGACTTAAGGATGAGCTTAAGGTTGCCTGCAACGTCGGAAACCCGCAGGTTACATACAGGGAAAGCATAAGCAAGAGCGTTACCCATACAAATGCCTTCAGCCGCGTTATTGCCGGAAAGGAAAATGCAGCAGAAGTTACCCTTCGCCTTACTCCGCTTGATTCAGGCAGCGGCGTTGTCTATAAAAACCTTGTTCCGCTTAAGACCATGCCGGAGCAGTTCTTTGAAGCCATAAAACGTGGAGTTGAGAACTCCTTCCAGAGCGGCATCAAGTTCGGCTATGAAGTGTGTGACCTCAAGGCAGAACTCATAGACGTAAAATACAATGAACTCACTGCAACAGAGTTTGCCTTTGAAGCCTGCAGCGCCATGTGTTTTGACGCAGCAGCAACAGAAGCAGGCCCGCTCCTCATGGAGCCGGTTATGGATGTAACCGTTGTTGTTCCGAACCAGTATGTAGGAGACGTAATTTCAACCCTTACAGCCCGTGGCGGTCTTGTATCAAGCATTGAAAGCAAGACAAATGCAGACAGCGTTCACGCCCAGGCTCCTCTTGCAAAACTCTTCGGCTACTCTACCGTCCTAAGGTCCTCCACCCAGGGACGCGGAAGCTTCAGTATGGAGTTCAGTCACTACTCTCCCAAAAACTGAGGGATGGCAGTGTAATTATTGAAACTGTATGGCATGTGGAGGATATTCACGTGCCATTATCTTTTTTCAGGCAAAAAACATACATAAAATGCATGTTTTCTGCATAAAAAGAACAAAAAAATTGACAACAGGGATTTGTCAAAATAAACTTAAAAAGATGGTTTAAAAAAGGGGGTATTCATGGCTTTAGAGACCAAAAATATCAGAAACATAGCAATTGCCGGTCATAACGGAACAGGAAAGACCTCTCTGCTTGAGCAGATTCTTTTCTACGGCAACCAGATTTCAAGACCTGAACAGGTTGATTCAGGAAAGACAACAAGTGACTACACTGAAGAAGAAATTTCACGTAAGATTTCTGTACACGCAGCACTTGCATGCATGCCATGGCAGGGCAAATCCCTTAATTTTATAGATACTCCGGGTACAGCAGACTTTATCGGTGAAGTAACCGGTGCTTTCAGAAGCTGCGAAAGTGCTCTTATGGTTGTTGACGCCAGAGACGGTGCTCAGATTGAGACAATCAAGCTCTGGAGAGATCTTAACAGAAGAAACAAGCCCAGAGCTGTCTTCCTCAACAAGATGGAAAGAGAGCGTGTAGACTTTGCTGCAACATTTAATCACCTCAAGGAAGAGTTCAAGGTAACATTTGTTCCTGTAACCATTCCTATGGGCAACGGTCCTGATTTCAAGGGTGTTATTGACCTTATCGAAAACAAGGCATTTACATTTGCAGCCGGCCAGAAGGAAACAGCCGGAGAAATCCCGGCAGAGTATTCCGACCTTGTTGAAGAATACAGAGAGACTCTTATGGAATCTGCAGCAGAAGGTGCAGATGACCTCATGGAAAAGTATCTTGAAACAATGGAACTTGAGCCGGAAGAAATCCACAGAGGTATCTGTGAAGGTCTGAAGAACAACGTTCTCGTTCCTGTTTTCTGCGGATCAACAGCAGACGGAGCAGGTATTTCAAGCCTCCTCGACTTTGTTGCAGAGAACTTCCCGTCTCCGGAAGGACTTGTTGAAACAATCATTAAGGAAGACGGAACAGAAGACAGCCTTCCGCTTACAGCAGAAGGACCTCTCTCATGCTACTGCTTCAAGACAACAATTGACCAGTTCTCCGGAAAGCTTTCATTTATCAAGGTTGTCACAGGCGTTCTCACACCGGATTCAGACCTCTACAGTCCTGAAGTCGGCAAGAAGGAAAAGCCGGGCAAGCTTTACAAGGCTATCGGTAAGAAGCTTGTTGAAACTGATTCCCTTACAGCCGGTGAAATCGGTGTTATCACAAAGAGCAACGTCTCTGCTACAAACACCACCCTCCTCGGCTCTGCTGAACAGAAGTACACATTCAAAAAACTTGCTCTTCCAGATCCTATTTACTCACTTGCAATTTCTGCAGCTGACAAGAAGTCTGAAGACAAGATGAATGACTCACTGCATAAGGTAACAGAAGAAGACCTCACATTCAGAGTCGGATTCAACGAAGAAACAAAGCAGACAACAGTTTCCGGTATGGGTGAACTTCACATCAACATGATCCTCGACAAGATCAAGGAGAAGCAGAAGATTACAATCAACACAAAGCTTCCGAGAATTGCCTACAGAGAAACAATTACAAAGAAGTCCGGAATTGTTGAATATGCTCATAAGAAGCAGTCTGGCGGACACGGTCAGTACGGTAAGGTTCTCATTGAGATAGCCCCGACTGAAAGAGGCCAGTACTACACATTCGAAAACATTGTTAAGGGCGGAAGCGTTTCAAAGGGATATGTTCCTGGAATTGAAAAGGGACTTCATGACCAGATGGAAGAAGGATTCCTTGCAGGCTATCCTATGGTAGACATTGGTGTTACCCTCGTTGATGGTAAGGAGCACCCGGTTGATTCTTCAGAAATGGCATTCAGACTCGCTGCAAAGGGAGCCATGAAGCTTGCTCTTGAGAAGGCTGGTCCTGTTCTCCTCGAGCCGTTCGCAAAGCTTTCCGTCTACATTGACAACAGCTACCTCGGAGACATCCTCTCAGACCTCTCTTCAAAGCGTGGTCGTGTTCTCGGTCAGGAAGACCTTGGCGGTAACATGGTCCAGGTAAATGCTGAAGTTCCACAGGCAGAAATGCTGAACTACGCAATTGACCTTAAGTCCATGACATCAGGTACAGGTTCATTCGAACTTGCATTTGACCACTATGAGACACTTGCAGGAAAACTTGCAGAAGATGTAATCAAGGCAAGCCTGGCAGCCAAGGCTGCAGAAGAAGGCAACAGCTGATTGTCAAAAGCCTGATTAACTGTCAATATCAGAGAGACTGTAACACCGTTGCAGTCTCTCTTATTGTTTATAACAAGGAAAAACCATGGAAAACGAAATCTATGATCTCATCCCCTCCCTTTCAAAAGTAGAAAAGAGAGAAGTCGGAGAACACAAACAGGTAAAGAGCTTTGCCATGAGAGGCCAGAAGCTCAGAGACTTTCAGATAGAAGCCCTCAAGGAGCATTTTGACGAGTACTGTCTGGTGTTTGATGAGAACAGCAAACTTGATTTTAAGAAGATCTTCGGAAACTCCAATCCCGTGATAATAGAAATAGGCTTTGGAATGGGCTACACCACCGAGCAGATTGCCCTTGAACACCCCGAGGTGAACTACCTTGGAATTGAAGTCTTCCTCTACGGTTTTTCCAAACTTCTGGCCCATGTGGCAGACAGGAAGATAAACAACCTGCGCCTCATGCGTTTTGACGCAAAGGAAGTGCTTGAGGACATGGTTGAAGAGAACTCTGTTGACGGTTTTCACATCTTCTTCCCCGACCCGTGGCCAAAGAAAAGGCACCACAAGAAACGCCTCATTCAGGATGAGTTTGCATCCCTCCTCGCTTCAAGACTCAAAAAGGGCGGCTACATCTACTGCGCAACAGACTGGCAGGAATATGCCGACCAGATGCTTGAAGTCTTCTCACGCACACCGGGTCTCAGAAACCCCTACGAGGGCTTTGCGGAGCATGTTAAATGGAGACCTGAAACCGGTTTTGAAAGAAAGGGTCTTGATGCACAGAGAAGCATAAGTGAAGTCTGGTTCGAGAAAGTTTAAGGAATAAGGCGCTGAAGCTTTTCAAGAATGAAGAGAGCCTTATCCCTGAGGCTTATGGCGTTTGTCTTCATTGTCATTATATTAAGTCTCTTCGGATCAATGGTAACTGCACCGTTTGAGGTCTTTATCATGTCTATGAGGTGGTCTATGGAGATACTTGCTATCTTTGAGAACTCTACAAGCACATCTCCCTTCTTCTCCTTCATGTGATAGATATCAAGTTTCCTGCACACTATCCTGAGCTCACATATATACAGAAGGTTTGCAACTTCCTCAGGAATCTTACCGAACCTGTCCGCAAGCTCGGCTGAGAGCCTTTCAAGCTGCTCAGATGTTCTTATTGTTGCTATCTTCTTGTAGACTTCAAACTTAACTGACGGGTCGCTTATGTATGTATCAGGAATGTAGCCGCTGTAATCAAGCTCAAGGAATACTTCCGTTTCCTGCTTCTCGTCACTCTGACGTATTCTGGCTATCTCTTCATCAAGAAGCCTTATGTACATATCAAGACCGACAGAGCTCATGAAGCCGCTCTGCTCCTTACCAAGAAGGTTCCCCGCTCCGCGGATTTCCATATCTTTCATGGCAACCTTGAAGCCTGAACCAAGTTCAGTGTGTTCGCTTATAATCTTAAGCCTCTTGATGGCCTGCTCGTTCAACACATAATCAGACGGATAAAAGAGGTATGCATAGGCCTCCCTGTCAGACCTTCCGACCCTGCCCTTGAGCTGGTAGAGCTGGGAGACACCGTACCTGTCAGCGCGGTCAATTATTATGGTGTTTACATTCGGTATGTCTATTCCGTTTTCAATAATTGTAGTTGAGACGAGAACCTGGATTCCTTCATAGACAAACCTTCTCATCCTGTCTTCAAGTTCCGAAGCTTCCATCTGACCGTGGGCTGTTTCGATTATGGCCTCCGGAATCCTTCTTCTCAGCATGTCTGCAACTTCTTCAAGAGTCTCAATCCTGTTGTGAAGGTAGAAGACCTGACCGTGTCTTGCTATCTCTGCCCTTATGGCCTGCTCTGCCACATCAAGGTCAAAGTGCTGAACATATGTCTTTATGGCCTTTCTTACAATAGGAGGAGTGGTGAGAAGACTCATGTCCCTGATCTTCAAAAGAGACATGTAAAGTGTTCTGGGAATAGGAGTTGCAGAAAGACTTAAACAGTCAATGTTTGCCTTAAGCTCCTTTATCTTCTCCTTATCCTTAACTCCGAATCTCTGCTCTTCATCGATTACAAGAAGTCCAAGGTCCTTGTAGACAACATCTTTCTGAAGAATCCTGTGAGTGCCGAAGAGAATATCAGTCTTTCCGTCCAGAAGGTTTTTAAGCTCCTCCTTCTGCTCCTTCTTCCCAACCATACGGTTCAGAAGACCAATCTTCAGCGGAAATGAAGAAGAGCGGGCACAGAAGTTTCTGTAGTGCTGCTCGGATAGGATGGTAGTCGGAGCGAGGAAGGCAACCTGCTTACCGCTCATAATGGCCTTAAAGGCAGCACGGAAAGCTATCTCAGTCTTCCCGTAGCCTACATCTCCACAGACCAGACGGTCCATGACGGTAGAGCTCTCCATGTCATCCTTTATGTCCTGAATGCAGGTAATCTGGTCCTCGGTCTCATCAAACTCAAACTCAGCCTCAAAACGCACCTGCCAGTCATTATCCCTTGCAAACGGGAAACCCTTACTGTTCTGCCTTCTGGCGTAGAGTTCAACCAGGTTCTGAGCCAGCTTCTCGGCGCTCTTCCTGGCCTTGGCCTTCTTGTTCTCCCAGGACCCTGACCCGAGACGGTCAATTCTCGGAGCCTCGCCGGCCGAACCTATGTACCTCTGTACCAGGTTGGCCTGCTCTATAGGAACGTAGAGATTCTCATCATCCGCGAACTTTATCTTTATGTAGTCTCTTTCCCTGACCCTGTCTATCTTGAGGAAAATACCTATACCGTAGTTCACGTGAACCACATAGTCTCCCTCATGAAGCTCGACAAAGCTGTCCAGTACCGAAGACTGAGAGTGCTGCAGGGTTTTGACAACCTGCTTTTTCCTTCCCAGAATCTCGTTCTCACAGATAACTATGAACTTCCTGGAAGGAATCGCAAACCCGCCCGAAATCTGTCCTGTGTGGTACACGATGCTCTTAAAATCGCTCAGCATCTGGGAAAGCCTGGTCTTCTGAAGTGAGTTCGAAACAATTATTCTTATGTCCCAGGCGTTCTCTTCCAGTCCCTTAAGGTCATCCTTAAGGAAGGTGAAGTTTCCAAAGTATGAACGCGGTCCGTCTATCTCAAATCTCTTTGCTCCGGGGATCTGACCGCTTATGTCGGAGATTATCATGCAGGACGAGCATTCGCTGTAGAAACTGCTGAAATCAAAAAGCATGTCATCCGGATGCACCGCGTTGCGGTCCTCCTGATAGGCCTTTCTGAAAAGCATCTTTGACTCTTTCTGAAGACTTTCAAAAGATGTTTCAAGCCTCTTGTCTCCGACAAAGAAGAAGTAATCTTTTTTATTAAGATAATCCTTTATTGCTCCGTTCTTTAACCCGAACTCCCCGCTGGACTCAAAGAGGCTTATCTCCACCTTCTTGACAGGCTTGTTCATTCTCTGGGTTATGGGCTCGAACCGGCAGATTTTCTCGACTGTATCCCAGTCAAGATAGATACGCACCGGGTACTCATCTCCGTAGGGGAAAATATCCATGACTTCTCCCCTTATGGTAAACTCACCGGGCATGGAAGTGCTGTCACTTCTGTAGTAGTCATTCTCTCCGAGAAGAGAACCTATCTTCATGGTATCAAGCTTCTGCCCCACTTCTATGTCAAGTTTACCTGACTGAAGGGATGAAGCCGGTGGAAGCGGAGAACAGAAAGCCCTTATGTCGGTAATGATTACAGAGCCTTCTGACCCTGTTATTTCAGAAAGAGACCTAAGCTGTGCATATTCCTTTGAGGAGCCTTCCCACCTGCTGTAAAGAACCCTTCCGGAAGACGGAAGGAAGATGGAATGACCCATGCTCTCCATGTACTTTGCATTTTGATAGAGCTGTCTGGAAACTTCTTCGGTGGGACATATGATCCAGAGGTTGTGCTTAACCTTCTCTGAGAAGATCTGGGCGCAACAAAACAGCGGAAAACCATCAAGGCCTTCTGCATATATCCTCTGTTCCGGCTTTCTGGAAAAATCCCTGAAAGCCTCTGAATTCCTCAAAAACTGCAGCAAGTGTTGCACGCCTATAATTTATAGACTTAATGAGCTTTTTTCAATCACGATTAGAAGACAGGACTTCATGTTTATCTGCAGCAGAAAGCAGATATCACATATTTAGTGTTTACCTCATATTCATATAATGAATTACAAAGAATATAGACACTAAATACAGTTTCAGTTTATAATCATCCAAAAGGGAGAGAAAATATGAGATGTCCGGCCTGCGGGTGTAATGATGATAAGGTTCTTGAAACAAGAACTACAAACAACGGAAGTGCCATGAGAAGGCGCAGAGAGTGCATAAAGTGCGGCTACAGATTCACAAGCTACGAGAGAGTTGAAGACAAGCCCATTACCGTCATAAAGAAAAACGGAAACATCCAGCAGTTTGATGCAGAGAAAATCCAGAGGTGTCTCAGAATCTGTACTGATAAGAGAAACATAAGTCAGGAAACCCTTGATGAGCTTATCTCAAACGTTGAAGAGCAGATAAAAATCATGGCAGGACCCAGGCATGAGGTAACCTCCGCCCAGATCGGAGAAGAAATACTCAGACAGCTTTCAGGCATAGATGCAGTAGCATACGTACGCTTTGCCTCAGTATACAGGTCATTTAACAACGTAGAGCAGTTCATAGCTGAAATAGAAAAATTCCAGAAAAGCTGACTTAGCCTTCAGAAACATCAAACCACTTACCGGTCTGACTGCGCTCAATGTTTTCATTAAGGTGTTCAGGCCTTAAGATCTCATTTCCGCAGTCTATACAGAAGTTGTCACTCATCCCTGCAATATAATCAAAGACCAGTCTGTCAAAGTTTCCGTCATGCTCTATATACCTTGCACTGTTTTCCTTCACGTACTTGTAGAAACCTGCGGCCAGCATGTTTCCCTCCTCCGCATAAGGCTCAGCCTCAGTTCCGGCTGTCTCAAAGAGGTCTGTAAGATAGCCGTAGATGAGTTCTATAAGGCGCTTGAAGTACTTTGTATAGCCGTCAAGCATGGGTGAGCGGTAGATGTGGGTGTAGTTAAACTCCTTCATAAGGCACACAGCTTCAAACACTGACGGGGAGAACCCTATTACACCCTCCTTCATGGAGTTGTCTATTATGTCTTCAACCAGGGTGTTGATTATGGTGCCGTTACTGCGGCCAAGGACCTTCACGCACTCCTGTGGCAGTTCAGAGGCCTTGATTACTCCGAGTCTGCATGCATCTTCAAAGTCCCTGCCCATGTAGGCAATCTGGTCTGAAAGCCTTACCACGCAGCCTTCCCAGGTTGCAGGCATGATTCCGTTTTTTGTGGTAATGGTTGAAAAATCCTTAACCTTGAACTCTGGAGTGAGGGTTCTTAAAAAGCTTTCTCCGCAGTGACTTATGATTCCGTCCCTCACCGCGTATGTGAGATTCAGGCAGGAGATGAAGTCAACAACCCTCAGGCTGTTAATCTCATGTTCAAATGGCGGCAGGCCCTTATCCTGCATGAGGCGGCTGAGGATCCTCTCCCCTATGTGTCCGAAAGGTGTGTGTCCAAGATCGTGCCCCAGTCCTATTGCCCAGGCAAGCTCGTCGTTAAGCTTAAGCGGACGGCATATGGCACTCGCAATTGAGGCCACGTGAAGTACATGTTCCATACGGGTACAGATGTGGTCATTGCTCGGAGCAAAGAAGACCTGGGTCTTGTGCTTGAGTCTCCTGAACGGAGAACTGTGAAGGATGGCGGTTGAATCTCTGTAGAAGGGTGAGCGTACATCTCCACCGGATCTTTCAAAGACTCTGGATGTTAGAACTTCATTACTCAGGCCGTTTTCAAATACCATAAATATTCCACCTTTTTGACAACTATGGTATTATATCATATTAATCCTCAGGAGGGGATATTGTAGAGAATGACAGCCTATGTATTTTCAATATTACCGGTGATAATGAATTTCATCTGTCTGATCCTTTGTTTCAGATTCGTTCTTTCAAGAAACGGACTGACATGGATTACTTCTCTTGTCATAACCGTTGCGTTCATGGCAGTTTCCTTCCTTCTTCTGCTTGCCATAGTAACTCCTGATACTACGGTGGAAGTTTACAGCCTGGCCCTTTCAATTGCCGCAGTAAACTCGGTCATTTCAGTTTTCTGGACAGCAACCATACTTCTTTTCAGGTACATACTCACCCCGACGGAAAGAGATGAGATGTACAGGCGTCAGAACCTCTATGAGATTATGCTGAAGCTCAAGAAAAAACACCCTGGAAAGACCGAAACAAAAGAGGGAGAAGTTCATACGCAGCCCCTAGTACAGCCGGAAAACAATGATTCTGAAGAATGAATACAGATAAACCGCTGATAATCCAGAGTGACAGAACAATGCTTCTGGATGTGCACTCGCCCTCATCAGATGCATGCAGAAATGACATAATTGCCTTCTCTCAGCTTCTGAAGGCTCCGGAGCACTTTCACACCTACTCCATAGATAACATCTCACTGTTTAACGCAGCAAGCGTTGGCATAGATGCCCCCTCTGTAATAGCCACCCTTGAAAAGTGGTCCAGGTACGACATGCCTCAGGCTGTCTGTAACTACATAAGGGAGACAGCCTCAAGGTACGGAAAGCTCATGCTTCTGGAGCATGATGAAAAGTACTATGAATTGAGAATTACCGATCCGGATGTATTTAAAATACTGTACAACAGCAGAAGCCTTAAGAAACTGCTTCTTCCGTCAGAAGACCCCTTCTCCTTCCTCATCCACAGATTTGACAGGGGAAACGTCAAGATTTCACTTATAAAGGCCGGCTATCCGGTTGATGACAGGGTGCCGCTTGTAAAGTCGGATCCGGTAAAGATCAAACTTAATACTGAGCTCAGGGAATACCAGAAGACAGCCGTAAGGTCTGTTCTCGGTGCAAACACCAGAGGAACCGGGTACGGGGTTGTAGTCATGCCGTGCGGAAGCGGAAAGACAGTGGTCGGCATGAAGATAATGGAAGAGCTTGGAACAAGAACGCTGGTGCTTTGCCCGAACATCGTCGCAGCGCGACAGTGGATAAGGGAGATTCTGGACAAGACAGACGTGGGCGCGGATATGATAGGAGAGTTCTCGGGAGAGAAAAAGGAAATCAAGCCCATAACTGTCTGCACCTACCAGGTTCTGACCTACAGGGCGGACCGGGAAGCGGACTTTGAGAACATGAAGACAATTCTGGGCGGAAAGTGGGGCCTTGTAATCTATGATGAGGTGCACATGCTCCCCGCCCCTGTCTTCCGTATCACTGCAGAGATGCAGGCCGTCTACCGCGTGGGCCTTACAGCAACCCTCATCAGGGAAGACGGGCTTGAAGCAGATGTGTTCTCCCTCGTGGGCCCGAAGCGCTACGACGTGCCGTGGACTGACCTTCAGAACGCAGGATGGATTGCAACAGCTTACTGCGTAGAGGTTAAGGTTCCACTTCCCGTGGACCTTCAGATTCCATATGCCGTTGCCACAAAACGTTCAAAGTACAGGGTTGCAAGCCTCAATCCGGCAAAGCTGGACGTGGTTGAGATGCTTCTTGGCAGGCACAGGGGTGAGAAGATACTGATAATTGCACAGTACATTGACCAGATAAAAGAGCTTAAGAAGAGGTTTGACTATCCGGTTATAACTGGAAGCACGTCAAATAAGGAAAGGGACAGACTCTACCAGTCCTTCAGAGACCAGGAAACAAAGGTCCTGATTGTCTCAAAGGTTGCAAACTTTGCTGTCGACCTTCCGGATGCATCGGTGGCAATAGAGCTTTCCGGAGCCTTCGGTTCAAGACAGGAAGAAGCCCAGAGGCTTGGAAGACTCTTAAGACCAAAACTCAATCCGTGTTTCTTCTACACGGTTGTTTCGAAATTCACCGTTGAAGAGGAGTTTTCTGCAAACCGCCAGAAGTTCCTCGCTGAACAGGGCTATACATACAGGGTAAGTGAAATATGACCGACGACAGGGCTTGCGAAGCAATACTGGCAGCTGCCAGACTCTTCGGAGAAACGGATAAAAGCAGCTTCACGGATTTTTTTGATAAGGACACACCGCAGTCCGTACTGCTTCTCATAGAAAAGCTTTCAAGGAACTCATCCCTTATAAAAAACAGGGGACTCATCCGTCCGTCAGGCGTGATGGCAGACATGTCTGCCCTCTTTAACCTCAGGGAGCCGGAGAAAATGCACTCCTTCTCCCTTGGAAGAGAGTACATAAAGGCAGTTGAAAACATTATACTCAGCCGAAGGGCAAGCCTGAGGGAAGCCGGAACCCAGCGCTTTCTGACAACTTCTGCCCATAGAGAAGTCTTTCCTGCCGTAAGGGAGAGCCTCTTTATCATGACACGTGCCTTTTTAAGGAAGTCAGATGTGTTCTTTGTCAGTGACAGCACAATAAGCCTTAACAGGGAAACGGAAAAATCCATACTTCTCATGGACAGTCTGTCCCTTGCCTGCAGTGTTCTTGACTGCTTTGGAGAAGAAGAACACAGTCTTTTTCTCGGGGACCTCATCTCCTTCTTCAAACGTTTTTCAACTGACAGAAAAGGCCTTGAGCGGCTAATAAAACTGCTTTGCATCAAATACAGGATGAAAACGGACCCTGATGATCTGGTATCTGAAATATTGAACGTAAACCTTCTTATAGAGAAAGAGCGGTTCTTTAACCTCAACCTTTCCTATATTGAAGAACCTAAGGTTTCTGAAAATATAATCTGTGACTCTGACTTTACAGTGCGCTACAGCGGAGAAAGAAGCGCTGAGGATAAAATATATCTCTTCTGCGACTTAAGACGTTTTGACACGGTAATCGAGTACGAGGTAACAAAGTCTTCTTTCTTCAGGGGACTTGATGAAGGGATGAGCTTTTCTGAAATCATAGAGATTCTCGGCAAGCCCTCCTTCTCCCGGACCATTGATTCCTGGCAGGAGAGCTACGAAAGAATAGGAGTCTACAAGGGTTACGTGCTCCAGTGTACCCCTCTTCTTTCAGCAGTAATACAGACGGTCCCGGAGTTAAGCAGGTATGTGGTCAGGAAGATAACTGACACCGTCTTTCTCATGTCTACTGAAAAATATGAAATGTGGTCACAGAAGCTGGCCCAGGCCATGGATGTCGGAGCCCTTCCAAAGACAGTTGAAGAGAGCCTTAACAGTGAAAAAACTGTCAAATCTCCGAAGGTTGCACTTAAGGACTATAAGAGTCTCTACAGCTCGGGGGAAAAGAGTGTTTTACGATTAAGTGAAGACAACAGCAGCTTTGAAAAGGCCCTCTCATCAATTCCCGGACACGCCAGCAGCGGTATGGACTACAGGGCAAAACTCTCATTGATAAGGGATGCGCTGAAGAAAGAGAACTCTATTCTGCTTATGGAAATGCCTGATAAGACAATAATAGCAAAACCTATTGATACAAGAAGGCAGCAGGGAAACGACTATCTTATGATCAGGAACATTGTCGACGGCAAAGATGACCTTATAAAAATCAGCACGGTCTACAGTGTAAAGTCAGTAGAGATTACTCTTTAAGCAGGGCTTCAAGCTCTTCGTTTGCTTCCATCCACTTCTCGTCAACTGAGTCTTTTTCTTCCTCAATCTTCTTCATTTCCGAAATGAGGGCGTTTATCTTCTCAGTATCCGAGTAGTACTCGGGATTGTTCATCTTTTCCTTAAGCTTTCTCAGCTCTTCTTCAAGTTCGCCGGATTTCTCAATAAGTGAATCTGAGAGCCTCTGGAGGGAGTTTTTCCTGTTCTTTATCCTGTTGGCCTGAGCTCTGTCGGTAACGGGTTTCGGTGTTTCCTTTACAGTTTCCTTTTCAGGAGTCTCGTTCATCTGGGAGAGCTTGTACTCAAAGTACTCGTAGTCCCCTTCTATCATCTGCGGTCCTGATGAGCTTAAATAAAGGATTCTGTCTGCAAGACCGCGAATGAAGTACGCATCATGGCTTACGAATATGATGGTGCCTGTGTACTCCTTTAAAGCCTTGAGAAGCATGTCCTTTGAGTTTAAGTCCAGGTGGTTTGTGGGCTCATCAAGAATTAAAAGAGCTGTCGGACGCAGAAGGATTTTAAGGAGTGCAAGGCGGCTTCTTTCTCCTCCGGAGAGCACTGAGGTCTTTTTCAGTATGTCGTTTCCGGAGAACAGAAATGAACCCAGGGCATTTCTTATCTGGGACTCAGTTCCGTAGGAAGAGACCTGGTCAAAGACGGATAAAGAGAGGTCAAGTGAATCAGCCGTATCCTGGGAGTAGTAGCCCGGTTCAAGCCCTGGTCCGAGCTTTGCAAGGCCTTCATAAGAGCTGTCTACACCTGCAATTATCTTAAGAAGAGTTGACTTACCTATTCCGTTGTGACCGGTAACCGCCACCTTCTGACCCTTGTTAACAACCATGGAAAAGTCTTCAAAGATAACCTGGCCGGGGTACTCCTTGTGAAGGTGTTCAAGCACAACAACGTCATTGGGGCTGTGGGGTGGCTGGGGGAAGGAAAACTGAAGTCTCTTAAGATGAACCGGATAGGAAACGCTGTCCATCTTCTCAAGCTGCTTAATCCTGCTCTGAACCTGTTTAGCCTTGGTAGCCTTGTATCTGAAGCGCTCAACAAAGCGCTCTGTTTTCTCTATCTCGCTTTCCTGCTTTCTGGCAGCCTCTTCCATCTGCCTGATTTCCATCCTTCTCTGCTTCTCATAGAAGGTGTAGTTTCCGCTGTACCTGCTGAGTTTTGCCTGAAAGAGTTCATATACTTCGTTAACAGTTGCGTCCAGGAAGTCCCTGTCATGGCAGACAAGGAGCAGAGAGCCGCTGTAGCGGGAAAGAAAGCCCCTGAGCCACATTCTGGCCTCAATATCAAGGTAGTTAGTCGGCTCGTCAAGCAGCATGAGGTCAGGGTCCTGAGCCAGAACCTTTGCAAGGGCTATCCTCATCTGGTATCCGCCTGAGAACTCGCTGCAGTTTCTCCTAAGATCCGCCTCCCTGAAGCCAAGGCCCTTTGCAATTGAAGAGATGATTGCCTCTCTCCTGAAGTAGGGTCCGTTCAGAAGTTCCTCATGTATTCCGTCAAGCTCCATTAGAAGGGCCGGGTCATGGTCAGTCTGAAGAATTTCCTCTATCTCCCTCTGCCTGTCTATCTTTTCCCTGTAGCGGTCAAAGGCCTCCTCTATCTCTTCGTAGACCGTCCTTTCACGAAGGACAATGTCACTCTGCGGGAGGTAACTTATCCTCATTCCCCTCGTTCCGCTGAAGGAGCCGCTGTCAGGCTTCATGATGGAGGCCATTATTTTCATGAGCGTAGTCTTCCCTTCCCCGTTTCCACCGGCAAGGGCTGCACGGGCCCTGTCCCGGACAGTAAATGAAATATTGTCCAGAAGAACCCTTTCTCCGAATGCAAGACTTACGTTGTTTACCTGAAAAATAGCCATAGAACACCTATTGTTGAAAATATAGTATTTTTAGACTATTATTTTCAAGGAAATAGGAGACAACCGACAAATGCTGGGCTTGCTTCTCTGCGGCACCTCTGTAAAAGAGATTAGTGAGTGTCTGTCCGAGAACAGAGAATACACTGATATAGTTGAAATTGACGCAAAAGTAATCACGAAAGAAAACAGGGAAGAGTTTATCTCCTTCGCCTCCTCCGTAAAGATTCCGAAGGTTCTGCGGTTAACCGGGACGGAAGAGATGGAGAGCCTTCAGCAGCTTCTTGAAGCCTGCCGTTTTGATTTTGTGAGCTCTTCAAATCACCACCTCTGTACAAGGCTTTCAAAAACGCTCAAGAAAACCAGTGTCATCAGGATCAGCCCGTCGGAGAAGATGCAGAACCTCTACAAGACCCTTAAGAAAGCCTCTGAGAATTCATGCATTCCTGCCGTAAACATGTGTTTTGATTCAGAAGAAACACTTGTAAGCTACTTTTCATTTCTCAACAACATTTCAGCCTTCGGAAAGAAGATAATCTACTTCAGCGGAGATTACTGTACACCGGCTGCCATTCTCTACAGAAAGGCAGACTCCATGTACCTCTGCTGTGAGAAACCCGAAAACCTCAGGATTCTTAAGACCGTCTACAGGGCTGACAGGATAAACAGCGAAACAACGGTTTATGCCACAGTCGGAAACCCTGCAAATGATGCCCTTTCCCAGATCATGAACTCAGCCTTTCCAAAAGTCGGAATGAACAGCGTTTTCATCCCGTTCATGACCAATACCCTCAAGGCATTTTTCAGAATCTCAGATATTCTGGATATAAGCGGTTTCTCAATCACAAAGCCTTTTAACAGAGAGATAATCCCTTACCTGGGAAAGATTTCAAGGGAAGTGACCCAGACAGGTGCTGCTAACCTTGCAGTCAGGGAAAACAGATACCTTAAGGGCATGAACACTGACTACTACGGCATACTCAACCTGCTTGAGAAGGAGCTTGATTCAGGAAAAATCAAAAACGCAGTTGTATTCGGCTGCGGGGTTGCCGGCCACTCCGCCGTATGGGCACTGAGGTACAGGCACGTAAATGTTACCATCTTAAACAGAACAGCCGACAAGGCCAGAAAGCTCGCAGCCCAGACCATGAGTGAATGGGACAGTCTGGAGAACGCTTCAAAGTACACGGGAAAGGCGGATTTAATCATCCAGGCCACATCTTCAGTTGAAGATTATGCTCCGGATTTCAAGTTCACCGGTAAGGAACTGGTGTGTGACCTTGTATATAACGCAAACTCTTCAGCTTTCATGAGCGGAGCTGAAAAAGCCGGCTGCAGGATTATAAGCGGAAAGAGCTGCCTGATAAGCCAGGGTAAGCTTCAGTTTGAAAAACTCACCGGATTCTACTACCCGGAATAAGGAATTATTCCTGTCTCCAGCACCAGTCTTCTCAGATTTAAAACTTCTCCTTGATTTGTTAAATTATAGATTTCACTCCTAAAACTGAAAAATGCTGAAGAGACTCAGTAGCAACAGACAAATTATACCTATTCATGTAATTAAAAATGCCTTGAGAATGACATGAACCTCTCAGATGTCATGGAGATTAGAAAAAATTTTATTCTACATGACAAATGTCATGGAGACGGGGAAAAAATTTCATTCTCCATGACATATGTATTGGAGTGTAAGAGAGTATTCTATTGTCTAATCTTCCTCTTTTTGACATAATGGGAATACCGCGCAGTTTTCCTGGAAGACAAAGCGGAATCTCCCCTTCTACGGAAGAGAGAAATAGTATTGGAGGCGGATTTATCCGTCAAATGTAAGGAGTCATTTAAATGGCAGTAGTAACAATGAAGAGTCTGCTCGAGGCAGGCGTTCATTTCGGTCACCAGACCAAGCGTTGGAATCCGAAGATGAAACCATACATCTTCTCAGAAAGAAACGGAATCCATATCATTGACCTTTCCAAGACAACAGCATGTATTGTCGCAGCTTACGAAGCAGTCAGAGCTCAGGTTAAGCAGGGAAAGACAGTTATGTTCGTAGGAACAAAGAAACAGGCCCAGCAGGCTATCGAAACAGAAGCAAAGAGATGCGGAATGCCTTATGTCAACAACCGTTGGCTCGGCGGTATGCTCACAAACTTCGCAACAATCAAGAAATCAATTGCAACACTCAAGAAGATTGACAAGATGGCAGTTGATGGAACATTTGATTCACTAACAAAGAAAGAAGTAGCTCTCTATACAAAGCAGAAGGCTAAGCTCGAGAAGAACCTTGGCGGTATCAAGGACATGACAGAGCTTCCTGGAATTCTTTTCATCATTGACACAAGAAAAGAAGCCCTCGCTATTGCTGAAGCAAAGAGATGCGGAATCCCTGTAGTAGCAGTTGTAGATACAAACTGTGATCCTACAGATATTACATATCCTATCCCGGGCAACGATGATGCAATCAGAGCTATCAGCCTGTTTGTTGAAATCATTGCAAACGCAGTAGTTGACGCTGACAACGAAGTTGGAATTCAGATTATTGAATCACTTCCTGAAAACGAAGACACACTTGCAGCTGCAGAATCATCTATTGATGAGTCAGCAGAAGACAAGGAAGCAAGAGACGAGGAGTAAGTTTATGGCAGTTATTACAATGGAGATGGTAAAGAAGCTCCGTGAAGAAACACACGCAGGTATCATGGACTGCAAGAAGGCTCTGTCACAGGCTGACGGAGACTTTGCAGCAGCTGCAAAGTACCTCAAGGAAGTTGGACTTGCAGCAGTTGAGAAGCGTGCTGACCGTGCTACAGAAGAAGGCAGAATCACATTCGCTATCGGCGAAAAGATGGCTGTTATTGTTAACGTAACATGTGAAACAGACTTTGTTGCACGTAACGCTGAGTTCAAGAAGCTCGGTGAAGAAATCTGTGCTCTCGCTCTTCAGAAGGGCTGCAAGGAAGCTACAGAAGAGATGGAAGACCTTGTTAAGGGTCTTATTGCAACAATCCACGAGAACATGGCTATCAAGGGATATGCAGCATTTGATGTACCGGCTAACGGATATGTAAGCGGTTACAGCCATGCTGACGGAAACATTGGCGTTCTGGTTTCTTTCGAAGCTTCAGACAAAAAGGTTTTCGAGAACGAAGCTTTCAAGACACTTGCTTTCAATACAGCAATGCATGTCTGTGCAGCTGACCCACTCTACCTTGACGCTCAGTCAGTTCCAAAAGCATACGAAGAAGAGCAGCTTTCAATCTTCAGAGTCCAGGTTGCAAACATGGGCAAGCCGGAGAAGGTTCTTGAAGGTATTGTAAAGGGTAAGCTCAACAAGCATTATGCTGACATCTGTCTCATGAACCAGGTTTGCCAGGTTTACAATGATGACGGACTCACAGTTGCTCAGCTTCTTGCCAAGTTCAACAAGGAAAACGGCACAGACGTTAAGATTACAGGATTCCAGCGCATGCGCGCCGGCGCCTGATTATTTCAATGAGGTAAAGCTGTCGCAATTTTTTGTGGCAGCTTTTTAATTTTTAATGGAGTAAATCATGCTGCAGACACTCACAAACTGTGAAGAAAAAATGAAAAAGAGTGTTAATGCCCTGACAACAGATTACATGGCATTAAGAACAGGAAGAGCTTCTTCCGCTCTCTTTGACAAGATCAGGGTTGACTACTACGGTCAGGAAACTCCGCTCAATCAGGTTGCATCCGTTTCAGTACCTGAAGCAAGACTTGTTGTAATCCAGCCATGGGACAAGAGTCTTCTTTCAGCAATTGAAAAGGCTATCCAGAAGAGTGACCTGGGACTTAACCCTTCAAACGACGGCAAGCTTCTCAGAATCAACTTCCCTCCTCTTACAGGAGACAGAAGAAAGGAACTTGCAAAGCAGGCCAAGACCACTGCTGAAGCTTCAAGAGTTGCAATCCGCAACATAAGACGTGAAGGCATGGATGAGATCAAGAAACTCCAGAAGAACGGAGAGATCTCTGAAGACGAGCAGGCACAGGCAGAGACAGACCTTCAGAAACTTACTGATAACTACATTGGTCAGATCAATAAGATTGCTGATGACAAGGAAAAGGAAATTCTGGAAGTCTGATGCATATAGGTCTAATTATGGACGGCAACGGCAGATGGGCGCAAAAACGCTCTCTGCCAAGAGCTGCCGGTCACCTGGAAGGCCTGAAGGCCTGTAAAAGAGTTGTTAAACACGCCGCCGATATTGGCGTTGACTTCCTCACCCTCTACGTCTTTTCCACTGAGAACTGGAAGAGACCCGATCAGGAAGTCGGTTATCTCATGAACCTTCTTGCCAAGAAGCTCCCCGGAGAGATGGATTTCTATCTTGAAAACAACATAAAAATCCGGGTTCGCGGAAATATTCAGGCCCTGCCTGAGGAAGCGAGAAAGGGAATTAACACAACAATAGACAAAACAGCATCCTGCACGGGACTTACGGTTGTGCTCTGCATAAACTACGGCGGACAGGATGAAATAGCAAGGGCAGCAACACGCTTTTGCCTTGCAAATCCGGGTAAGGAAATAACGGTAAATGATATAAACATGAACCTGGACAACCCGGATATTCCGGCTCCTGACATGATTGCCAGAAGTGCCGGTGAACATAGAATAAGCAACTTCATGCTGTGGGACAGTGCCTACGCTGAGTTTTTATCAATAGATACCCTGTGGCCTGACTGGAATACCGGGGAACTGGACTACATTATTTCAGAACTGGGCAAGAGAACAAGAAAGTTCGGAGGCCTCTCTGATGTTCAAAAGTAATCTTGCAGCAAGAATCTTTACCTGCGTTGTCGGAATTCCTGCACTCTTTGCACTGATTTTTCTGCTCCCGCAGAACAGATTCATGCCGCTGAGCATATTCATCTTCATCCTTTCCCTCGGCGGAAGCATTGAGATGAGTAAGCTTCTTTTCAAAAAGGTTGTACCCGCTTCCTTTCTTGTATGGATTCTTCCGCTGGTTGAATACTTTTTACCGCAGTACACGGGCTTTGCACTGATTATAATACTTTCAGTCTTGCTCTTTACCGAGGTGATAAGCGGAGAGAAGGAAGAGTTTAAAAACTCAATTACAAACGGTGCAAAACTTGTTCTTCTTACGGTTTACCCTTCATACTTTCTTACATTTTTAATCAGGCTTCTGAGCCTTGAGCATATTACACCATACGCAGTTGTTCTCTTTCTGACACTTGTTTTCGGAAACGACATATTTGCATATGTTTTCGGCATGCTGTTCGGCAAGTACACGTCTCATCCGTTCAAGGTGAGCCCGAAGAAGAGCATGGCCGGCTTCATAGGCGGCTTTGTCTGCTGCGTTGGTTTAAGCGTACTCTACTGCTCTCTTCTCTCCGATAAGGTTTCTTCCCCATCTCTACTGCAGATGATTCTTCTGGGAGCCGGAATGAGCGTGTTTGCAAACATGGGAGACCTTGTTGAAAGCGTCTTCAAGAGAAGCGCCGGGGTCAAGGATTCAGGAAACGTGGTACCGGGAAGAGGCGGAGTGCTTGACTGCATTGATTCTGTAATCTTCTCAGCTCCTTTCTTCTACCTTATGTATGCAGGGTTTGCTGTATGAGAAATGTGATAATACTGGGGCTTACGGGGAGCATTGGCCGTACGGCCGTAAGAGGGTGCAGAGACTTTTCCAATGAACTGGCAATCACGGGAGCCTCAGTGCATTCAAGGACACAGGAGGCTGTACGCATATGTCTTGAGAACGGAATCAGAAACCTCTGCGTCACTTCAGATGCCCCGTGTGAAGAGGTGCCGGGCCTTAAGGTATGGAGGGACCTCTCCCTCATGCTTGAAGCTCTAAGGCCGCATGTAGTTCTTAACGGAATAAGCGGCTCCGCAGGGCTTAAGGCCTCTGTGTGTGTTATTAAACGCTGCCCGGTTCTGGCCCTTGCAAACAAGGAATCCGTTGTCATGGGTGGAAAGCTTCTCTTCTCATACGCGGAAAAACACGGCTGCAGGATTATTCCCGTGGACAGCGAGCACTCGGCAATTGATGAGCTCATCCTCTCCGAGGGACGTGAAAACGTTAAGTCCCTGGTAATTACGGCAAGCGGCGGGCCTTTCAGAAACACTCCGGTGGAGGAGCTTAAAAAGGTGACCCCTGAACAGGCTGTAAAACACCCCACATGGAACATGGGACCCAAGATTTCAATAGATTCCTCTACCCTTGCAAACAAGGGTCTTGAAGTAATTGAAGCCCACTATCTGTTTGATTTTCCGGCTGATGACATAGAGGTTGTAATCCACCCTCAGAGCGTGGTTCACTCCATGGTAAGAAGCACAAGCGGCCAGGTATATGCACAGATGAGTCCGCCGGATATGGTCTTTCCGATTATGAGGGCACTTCTTGAGTACCGCTTCCCTCATGAAGCCGGAAAGGCACTGGACTTTACAAACCTTAATCTTAACTTCATGAAGCTTGATGAAGAGCGCTTCCCGTTCGTCGCTGACGCCTACTCCTGTGTGCGTCTTGAGGGCTCATATCCTGTTGTATACAACACTGCAAATGAGATTGCCGTAGATGCCTTCATAAAACACAGAATAGGTTTTACAGAGATCAGGGACGTTGTGAGAAGGGCTCTGGATTTAGACTGGTCTTTTACTCCCACCTGTTTTGAAGATATAGATGAAGTTCAGAAAAAAGTTTTCAGAGAGGTCAGGATTTGAAGTTCTTATCCCTTTCATGGATACTCTCCTTCCTCATTGGAATTCTTGCACTGGACCTTATTATAATCATCCACGAGCTCGGGCACTTTATTGCAGCCCGTGCCTGCGGCATAAAGGTTGAAAGCCTTACATTCGGAACGGGACCAAAGCTCTTTTCAACACATTTCGGAAGCACAAAGGTGACTCTAAACCTCATTCCTTTCGGCGGAGCTACCGTCATGGCAGGTCAGGATGACCTTAAGTATGCCATAATGCAGAAGAAAAACAGGATAGAGAACTGTGAGGAAGGCTCTCTTTACGGAGTTCATCCGTTAAAGAGAATAATAACCTACCTTGCAGGCCCGCTCATGAACGTGCTCTTTGCCCTTCTCTGCTTCACTACCCTTCTTCTCATGCCGGTTTTACAGGACTACTACACATCAAAGATAGCCCTATCCTCAGACTATCCCGAGTACTTCGGTGTAAATGAATGTGCAGCCTCCAGAGCAGGCATGAAAACAGGAGATACCGTTTTAAGCGTAAACGGCATAAAGGTAAATGAGTATGAAGACCTTCAGGCTGTTTTAAAAGAACACAGCTCAGATCAGGCGGTCGAAATAGAAACAGACAGGGGTGTGTTCACGGTTGTTCCTGATAACGGTGTTTTCGGAATTATTCCATACGATGTAGACTACAAGACCATTCCGGGCCAGTCGCTGGGCAATGCAATCAGGCTCTCCTTCAAGGAGTGCTTTGCAAACATAAAGAACTTCATTGATTCGGTTATTAGCATATTCAAGGGAAAGTCCAAGGTAAGTGATACTTTGAGCAGCACCATTACGGCTTCCGAGCAGATTGGAGTTATTTCCCAGAATGCCTTCAGGGCAGACTTCAACGCGGGGCTGAGGGTAGTAATATACCTTGCAGGAGCCGTAAGTCTTTCACTGGGAGTTGCAAACATGCTTCCCATCTCAGCTCTTGACGGTGGACTCATACTCATAAGCTTTATTGAGCTTGTTTTCGGCAGAACATTTCCCCCGAAGGTCTATATTATCCTTCAGGTTGTAGGAATCCTTACAATCCTTGTTGTAATTCCGTTATTGAGGATTTTCTTCTGATATCAGAATGATGTTGTCCTGACTCTTTCTATCTCGTTGAAGCTGACAAAGTTAGCCCTGAACATGAGGTTAACAGCTCCGGTGCTGCCGTTTCTCTGCTTGGCAATTATGACCTTGATTACCCTGCTCACATTTTTGGAAGGCTTCTCCTTAGGAGCCTCTGCCTCTTCTGCAAGCTCGGCATCATCTTCTTCATACTGAGCAATCTTGTTGTTCTCATCAAGACGTTTTGACGGGTCGTCGAGGAGGATTACAACGTCAGCATCCTGCTCGATTGCTCCGGATTCCCTGAGGTCTGCAAGCATTGGAGCCCTGTCCTTTCCAGCATCTCTGTTTACCTGAGAAAGGCAGACAATAGGTACCTTGAGCTCTCTTGCAAGGCTCTTGAGGCTTCTGGAAACTTCAGCCATCTGTTCAAAACGCTTCTTCTGGGTATTTCCGTCCGGTTCAATGAGGCCTATGTAGTCTATGAATATGATCTTGACCCCTTCCTTACGGACCATTCTGCGGCTCTGGGACTTTATCTCTGCAAGACTTATGTTCGGGGTGTCCTGAATCAGGAGGTTCCCTGCCATGTCGTACATTCTGTCAGCAGCGTTGAGTATGCTTGCACTCATATCCGGTGTCAGTTTTCCGCTGGACATGGCTGTAGCGTCCACTGTAGCTTCTCTGGCTATAAGTCTTTCCATGAGTGTCTGGCCTGACATTTCAAGTGAAAAGAAACCGACCTTCACCGGGTCCTTTCTGTTGAAGGCCATATTGTGGGCCATGGAGAGAGCCAGGGCTGTCTTACCGACTGACGGACGGGCACCTATTATGATGAGGTCCGTGTTCTTGAATCCTCCGGCCAGCATGTGGTTGAGGGACTTAAAGCCTGTTGAAATACCGACCTTTCCCTTTACCGGACGTACGTCAACAATCTCATGTACGGCTGCAGTGAGAATGTCTTTTGCTGTTGAATATGAACCCCAGTCTGAGTTGGTGCTGAGCTCGGAGAGCTTTGAATCAAGCTTGTCTATTGAGAACTTTACATCCTGGGTTTCATCAAAAACGCTGTCTCCGATTTCTACTGAAAGATAGAGAAGCTGCCTCTTGATTGAAAGGTTCTTTATTATATCTGCGTAGTAAGAGGCATTTTCATACACAGGTACACTTGAGGTAAGTTTTGAAATATAGGCAGCACCGCCGCAGTCTTCCAGCATTCCCTTTTCGGAAACGTACTTGAGGAGGGACACGCTGTCAATGGTAACTCCCGGCAGGTCCTTTCTCATACCCAGGAAGGCTTCCCAGATCTTCTGGTGCGAGAGCTGATAGAAATCACTGCTCTGGATTCTTGCTTCAACGTCATCAATGACCTTGTTTTTAAGAAGTACAGATCCGAGGAGAGCTATCTCACATTTGTTGTCGTTTGGCGGAACTCTGGTTGCAGCCGATTTTGCCATTATTTCTACCCCTAAAGACAAATCAGCCCGCTCTTCAGCGGGCATGACTTTTTAATTTGCGAAGATAAGTCAGTTCTCTGCCTTTTCTTCTTCTGCAGCAGCTTCAGCCTGCTCTACTGCAGCAGCAGCCTCAGCGGCAGCAGCAGCGGCAGCAGCTTCTTCTCTGGCAGCCTTTTCAGCAGCCTTCTGTGCAGCCTTAACTTCAGCTTCGCTCTCAACAATGAGTCCGATAAGTGAAGATTCATTCTCATAGAGATGAACTCTTGCAGTGTAGTTACCGGTCATCTTGATTGCGTGTGTAGCAACTTCAATTCTCTTCTTTTCAACTTCGAATCCAAGTTTTGCAAGAGCTTCCTGGATCATGGCTGAAGTAACTGAACCGAAGAGCTTTCCGGATTCACCGGCAGCAACAACAATGTGAAGCTTAACTTCATCAAGGCTCTTCTTAAGGTCTGCTGAAGCCTGTCTCTTCTCAGCCTTTCTCTTCTCGATAGCGGCAGCTCTGCTCTTGAAAACAGCAAGGTTATCTTTGTTGTAAAGTACCGCAGCACCAGTAGGAAGAAGATAGTTACGTGCGTAACCGTCTTTTACCACACAGACATCTCCCTCTTCTCCGAGGTTAGGTACGTCCTGATTCAGAATGATTTTCATTTTGAATACTCCTTTTTTTGATACGGCCTGAGCCGTTTATTTAGCGTAAATTAATCCAGTTCTCAAACACGCCCGTAATAAGCAGAGTGCCGTAAACGAACATGTTCAGGTACGGGATAATGGTTGAAACGGCAACCCACAGCACAACCGTAGACGGTGTAATTCTCAGTGTTTTTCGTCTCAATACCGAGAACAGAACAGAGATACCGTCCAGAATGTAGTGCAGTGCCATTCCAAAGGTGAGGTTCCACAGTACTACGGAAACAACTTCCGGAATACCGTTTATCCTCGGGACAATAACACTTAAGGCGAGCAGTGCAAGGAAAACCCATACAAAGGGGTACGGCATTTTCATGTTTGCAAACTCAAAGTTCCACTCTTCATCTCCCCTGTGGATTATGAACTCTGAAATAAGGATGGGAAGTGCCTGCAGAAGAATTGCAAACGGAACACATGCATATTTCAGAATCACAAAGAAGAGGTCCATGATTGCTGAACTGCCTTCCCCTACCAGCTCCTGCGGAAGGATCATTGAATACGCGGTCTTCATGTTGTTCACGGATTCAATAGATGCATTTGAACAGAGCCACAGTGCAAAGCAGAGTGCAATCAGTGCCGAAGGAATGCTGCAGATAACCAGCTTCCTCAGTACAGAGTTGCTGAAATCCCTTAAGGCGGTCCAGATCAGTGCTGCAAGAGAGATGGTAAGCGGGAAAACAAGTCCCAGAAATGCTACCGTCATGTACTCCTGCGTAAAAAGAACACTGTTTGAAACCACGTAGGTTCCTACAACACCGACTGTAGATGCAAGATGGACAAGAACTGCCTTTCTTGTGTCTTTGACACCGTTAACAGCCAGCAGTACAGGAATGGGAAAGATAAACAGTCCCATGGACAGCCTTGACATGATAATACTCAGCAAGACCATCAGAATCAAAAATATATTCCTGTATTCTGCTTTCTGTTTACGATCCATTAAGAATTACTTCCTGTCAAACGGGAGGTAGGCAAGTACTCTTGCTCTCTTGACTTCCTGTGTCAGAGCTCTCTGATGCTTTGCACATGTTCCTGTGATACGTGCAGGAAGAATCTTTCCGCGCTCTGTAACACAGCGTCTGAGCTGCTCAGGGTTCTTGTAATCAGGTTCTGTCTTCTGTGCACAGAACTTACAGACCTTCTTCTTGAATGACTGGCGCTTTCCGCCCATCTTCTTATCTCTGAAGGATCCTTCTACCATTGTTTCTTTTTCATCAGCCATTTTAAATCTCCAAGTTAATTATCAGAACGGAATGACGCTGTCCACATCATCATCAAACGCCTCAGGGCCGGGCTGCTGTGCCTGTACCGGACGGCTTACCGGCTTCTGCTGAGCTGGTGCTGGATTTGAACGCTGTACATTTCCGTAAGATCCAGAGTCAGAACTGTTCTGAGCTCCGGGTGACGAAAGAAGCTGTACGTTATTAGCCATGATTTCGATTCTGGAATGAGCCTGACCGTCCTGCTCCCACCTGCTCTGCCTGAGTTCTCCTTCAACGGATACCTGGCGCCCCTTGGTAAGATAAGGTTTAAGACTGTCTGCGCTCTTTCCCATAAGAACAACATCAAAGAAGTTGGCTTCATCTGTCCAGGTATCTCCTGACTTTTTTCTTCTGTTTACTGCAACGGAAAAACGGCAGATACTCATGCCAGCCTGAGTTGAACGGACTTCACAGTCCCTTGTAAGTCTTCCTACAAGCACTACAACATTGATGTCATTGGCCATTAGTTTGCTCCTTTAAAAAATCTTCAGTTTCTGCTCAGTTCTTTACGACGAACAGGAATTTGAGGATTGAACCCTGAAGAAGCATTTCTGCACTCATCAGGTTAATTGTCTTCGGGTCAGCAGAAAGCTCAAAATAGAAATAGTGACCTTTGTCCTGCTTCTTGATCTGATAGGCGAGATTCTTTACGCCCATGTCTTCCTTTCTGGTAACTTCAACCTTGGAAGCTTCAAACTGTGATGAAACAAATTCCATCCCTTTTTCTGTCATTTCTTCGTTAGCATCGAAGATGACAGTGAACTCATAATTTCTCATGGTTCCTCCTTACGGACTATAAATATGATCCGCCAACGGCGGATAAAGAGGCGACTCTCAGGATAACATTTTGAGCCTTTGATAGTCAATTAACACAAGCTTTTATAATATAAAAATGAAAAGCCTTTATGCAGTCTTGACCGTTTTTATCAAAATCAGGATAATAACCGCTGTAATTACAAATCTAACTCCGGTTTATGGAGAATAAGGAGTTCTGCAGTGCCTTGTGGAAGAAAAAGAAAGAAGCATAAGATTGCTACTCATAAAAGAAAGAAAAAGCTCAGAATGATGAGACATAAGAAGAAGTAATTCTTCTTCACGTAATCTTTTATGTATAACCTACCGGGTTTATCCCTGTAGGTTATTTTTTTTACCCCTGATAAATCCGGCACAGATATCCCTTTCATCTCCGCAATAGCAGAAGCGCTCTATGTTCTGCTGCGGGGTAAGCCTGCGCTGCTCATCCGACAGATCATCTATCACAAGGGCATCAAAGTCACAGCCCTTATCAAAACTGCCGGTATTTTCAAACACTGAAGAGGCTCCCTTCGTTGCCATGTAAAATGCGTTTTCAAAGGAAATGGAAGGGCTGCCCTCTCCCTCGTAGAAGTTCTTTATCTTTGACAGTCTCACGGCCTCAGCTATCTGCCTGTAGACCTTAACTGACGGAGCGGCTCCCACATCCGTGCCTATTGCAAGATTAATCCCCCTCTCATGGAGGTAAGAGACCCTCATTATGCCTGCAATAACATTTACCGTTGCCTCCGGGCAATGCACAGCACAGCCCCCGTGTTTTTTCAGTATCCTTATGTCGTTCTCGGACGGGAAGATGAAGTGGGCTCCGATTACCGGCCCGTTATCCATCAGTCCCAGTGCTTCATAAACCTCAGTGTCACAGCTGAAGGAAGGAAAGAGCTTTCTTGCTGTCTCCTCCTCCCAGATGGATTCAACAAGGTGTGTGTGAAGTCCCACATGGTACTTTCTTCCAAGCTTTCCAAGTCCTTCAAGTAATCTCTGGCTGCAAACCGGAGTAAAGCGCGGCATGAGTATGGGTTTAGAGAATCTGTTGCAGGCTGTGTGTTCAATAAAGGCCTCTGTTTCCGTAAGGGATTCAGATATAGTCTCACAGAGGAAGGACGGGGAGGAAGTGTCCATGTTGACTTTTCCGACAAATGAGCGGATTCCCCTCTCCTCAAGGTTTTTTACAAGGTATTCGGTAGCTTCCCTGTGTATGGTTGCAAAACACACCGCATGAAAGGTTCCGTTTTTAACCAGATCATCTGAGAACCTGTCATACACCGCCTTTGCATAGTCTATGTCTTTATACTTTGCTTCCTCCGGAAAGGTGTAGGTATTAAGCCAGTCTTCAAGAAGAAGGTCCATTCCCATTCCCCTCTGCTCATACTGGGGTGCGTGGACGTGAAGATCGGAGAAGGCAGGTATTATGGTCTTACCCGAGTAGTCGTTAACTTTTACGTTCTTGAACTTATCCGGAACAGACTCATATATTCCTTCAACTTTTCCGTCTTCGACGGCAATGCAGGAGTCGTTAAAGACAACCATCTCATCAAAGGACCGGGAGTAAAGAATATTTGCCTTATAAAGCTCCATAGACTCTCCTGTCAGGATGCGCTTATCTCAAGGGCCTTCACTGCCTTGGAGAACTGGTCTCCGCGGTCAAACTCATCAGAGAAGAATTCATAGGCCATGGCACCCGGGGAAAGAAGAATTACATCTGTCTTTCCGTCATGGAAATCATTATACCTTAAGGAATCTTCAACTGCATCTTTCATACTGGAAAAAGGTCCGCCGTATTCAATTCCGTTTTTCTCAAGTACAGGGATGAGGACGTTTCTGGAAAAAGAGCCGTCAAGGACGGTTATGCTGGCTGAGCGCTTGAGGCTTGTGAGCATGGAAGACACGTCCAGCATCTTGCCTGTTCCGCCGCAGATGAGGTGAATCGGGAAAGAAGAGAATTGTGTGTATGCAAATCCGACCGACTCCGGAATAGTTGCAGAGCTGTCGTTTACGGCTATGAGTTCTCCGTTCATGAGTATGATTTCACTCTGGTTAGGCACGCCGCGGAAGCTCTTTAATCCTGTATTTATTTTTGAAGCCGTTATGCCCATGGTACTCAGAAGTGCATATGCATTTTTAAGTGAAGGGGGAATAGACAGCGGCATGCGGCTTATTTTTGACTCAACAGATGTAATGGTAGCCATCTTTCTGCCGGTAATCTCGGCAAGAGTCTTTTTAAGAGCCTGGGGACAGACGACCTTTCTGGATTTCTCTCCGAATACAAGCTCCCTGCCCTCTATGACTCCGCGGTTTTCCGGGCTTCCGCCGGTAACAAGAGTAATTTCTACCTCAGGGAAGTCTTCACCCAGAATCATGAATGCATCACGCAGCTGGCGGGAAGAGAACTCGCAGATAAGGTACTGCGGAACATCTCCCCTCTCAAGAAGAGAAAGCTCTGCAAAGGCTGAGCGGCCGAGATTGCCGCAGGTATGTACTGTTTTTCCGAGGGTTTTAAGTGTATGGGAAACAGCGCTTGCAGCTATTGTCTTTCCCTTCATGCCTGTAATTATGATTATTCCAGTCTTATCAAGAAGAGGTGAAGAGAGAAGCTCGGAGAAGCTTGATACTATTTTCTTTGCATATTTAAGGTATGTGTTGGAGAGGTCTATGGCAGGAGTCTTTACGACAATGTCTGCCCATTTGAAGTCTTCTTCACGGTAGCCGTCACTGATTATCTCAACCCCGTGAGAACGTAAAAATTCGACCCCCTCTCCCAGGGATTCAAGATCCTTGAGATCGGTGAGCCGGACGTTACATCCTCTTGAGGAATAATATAAGGCATTCTGCAGTCCGCCATCGCGCTGCTCGAAGCCGACAATCAGTACATTCTTTCCTTTAGCCATACACTTTTTAAAACAATAAAAAGCGTTTTTGGTAACAGCTAAAATCCAGAAAAATCAACCTACAGGTCCGTTTAAGTACTTTTTTGTGCCGGCTGTCTTGCCGTCTGAACTGACAAGGCGCTTTCCGTCAACCATGAGAACGCCGTTTTCTACATACAGCGGCATGGCGAAGAAGTGGTCTGGTTTTACGTAGAATACATCTCCCTCAGGGTTCTTCAGTCCCTCTGGAACAAGTGTTGTTCCGGCAGGAAGATCGTCTGCAAAGATTACTTCACATGTTGAGTGCTCTTCAGCCTCAGGATCCTGGGCTGCAAGAAGCATGCCGCGGCTCTTTACGCCTCTGAAGTTGGCAGGCTTTAAGTTGCTGACAAGGATAATATGTCTGTGAAGAAGCTCTTCTGCTGTGTAGTAAGGAACGATAGAAGAAACAATTGTTCTGCTCTCAGGCTCTTTTGCATCAAGGGTGAGTATGTAGAGGAAGTCTCCTTCCGGATGCTTGTTGACCTCTGTAATCTCACAAACCTTAAGGATAACCTTATCTGCAAACTTTTCGGCAATGCTCTTGTTCTCTTCTGCTGCCTTTGCTGCCTGAGCCTTAGCCTTTGCCTCAGCCTTCTTATCTGTATTTTCCATTTTCTTTTCCTCTCTTTCTTCCTGAGAACCGCTGAAACGGTTTCTCATCTCTTCAATTTCCTCATCTGCGAGCTTTTTGAACAGGTATTCTGTCTTGCCGACTGTAACTTCTGAATCGAAGTTTCCTGTGTCTTTCCAGGTCTGTCCTTCACAGCCGAGGAAGGCAAGAATCTTCTTTCCTGTTTCCGGCATGTAAGGCTGGATCATGATTCCTATATCCCTGATAAGATTTGCAAGTGTTCTGAGAACGCGTACTGCTCCTTCAGGATCTGTGTTTCTCATCTTCCACGGTTCTGACTCCTGGAAGATTTTGTTGCCGTAGCCTGAAAGTTCGAATATTGCCCGCAGGGCGTCTCTTTCCTCGGAGCGCTCGAGAAGGTCGGTTATCTCTGCTTCCTTGTCCCTGAAGAGTTTTACTGTCTCAGGGTCGCTCTCCCCTGCCGGGAGTTTTCCGTCATAGAAACGGCCTATGAAGGTCAGGGCTCTGTTTACCAGGTTGGAAAGGTTTCCTATGAGTTCTCCGTTTACCTTCTCCTGGAATTCCTTCCATGAGAAATTAACGTCAGACTTTTCAGGTCTGTTGTAGAACATGTAGCATCTCCAGACGTCTGCAGGGATTCCTGTGCTCTGTACATCATTTCCGAATATTCCGATTCCCTTGCTCTTTGAGAACTTTCCACCCTCGTAGTTAAGGTACTCTGTGGAGCTCATGTGGTGAAGCATGGTCCAGTTTTCCCCTGTTGCAAGTTCTGTAATCGGGAAGATGACTGTGTGGAAAGGTATGTTGTCCTTTCCGATAAACTGGAACAGCTCCGTATCTTCCGGGCTCTTCCACCAGCGCTCCCAGTCATCAGTGTAGTTTGCTGAAATTGAAATATAACCGATAGGTGCATCAAACCAGACGTAGAATACCTTGTCTTCGTAGCCCGGTTTCGGAACAGGAATACCCCACTTGAGGTCTCTTGTTATACATCTTTCCTTAAGTCCGTCACGGATCCAGCTCTTTGTTACCTGGACTGCATTCTTTGCCCAGAAGCCTTCAACACTGGCCTTTTCCATCCAGCTTTCAAGCATGGGCAGGGCCTTTGGAAGGTCAAGGTAGAGGTGCTTTGTCTTCTTTACTACAGGTGTTGTTCCGCAGACACCGCATCTTGGATTAATGAGCTCTGTAGGCTCAAGAAGTGTCTGACAGGCGTCACACTGGTCGCCACGGGCATCTGTGCTTCCGCAGTGAGGGCATGTGCCTTCAACAAAGCGGTCGGCAAGGAATCTTTTGCAGGACGGGCAGTAAAGCTGCTCTGTTTCCTTTTCAGTAATATAACCGGCTTCATCAACCTTCCTGAATATTCCCTGTACTATCTCTGTCTGCTTCGGAGTTGAGGTTCTTCCGAAATAGTTGAAGTCAATGTTGAACCACCTGTAGATATCCCTGTGGATGGCATGGTAGTGGTCACAAAGCTCTCTCGGAGTTACGCCCTCTTTTGCAGCTCTTGTTTCGGTAGCTGTTCCGTACTCATCAGTTCCGCACACATAAAGTGTCTCGTAGCCTCTGAGGCGGCAGAAACGGGCAAAGACGTCAGCTGAGAGGACCTGTGTAAGGTTTCCCAGATGAGGAATGTTGTTAACATAAGGAAGTGCACTGGTTATAAGTCTCTTTTTCATAGGCGTTATAATAATATCAGAGAATCTTTTATTCAACCGCACCCGTGTTATCAGGCCTGTGTTTCAAGGTAATGTTCAGCGCCGAGTGAGAGTATTCTGGAAATGTGTTCGTCGTTCAGTTTGTAATAAACGTTCTTTCCGTCTTTTCTGAATGAAACAAGCCTTGCTATCCTCAGATACTTCAGGTGCTGGCTTACGGCTGACTGTGACACACCTGCAAGATTTGCAATCTCCTGCACGTTCATTTCTCCGTTTTCAAGGCCGTAGAGAATTTTAAGTCTGGTCGGATCTCCGAAAACCTTGAAGAATGTAGCAACTGAGGCAAGATCTTCTGTGTTAAATGACTGTGTGTCTTTCATTTTGTACCCTGACTAAAGTATACAAAACCCTGTTAAAAGTTTAAAGTAACTTCGTGTCAGGCAAAAAAAAGTTAAACGGCGAAGAAAAATTCGAAAACTACTACAGCGACATTTACGGTGAGCGCTGGATAAAGATCAGGGAAGCTTTCCTTAAGGAAAAAGAACCTGTGAGTCTAAGCGGTCCGCTTGTAAAACCATACTACATGGACAGTGCATCTATTCTTGCAGCTTCTGTCTTACCTGTCCGCGAATCAGATACAGTTCTTGATATGTGCGCAGCTCCCGGAGGTAAGAGCCTTATCCTTGCCATGAAGCTTAACGGCACAGGTACTCTTGTTGCAAACGACAGGTCTCCTGCCAGAAGAACAAGACTTGCTGCGGTTCTCAAGGAATGCCTTCCGCCTGAGCTTAACTCAAACATAAGAATTACCGGTCACGACAGCACTACATGGTCACTCTATGAGAAAGATGTCTATGACAGGATCCTTCTGGACGCTCCATGCTCAAGTGAGCGCCATGTAATCATGGATCCTCAGGCTCTTTCAATCTGGGGTACCGGTAGACCTAAGTCTCTGGCTATCCGCCAGTTTGCCATGCTGTGCGCTGCCCTTGATGCAGTTAAGACCGGCGGCTTCATTCTCTACAGCACATGTTCAATAAACCCGATGGAAAACAATAGGGTAATTGAAAAGCTTCTTAACAAGAGAAAGGGCCGGGTTGAGGTTTGTAAGCCCGACTTACATGATAAGATACTTAAAGCTGAAGAGCTTGATTATGGAAGTATAGTCATGCCTGACACCTCTGACGGTGCCGGTCCTCTTTACTTCTGTCTTTTAAGGAGGCTGTCATGAGCAGAGTTGCAATTACAAAATGCACCAGTTACAGACAGGAAGAAGTCTATCAGGCGCTTAAGAAGGTTCTGGAAAACTCAGATGTACCGGATGTAAGGGGTAAGAAGGTTCTTCTTAAACCGAACATTCTTTCGGACTCCCCTGCTTCTTCCTGCATAACCACCAATCCTGAGATTGTAAGGAGCGCTATCAAACTCTTTTTTGAGCGTGGAGCCAGTGAAATATACGTTGGAGACTCTCCGGGACTGCAAACGTCATCTTTCAGCGGTAAGACCTGCGGCATCTATGATGTATGTCAGGAGGAAGGAGCAGTCTGGACAGACTTCTCCACCTCCCCCACTCCAACCCTTATTAAGGGCACCTCACAAACCCTTCCGCTGGCCTCAATCCTTAAGGAAGGAGTCCTTACTATCAGTATCTGTAAGTTCAAAACCCACCAGCTCATGTACACCACAGGAGCCGTCAAGAACCTCTTCGGTCTTGTTCCCGGTTTGAACAAAAGCCCCTGCCATCTGGCAAACCCGACAAGGGAGAGCTTTGCTAAGCTGATTGTCGGTATTCACAACACCGTTCAACCCTCTTTTGCCATTATGGATGCAGTTTTAGGCATGGAAGGACCGGGGCCTGCAAACGGAAAACCTAAGTTAGTCGGACTTATTATGTCCTCCGACAACCTCTTTGCACTCGATTACGCCCAGGCGGTGATCATGGGCTACAAACCAAATGACATCCCTATTCTCAATGAGGGTAAAAGACAGCATCTTCTGCCCCAAAACATTGATTTTCCGCTGTTAAATGCAGAAAACCTTGTAATTAATGACTATGAGAGAATTAAGTTAAGCAGGAAGACTAACTTACTCACTTCCCTTGTAATTCCATTCTTTACCAGGGGCTATCACAAGAAAAAACAGAAGAAGGAGCCTGCTCCTCTCTTCAATGAGAATAAGTGTATCCACTGTGCAAAATGCATTAATATCTGCCCTGCAAAAGCTCTTTCCTTCAATGAAAAGAAAGCTGTTGTAGCGGACTACGACAAGTGTATAAGATGCTACTGCTGCCACGAGATGTGCCCGGCAGATGCTATTTCAATTAATCAATAAAGGAAAACTATGACTAAGATATATCTTATTTCAGCCATTCTGTCATTCATACCTATAAGCGAACTCAGGGGCGGAATCCCCTACGCCTATCTTAACGGTGTTCCAATTATCTATGCCTACCTTCTCTGCGTTCTTGTTAACGCTCTGGTAGCTCCTTTCTTCTTTTTCTTTCTGGAAACTATCCACAAAGCCATGTACCGCCTCTCCTGGTACAGGAAATTCTTTGATAAATCAGTTGCCAGAGCCAGAAAAAAGGTAGGTGAAAAAATCCAGAAATACGGTATGGCAGGTCTTATGGTCTTCGTAGCAATCCCCCTTCCAATTACAGGTGCCTGGACAGGAGCTCTGGGAGCATGGGTTATGGGCCTGGACAAGAAGAAATCAAGCCTCTTCATAGCCCTCGGAGTCATGATTTCAGGAATAATCGTCTCCCTCGTAATCCTCACAGGCTCATCCCTAAGCAGCATATTCACAAAGCAAATAAACATATAATTCTAATATAATAAAACTATAACAATGCTATCAGTAATCTATAAAACTGATAGCATTTTTTATAGTCATACAAAACAATATAATCAGTATTAAATAATTAATTATAGTTTTAATATGGTTTTAATAATCTTTGATATTCATACAATAGCATAATTATAGAGTATTCATATAATATACA
>JAIKXP010000094.1 GCA_024684115.1 Sphaerochaetaceae bacterium | reverse complement strand
TCAACTACGCTGAAACAACCTATCCGGAATTTGAGACAGGAACCCTGTTCTTTGCAAGTCTCGGAAATGTTGCAAAGCTTAACTGCGACCTTATCATTATGGAAGAAGAAAGCGCAACAGAAACAAACATCAGCAACATCCATGAAGCAGGAAAAGAAGCAATAGTCTGGACAGTAAACACAGAGGATGGCCTGTACCACTTCCTGGATTCAAAGGTAGATTCAATTATTACAGATGAAATCATCCTGGCAGAAAAGGTTCAGAAACAGCTTAATGAAAGAACAGACCTTGAAGTACTTGAAGATAATCTGGAAATATTCTGATAAAAAGAAAGAATAAAAAAGCTCCCGGCCGGGAGCTTTTTTTATACATCAGATAAGATATTCGGAAAGATTTATTGCTTCCCATTTCGGTTCAGGAGCATTTACAACCCTGACCCAGAGGCTGAGGGTTTCAGGAACTACAACAAGCTGGAAAACCGTCATATCATTCTTGGCTCCGCCATCCTTGTAATCAGTCTCAATTATCTTCATCATCTTTTCAGAATCAATCTTTCCCTTGTTCTCCTCACAGAGCTTTATGAGGTTGTTTCTTCTTGAAATACCGTTCCAGCTCTTCGCATCATCAGGAACCGGGAACTCCCATTCAGAGTTTACATAGTAGTTTGTTGAAACTAAAAGACCTTCAGGAAGAGTCTGCTCACCGTGTTTTACTCCAACCGGGCACCACTCAAAAGAGAAAGCCATGTTCTCATCAGCAACATTGATAATATATGAAGAACTGCAGTTCGTGGTGTTGAAGAAGAGTTCAAGGTCACTCAGTTCATCAGACTCAAACATGGTGTTAAAGAGCATGGTTGTTCCTGTTATACGTGCATTCGGGCTTTTCATTGAGGCAGATGGCTTACCGTTGTTAAGCTCAAGGAAGATTCCCTTCTCATTAAGGGCATTTACAGCGTATATTTCTCCGACATAACCGATTGTTGCAGTAGCAAGTGCTCCGTCAGACGGATGGTAAACGGTAACTGCAACATCTTTATAGAGCTGTGCAAACACGGCTGAATAGTCATAGTTACGTCCTATTACCAGATCAGATGCTGCGTAATCACCCCAGACAATAGCTACACTGCACTTCGGAAGGCCTGCAATTCTCTCAACTGCATTTACCCTCTGCATCTGGTCCAATGTAAGTCCGGAGGTTTCAGAAGCACCCCTCATGAACTCAAGTATTCTGTACGGAGTCTGAGCTTCCTGTACCTTTGCTATGGATGTGGCTTTCTGTGCATTCTGCTCGCTGGCTGAGGCTATATCTTCTATGAAGGAACTTACCTCATTCAGCTCTTCCTTCATAAGGGCCCCATACTGCCTGCCCATTTCATACCAGGAACCGTAGAGATTAACAACCTTTACAACCCCGTAAACATCCTTACTTCCATAACTGAATGCCAGGTCTTTCTTAGAACCTGCACTCTCTTTTACAGCTTCTGCAGAAAGGCAGAAAATGGAAAAGATAAGGAAAACAGCAACTAAAACAATTATTTTTCTTCCGTTTTTATTCTTCATATAATCCCCCGCTAATGATTATCACATGAATACAGATTGTTTTCCATTTTTAATGTTTAATAAAAAGTAAATTGTAATAAAAAAGAGATGAAGCTGCAGATGCCTGCCAACGCTCTGCAGTCCTGCGCATTCAAGCCTCAAGTTCGCTAAACTTAAATGCGTGCACAACTTAGAATAAGGCTTTAATACAAAAATTTCCTTACCATCACATCGGAATCAACAGACTCTCCCATGACAGAAATTGCACCTATTACAATAGCGCTCTTTCCATTAAGAGGATTCATCAATCATCCTCCTATGCTTCATGTTCCGGAGGAATTATTGAGAAAACAGAATTTGAAATATGTCTGATAAAATACTGATTGTAAAAAACTTTATGGATTCCTGATCATGAATCCGTAATTAGAACACCAAAAGCTCTATACAGCCATGTAGAGTCTAACTACCGTGCTGATTTACATCTCATGGCGCAGGTGTGAAAACCATCTTGAAATTACATGGCGCAAACGTGAGAAATTATTGTATTGAAAAGAGAAATATATATCTTTCAGATTCTAACTATGTTTATGAAAATGGAACACACAGATGTTAAAGATCTTCAAATATCTGAGCATTGAATAGTATTCCGGTTTTATACCGTCACTTGAGAACATAAATTCACACACATTTACTACACACGATTTACACAAACTTCAGCCATACTTATGGATATTTATGGGAAAATAGTCTTAATGAAGCTGTTCTAGTAACTGCTTATACATAAAAGATTTGTTAATTTATTGAGGTTGTAGCTGTCATGATAAGAGTACTTTTTGTCTGCCACGGAAACTTTGCTAAAAGATTAGATAACTCTTTATTAATAAATAAATTATTTTTTTAATTCTTTGCATTTTTACACACAATTCACACACAATCTCAAAAGCCAATTATAGAACTAGGAATTTGACTTCTGCTAGTGAATGGATCACGTCAAAACGTGTGTCCTACTCGTCAAGGAAATA
>JAIKXP010000022.1 GCA_024684115.1 Sphaerochaetaceae bacterium | reverse complement strand
AACATAACTGCTATCCTTGATCTGAATGGAAAAACTCTGAAAGTTACTGGTGGAGCTGGAACTTATGGCGGTGGAAGAGCCATAAAGATGGAAGCTGGAAACCTTACTATCAAGAATGGAACAATTGATGGAAGAAGCTATGATGGAGAAATTCTTAATCCCCATAGTTCTGGAACTGGTTGGTCTAGTACTCGAGTTGGAGGATGTCTGCGTGTTAGCGGAGGAAGCGCTACTCTTGATAATGTGACAATGTATAACAATGATTCCTGGGGATCTGGAATCATGATGGAAAGTGGTTCAGGAACACTTACAGTTAATAATTGTACTTTCTCATCTCTTTATGGTACTTCAATTACTTGTGGTGATTATAATACAGAAACATTGTCAACTGGCTACAACGCCGTTACAAATATTTATAATTGTACTTTCACTCAGGAAGGGATACCTACTGATGATATGAACTTCAACGCTGCTTGTCTTGCATCTCAATACGGTGCAACAATAAATGTTTACGGAGATACTAGAGCTACAGGTGAGAATGCTTTTGCTATTTTCTCATCTGGCGGTGAAATCAATGTATATGGTGGAACTTATTCAGCAAAACATTATATTGTCAACTCTTACGGCGTACAAGAAGGGATCTACTATGGAGTCTATGCAAATGTTGCTCAGGTAAATCTTTATGATGGTACATTCACAGATTTAAATACTGATGTAGCCTTTAAATTTAATAATGATAATCATAATGCTATTCTCATTACGGGTGGTACATTTAATGTTAATCCTTATCCAAAAGTAAACCATGAAACACACGATGTATGGAAAAATGATGAAACATCAGTTAAATATATTGTTGTTGAAAAGAATGCTTCTCATGAAGGATACAATACACAGGTAACTAACTGATTACTTATTAGTAGTAATTAGTTGTTTTTGATTTAACAATCAATCTCTGAGGGCTGTGCTTTTAGCACAGTCCTCTTTTTTATAATATTTTTTTTCATAACATAAAGTAAAAGAAATAGATTTCCTGTATACTTGGTACAATAGGAAGAAAAGGAACAAAAATGAAAAAATACGTACCTAAGGAAATGGTGGCTATCAGCCGCTATCAAAACTATTTTCCTACATTAAGTTCTGATATTCAGCAGGATATCTACAAGAGAATGGAAGAACTCCTTGTAGAAGAGAAAGAGTACTGTGACAAGGGAAACTATGAGCATATGGCCCAAATCCTTACATCTATTGCCATGTACGAAACATTTCAAAAGCACGGAGACTCAGAAGAAGATGCTTATAAGAAGGTTTCTGAAGAGATGTGGAAGTTTCTCGACCCGTCAGGAATGCAGAAGCTTTCAAAGAAAGGTTTCTTTATGTCACTTATGAAGAAGATAGTCCCCATTGGATTTAGCAAGAAATCCGGTACAGGCTGGCGCTACACCTGGCACAAGGATGATCCGAAGGACATATTTCACTTTGAGTGCAACGAGTGCATTTACGCTAAGATTCTCGGAAAGAGAAATCTTTTAAAGCTTGGTGCTATGTGCTGCCATGCAGATATAATTAACTACGGTGAGCTTCACTACACAGACTTTATCCGTACCAAGACTCTCTGTCAGGGCGGAGACTTCTGTGATTTTAAATTCATCCGCCATGCTACAGATGCAGGCGACGGATGGGAAAGGACTAAGAGCATATGAAAAAGATTTTAACAGTTTTATCAGTACTTCTTCTTATCTTTGCAGTTGTTTCCTGCTCAACAGCACAGACAACATCAACGACAGCAGCAAAGACAACAACACCTGAAAGAGCCGGCGGTACTCCTCCTGATGCCCCCGGTGGCAATGGCGGCGGTATGCCCGGTGGCGGCAGTAGTTCTTCTGAGGTAATCTATGCAGGAGCTGTAGAAATTACTTCTTCAGCTTCAGAGGATTCAAAGACCTATACATCAACTTCCTCAGATCAAAGTGCACTTATGATTAACACAGATGAGGCAGTAAAGATTACAAATGCCACAGTTTACAAGAGCGGAGATTCTGACGGAGGAGATAACTGTAACTTCTACGGTCAGAACGCAACAGTTCTTGTAATGGGAGGCTCTACTACAACTATAAGCGGCTGTACCATCACTTCTGATGCCTCAGGAGCCAACGGAGTTTTCTCCTACGGCGGAAACGGAGGTCAGAACGGAGCTGCAGGAGACGGCACAACAGTTGTTATCTCTGACTCAACTATTGTTACAACAGGAAGCGGCTCCGGTGGAATCATGACCACAGGTGGCGGTGTAACAAAGGCCAGCAACCTCACAGTTACTACAAGCGGCGGTTCTTCTGCACCTATTCGTACAGACAGAGGAGGCGGAACTGTTACAGTTGACGGAGGAACTTATACTTCAAACGGTCTTGGTTCTCCTGCCATTTACTCAACTGCAGATGTTACTGTTTCAAACGCAACACTTGTTTCAAACCTCTCTGAGGGTGTCTGCATAGAAGGTGTTAACTCCATCACCCTGAATAACTGTGACATGACTGCAAACAACAGCAAGTGCAATGGAAATGCTACATTCTACGACACAATTATGATCTACCAGTCCATGTCTGGAGATGCAGACAGTGGAACATCCACCTTCACCATGACAGACGGAAGTCTTACAAGTAAGAACGGCCATGTCTTCCATGTTACAAACACCACGGCAATCATTACTCTCAGCGGTGTTTCAATTGTAAATGAGGACAGTGATAACATCCTTCTTTCAGTTTGTGACGACGGCTGGAGTGGTGGAAGCAACACAGCTACATTAAACGCTTCTTCCCAGGTTCTTGAGGGCGCTGTTCTTGTAGGAGACAACTCAACTCTTACATTAAAGCTTACAGACGGTTCATCCTTTACAGGCTATGTTGGAGGCAGCATCAAAAATGCAAGCGGCAGCACAGTTTCTACAAAGGCAGGTACAGTTTCAGTTACACTGGACAGCACAAGCACCTGGACTCTTACAGCAGACAGCTATGTAACTAAGTTCAGCGGCAGTGCTTCATCAGTTATTTCAAACGGCTACAAGCTTTATGTAAACGGAACAGTCCTTACAGGCACAAAATAATTGAAAAGAAAACCCAAGTGGCTCCCTTGCGAAAGGGAGCTTTTTTATTAAACTTTAGATTTTTACCAATGTTGACTTTAGATTTTTACCACATCAATGCTTCTTCTTTTTTCTCTGATTGAAACAGTTTAAACCTTGGTTTAGTATAACTGTATGAAGTTCGCAGGTTTACAGAAACTGGATTTATTAAACTGTCCCGGAAGGGTTTCAGCTACGGTGTTTACCCGAGGCTGCAACTTCCGCTGTCCCTACTGTCACAATCCGTCACTGGTTCTTCCACCCACAGAAGCTGAGCTTGATTCGCAGGTGGACGAAGAGGAGATTATCTCCTACCTGGATAAGAGGCGCGGCATGATTGAGGCAGTAGCCATAACAGGCGGAGAGCCTACGCTTCATCCTGAGATTGAAGGCTTTATGAAAAAAGTCAAAGAAATGGGATTTTTTGTTAAGCTGGATACAAACGGAACCAATCCTGACTTTCTTAAAAAGCTTCTGAAAGAGGGCGTAGTGGACTACGTGGCCATGGACTTCAAGACGGCAGTTGAACATTATGACAGAGTTTTTGCTTCCTCTTCTGCAGTGGAAGCATTCAAGGCATCTTTGAAGCTTCTCTCATCCTCTTCAATAGACTGGGAAGTGAGAACAACATGTGTTCCTTCCGTAGTTACAAAGGAGGACTTTCCTAAAATCAAGGAAGTGATGGACGGCCTTGGAGTTAAGTACAAGTGGTACCTTCAGGCCTTTAATCCCGCGGTGACTTTGGACGAAAGTTATTCGGAAGAACTGGCCTACGAACAGGGCTTTCTTGAGTTCCTTGTCAGTGAATATGCAAGTGAAAAATGCGATATAAGGATACGATAAATGAGCGACATGACTGATAAAATATTTATTACCGGACACAGAAACCCTGACATGGACAGTGTCTGTGCAGCTTATGGATACGCCGCTTTAAAAAATGCCACAAGCAGGGAAAAGAACTACGTGGCTGTCCGCTGCGGACATCTTTCAGACAGTCTTAAAAAGCAGTTCGCAACTCTTGGAATTGAACCGCCTCCATACATGAGAGACGTCTATCCCAAGGTTTCAGATGTAATGAGAAAGTCTGAGATTTCCGTTGAGGCAGATGCACCTATTTTCAGCCTCATGAAGACCTTCAGTGAGGACCATCCTTCCGTTATTCCGGTAACTAAGAACGGAAAGTTTCATGCACT
>JAIKXP010000015.1 GCA_024684115.1 Sphaerochaetaceae bacterium | reverse complement strand
TTCTTTGTATAGCTTTAGAAAGGGTTCCTATTCCTATTTCTGCCTTCACAGCAGAAACAAAAACGGAATAGAGAAAACATATCTTAAAAATGAGAACCTGATAAAGAAATATGTAAACATTGAGTACAACAGAAAACTGCTTGTTGTCTTAAAGGAGATAACAAAGGTAGTTGAGCATGCGTATAAAAAAGCTTGCAGGATTACAGGAAATAAATCTATCAGAGAAAACACCAGTCCGCTGAAAACAAAATATCTTAATCCCGTATACAGCATCTTTAGAACTACGGATTACTGGAAACAGACAAATGCCAGAAAAGTGGATACGAGAAAACATCCTTTCCTGACCGCCAAGGGTGATTACGTGAGATCAAAAAGTGAAATGATAATAGCAAATACCCTGTTCTATCTCGGAATCCCGTATGTATATGAACCAATAATAACACTGGAAGGAATAAGAATCATACCCGACTTCGAAATACTGAACTGCATGACAGGAGAAACCATAATTCTTGAGCACTTTGGAATGATGGACAATCCGGAATATGCAGCAAAGGCTATAGCAAAGATAAATGCCTACTATAAGGCAGGATTCTCAGAAATGTACAACCTGATTCTCACCTACGAGACCCGGGAAAATCCGCTGACACCTGAGATAGTAAGGAAGAAGATTTTGAGTTTTATGAATACAGTGACAGTCAGGGCAGAAGGCGTGAAGAACTGAAGGAAAAGAAAAAATGCACCGACAAACCAATCGGTGCATCTGAAGGTTAGAAAAAGAACCTGTCTTTTATCCAGAACCAGAGCCATATCAGGGCGAGGATAACAACGGCCGCCCCGGCAATTATCAGTAAAAATATGAAGAATTTCTCAATTACCCACATGAAGATTTCGGCTCCAAGGGCTAAATAGAATATTGTAGCCATTTTGAATACCCCTTCCTGAAACGGTTAAGAAAAAAGCAGAGCTATGCGCTCCGCTTATCGTTGAAATAGTTAACCAGCGTGATTACTTCCCAAACAACGCCGCCGGCAGAAAGGAAGGAAAAGATTCCTCCGAGAATTCTTACAGGCATGTCAAAGTCTTTTGAGATTATGAGCATAACTCCGATAACAAGAATAAAGGCCCAGGAAGCAATACGGCATCTCATGCCGTCTGCGCAGGCTCTTTCATTGTCAACAAGAGCAAAGAATCTTGCTCCGGCAAGTCTTGTGGCCAGTGCAAGAGAACCAAGAATAATGATTGCAACATCAAAAGCGTCCATGGCAACTCCTTTTAAGTATACGAATATACAGATAATGCCATTTCCGGAATCGTCAAGGGGAAAACTGGGGAAGGTAGAGTCGAACTACCATCGTCGGAGCCAAAACCCGATGTCTTAACCGTTGGACCATTCCCCAAACTGTCAACTATAATAAAAAACGCAGGGGCTCAAGTCAACTGACAAAAAACCACGCACTGCCGCTGCCGCTCAGAAAAAGAGGAGCATCAGGCTCATAACCTGAGGGCCGCCTGTTAATAATTTCAAAATCATTCTTAAAACGCCAGGCAGAAACAGGACTCATGTACATTGAATAGAGCTCTTCCATGGAAGGAAGAACAGGAATAGAGGGCCTTTCATCAAGAGCCCTGTAGGCAAGAGCGGTACTGACTGTACTACCCTCCGGCATGATTATGCTGAAGGAAAGATCTTCACGGGCCTTGAGTGGATGAACATGTTCACCGCGTCCACAGACGTAGGCCAGAGGACACTCATAGATGAAGAAAGGTACGTCGCTTCCGACAGACAGACCTATTTCAGACAGACGGGAAACGGGAAGTAAAGCTCCGGTAAGTCTGTTAAGGGCAAGAATTGTTGAAGCTGCATCTGAAGAGCCGCCTCCAAGACCGGCCTGGGAAGGAAGGCGCTTTTCAACGTGAACGGAAACTGAAGCTGTAAGGTTGCACTCAGTCATGAAGGCAAGAACTGCCTTGTAGACTGTGGACTTCTTCTCCTCCACGCAGGACTCAAGGCCTGTTACGGAAACACACAGGGAGGAAGAAGGCTCAAGAGAGACAGAGACTGTGTCCCACATGGAAGTTACCAGGTGAAAAAGTGAAGAGATTTCATGGTAACCGTCAGGGCGCTTTGAACCCACATAGAGGCCTATGTTGATTTTTGGATAAGCCTTAAGGGTCAGTTCCATATTCCGAGGCTCCTCAGTTTCTCTTCGGTTTTCTCCTGCCAGCCCCTGTTTGCCTGAGGATTGCCCGGGCTCGGATGAATAATTGAGCTTACGGTTCTGCCGGCGGAAGCCGGGTTGGATAGTATGCGTTTTTCAGCGTACTTACCTACTCCTATTATATAGGCAGGGTCTACAAGGGTAATTACATCTGAGAGGTACCTGTCACAGAGGCCCTCAATGAGTTTTCTCTCGGCTGCCGGAAAGGTGTCCGGAGTGACATTTTTAGCTGTCGGAGTCGGAAGAAGGAAACCAAGCGGACAGTAGTTGAAAACGCAGTATGTGGAGGCAAAGGATGAGGCTGAAGGATAGGCAGAT
>JAIKXP010000136.1 GCA_024684115.1 Sphaerochaetaceae bacterium | reverse complement strand
CAGCAAATACAGCACTCATTGCCAGCACCGCGATTAAAAGTACTACTAATACCTTTTTCATACTTCCTCCAATAATTTCGGGGCTGGCCCAAGACCAGCTTTTTCCCCTTTTTTTTCTCGTTATACGCCCCACATTCTAGCGATGCGAGGTCTAACTGTCAAGAAAAACAACAGAACCCACTAAAAAGTTACAGTCTTTTTAAATAAATTTTGTATTTTTTCTTAACTATTCTAAATATATACGTTTATGCAAGCGGATTACAACATATTTATTTACATTTTATAGTAAATCTATATAGAAACCGTTTGAATAAACCTAAAAATCGGGCTGCACAGAACCTGCACAGCCCTGGATTTTAAGAATTTCTGATTACAGAACCCTGAAAGCCTCACGGCCGGCATACTTAGCTGTATCGCCGAGTTCGTCCTCAAGTCTCATAAGCTGATTGTACTTTGCAAGACGGTCAGAACGGCTCATTGAACCGGTCTTGATCTCGCCTGTTTCAAGAGCAACTACCAGGTCAGCAATGAAGCTGTCCTCAGTCTCTCCTGAGCGGTGTGAAACAACAGCTGTGTAGCCGTTGCGCTTTGCTAGATCAATAGCCTCAAATGTCTCTGTAAGAGTACCGATCTGGTTAACCTTGATAAGGATTGAGTTAGCAACCTTCTTCTCAAGACCAGTCTTAAGTCTTTCAGGATTTGTAACAAAGAGGTCATCTCCAACGAGCTGGACTCTGTCACCGATTCTGTCTGTGAGGAGCTTCCATCCCTCCCAGTCATCTTCTGCCATACCATCTTCAATTGAGATAATAGGATACTTGTTAACCCATGACTCCCAGAGGTCTACCATCTGAGCAGATGTGAGCTTCTCGTGTGTTGTCCACTTGAGCTCGTAAAGACCTGTCTTCTCGTCATAAAGTTCACTTGTTGCCGGGTCAAGAGCAATCATGAAGTCTCCGTCACGGCCAGTTGTGTAACCGGCGTTCTTGATAGCTTCCATGATAACTTCAAGAGCTTCTTCGTTTGACTGAAGGTCTGGTGCAAAACCACCCTCATCACCAACGCCTGTATTGTACTTGCGGCCCTTGAGAACCTGCTTGAGAGCCTGGAAAACTTCACTTGTCCAGCGGACAGCCTCTCTGATAGAAGAAGCGCCGATAGGCATAACCATGAATTCCTGGAAGTCAACCTTGTTGTCACTGTGTGCACCGCCGTTCAGGATGTTTGCCATTGGAACAGGAAGAACACATGCGTGATAGGCACCAAGATATCTGTAAAGTGGAATGCCGAGGAAGTCAGCTGCAGCTCTTGCAACAGCCATTGAAACACCGAGAATAGCGTTTGCACCGAGCTTGCCCTTGTTCGGAGTTCCGTCAAGTTCAATCATTGCACGGTCAATTGCAACCTGATCAAGAGCATCCATACCCTCAAGTTCAGGTCCGATAATTTCGTTGACGTTCTTAACTGCCTGAAGAACACCCTTTCCACCAAAACGCTTTTTATCTCCGTCTCTGAGCTCAACTGCCTCATGAACACCTGTAGATGCTCCGCTAGGAACAGCAGCACGGCCAAATGAACCGTCTTCAAGATAGCAATCAACTTCAACAGTCGGATTTCCGCGAGAATCAAGAATCTCTCTTGCTTCGATAAAATCAATCATGCTCATAGTTTTTTATCTCCTTATAATAGATTAAAGGTAATAAGCCTTTTAAGTTTACTAGGATGGATTCCTTTTTACAAGTATTTATCGCTTAAGCCAAGCTTATAGAGTGAAGCTCTAAGAACCTGAGGGTCTTCTGCCTTACCTTTTTTCTCAAGTTTCTCTACTGCAAGCCTTGTAATCTCAGCCGTATATTCTTCCGTATAGACCTCATTAAGAACCTGTTTGGAAAGATTCCTGTCAGCTCCTTTCTGGGCAAGACGCTGAGCGAGAATTACCTTGCCTTCCGGATGACGGCGGTTATTTGAACGGATGAAGGAGCGGATATAGCGCTCTTCATCAAGAGAGCCTTCATCTGTCAGAAAATCCAGTGCAGACTCGCACACTTCATCTTCATAGCCCTTATTATTAAGTTTTGTCTTAAGCTCACTGCGGTTATGTTCCCTTATGTCCAGGAATCTCAGAGCCTGTTCAATACATCTTTTTTCGTTTTCCGTCATGGTTCTATTTTAATTGAAAATAAAAAAACAGCCACAGAAAACTGTGACTGTCTGATGATTGCTGTTCTGGAAGATTATCTCTTTGAGAACTGGAAGCGGCGGCGTGCACCACGCTGACCATACTTCTTTCTTTCTACCATTCTCGGGTCTCTTGTGAGGAAACCGTTTGCATGGAGAGCAGGCTTGTTAGCCTCATTCTCAGCTACGAGAGCTCTTGCAATACCATGGCGGCAGGCACCAGCCTGTCCACTCTGGCCACCACCAGCTACTGTGATGACAATGTCAAACTTTGTGAGGTTGTCAGTAACATCAAGCGGCTGCTTAACCATGAATACACAGAGAGGATCCTTGAAGTAGTCTTCAAGTGCTCTTCCGTTGATTGTAATGTTTCCGCTACCCTCGCGAAGATAAACACGAGCTGTTGCGGTCTTTCTGCGTCCGGTACCCTGACCGAGATTAACGTTTGTCTTTACTGTTTCTTTCTTAGCCATACAAGTACCTCTTAGATTTCAACCTGAACCGGTTTCTGTGCAGCATGCGGATGCTCGCAACCTGCGTATACGTGAAGGTTTGTGAAAAGCTTACGTCCGAGTGGTCCCTTCGGGAGCATACCCTTAACAGCATGTTCCATAGGATAAGTCGGCTTTCTTGCTACTGTTTCGAGGTAGTTTTCTTCCTTCATTCCACCAGCATAACCTGAAACACGGCGGTACATCTTGTCCTGAGCCTTGTTTCCTGTAAGAGCTGCCTTTTCTGCATTTACAATGATTACATAGTCGCCCATGTCTTCATTAGGCATATATTCCGGTTTGTTCTTTCCACGAAGAATGTTTGCAGCAGCAACAGCAACACGGCCGAGCTCCTTGCCGGCAGCATCAATGATGTACCAGTTCTTCTGTGGTTTTACATAAATAGTTCTCATGTGAAACACCTTATAAAGTATTTGTGCTCTTTTCTATCCCTGCGGACTTTAGGATTGTGGGAAAGGGAATTATCCATGGCCCGAAGACATCAAAAAGACGTACAGAGTGCATAATATAGTTACAAAGGCTTGTTAGTCAATAAACTACGAGTCAAGTTTTTCAAAATCAAACTTATCCTTCACGTATGTTCCCATCTTGCCGCTGTCAAAGGTCACTGTGACTATATCCCTGACACCGAACTTCTTGATGGCCGTTATGGTTCCCGGACCCAGAAGCGAGTGCTTTACTCTTTCTCCCGTAACAAATTCTATAGGCTTTGAACCAGACGGCTTTGCAGCCTTCTTAACCAGGGTTGCCTTAGGTTTTTCCGGGGTCGGAGTCCAGTCATCATAGGAATCCCGTGAAGCCTTTATAAATGTGCTTTTCGGAGCCGGTTTTCTCTGATTCCAGGAACCCTTTGAGTAATTGTTGTAGCCGTCTGAGTAGAAGTAGCCGGAACCCACTCCAGGCATGAAAGGCTTGCTCTTAAGCTTTGACTGAAAATGCCTTTTGTCTATGCGGTTTATGTGCTCGGGAAGAATCTCATCAACAAAGGATACAGGCTCATCATAGTAAACAGCCCCGTAGAGGGAACGCTGGGACGCACAGGTTAAAACCAGGCGGTGGCGTGCACGGGTGAAAGCTACATAGCAGAGTCTTCTCTCTTCTTCCTCATCTTCTTTAGAAAGATTCGTATTTCTGCCGTTGAATATGCGCTGCTCAAGACCTGTAACAAATACACGGTCAAACTCAAGACCCTTGGTCCTGTGCATGCTCATAAGGGTTACTCCCTTCTCCTCCTCTTCAGGGTTATCCGAAGGTTCAAGACTGTAGTCCTCTATAAAACGCACCAGGCCCTCCAGATCATTTGCATAGATGTCAAAGTTGAACTTAAGCATGAGCTGACGGATGTTTTCAACGCGGTCGGAGTCCTTGAGTTTCTCTTTTGCATCTCTTTCTCGGTAGAGCTCTACAATTCCGAAGTCCATGACAAGGCTTTCCATAAGCTTCTTGTTTGAAACGGTACCTATGGCCTTAACGGCATTATCATAGGTAGTAAGGAATGTAGAAAGACCGGCTGAGGCCTTACCCCTGAGAGAACCGGATTCTAAAAGAGATGAGAGTGTATCAAGAATACTTGAACCTGAACTCTGGGCTGTATCTATTATAGTAGCGATAGTGCCCTTTCCGGCTCCTGCTACAGTTTTTGAAACTATCCTTTCAAAGGCAACAGTGTCATTTGGGTTAAGCAGAAGGCGCAGGATGGCAACACTGTCCTGAACCTCTTCACGGCGGCTGAAGGAAACGTCTCCAACCACATGGTAAGGAATCCCTCTTAACTTAAATACATCTTCAAAAGAAGAACTCTGGGCATTTGTTCTGTACAGAACTGCAGTCTCACCGTAGCTGTAGGTCAGGTCATTTAAAATCTCTTCAGCCACGGAAATAGCCTCATCCGTAGATGTTGGAAGAATCCTCAGTTCCGGCTTTGTACCTTCATCATTTGCGCTCTGAAGGTCCTTAGGCTGACGGCTTTTGTTGTGGTCAATTACATCTCTTGCAACGCGCAGTATGCTCTTGGAGCAGCGGTAGTTCTTGCCAAGAACAACGGTCTTTGTTCCCGGGAAAACCTTTGGGAAAGAAAGAATAGTCCTGACATCTGCACAGCGGAACTTATAGATACTCTGGTCATCATCTCCTACAACACAGATAAAACCCTCAGGCCCCCTCAAGAGCTTCAAAAGCTCCAGCTGGGACGGGTTTGTATCCTGGTATTCATCAACAAGAATGTATCTGAAGCGGTCCTGGATTTTCTGCCTCACTTCCTCATCCGTCTTAAGAAGTCTGATGGATTTGACAATGAGGTCTCCGAAGTCAACGTTACCGGTTGACTGAAGCATCTGCTCATACTTTGAGAACTCCGCCGGAATTCCCATGTTCTTTTCTTTTGCAAGACCAATTTCTCTGGCAGCAGCCTTACACTCTTCAGCACTTCTTTCAGGGTAGCACTGCCTTAAAAGGGCCAGAGTCTGTGAGTCATCATAGATTGTAAAACCTGAAGGAATACCGATTCTGTCCCCGTAAACACGTAAAATCCAGGCTCCCAGGGCATGAAAAGTCCTGATCATGGCCTTGGAAGCAAGAGTCTCCCCAATCATCTGGGCTACCCTTTCCTGCATTTCACGACAGGCCTTGTTTGTAAATGTAACGGCCAGAATCTGGTAGGGCCTTACTATATTATTCTGTATGGCATAGGCAATCTTTGTTGTAATTACCCTGGTTTTTCCGCTTCCGGCTCCTGCAAACACAAGAAGGGACCCCTCATTTATAAGGACGGCTTCCCTCTGCTGTTCGTTTAGCCCTTCAAGCAGGTTTTTATCAGTATCAGTCAATTTTAACAGCCTCCAGATCTACATCTTTTACACCGGTAATCCTGCCTTTATAGACATTTCCGGGGACCATGTTCCTGCCCATGACAACTGTAAGTCCGTCAACATCCGGAGCCTGGCTGTAGATTCTTCCTATTGCAAGATCTTCTCCCTGGATAAGCTCTTCTATAAGAACGCTGTAAATGTTTCCGACAAACTCCTCAAGTCTTTCAGCTGTAATCTTTTCCTGAATCTTCTGAAGCTTCTTCTGTCTCTTTTCAGAAATCTTTGAAAGCTTGTTATGAGTCTCCTCATCAGTCATGTCCCAGGCTCCGGATGTTGACGGACTTACAGTTGTCATGGGCAGGAACATGGTCCCCGGAAAT
>JAIKXP010000124.1 GCA_024684115.1 Sphaerochaetaceae bacterium | reverse complement strand
CGACTTTTGTTACAGCCTTTAATTGTATCGGGCAGACTGGACTCGAACCAGCGACCTCAAGTCCCCCAGACTTACACGCTAACCACCTGCGCTACTGCCCGTGACGAACATATATTAATCAAAAGTGGTTCTTTGCTCAAGGCACATACTTGAAGAAAGTCCACCCGTGAATATAATAAATCCTGAATTCCAAAAGGAGGTGCCGAATATGAGCATAGTTATACCGGAAGGCTACAAACCTCTTATAAATAAGAGAATGACTGAAAAGGCCATTAAGTTTGTAAAAGACACATTTGAGCGTGAACTCTCCTCGGAATTAAAACTTTCAAGAGTTACATCCACGCTTTTCGTACCGACTGGAAGCGGCATAAATGACGATCTGTCAGGAATTGAGCGCCCGGTAAGATTTGAGGTGGGTAATCTTAATAATAAGAAGCTTGAGATAGTACACAGCCTGGCCAAGTGGAAGAGAATGGTTCTTGCAGACCAGGGCTTTAAGAAGGGCACAGGTCTCTACACCGATATGGACGCAATCAGACCTGATGATCTTCTGGACAATATTCACTCAATCTACGTAGACCAGTGGGACTGGGAACTTGTAATGGGTGAAGACCAGAGAAACCTTGAATATCTCAAGTTCATTGTCAGAAAAATCTATGAGGCCATGAAGAGAACAGAGTTCCTCGTCTCAGAGGCCTATCCTAAGTGTAAGCCCACACTGCCTGAAGAGATCACCTTCATAGACAGTCAGGACCTTCTTGAAATGTACCCGGACCTTACTCCTCCTCAGAGAGAGAAGGAAGCTGCCAGAAAGTACGGAGCTATCTTTGTTATCGGAATCGGAGCAAAGCTCTCTGACGGCGTTGAGCACGGACTCAGGGCTCCTGACTATGATGACTGGTCACTTAACGGAGACATAATTGTCTGGGATGCTGTAAGAGGAGATTCTATTGAGCTTTCATCCATGGGTATTAGAGTCAACAAAGAGACTCTTCTCAGCCAGCTCAAGGTTTCCGGAAAGGAAGAGAGGGTAAACCTCTACTGGCACAAGAGACTCTTAAACGGAGAGTTCCCGCAGACAATAGGCGGAGGAATTGGCCAGAGCAGACTCTGTATGTTCCTTCTGAGAAAGGCCCACATAGGTGAGGTTCAGGCTTCAGTATGGCCTGATGAGGACATAGAGAAGGCCGAAGAGGGTGGAATTCCACTTCTCTGATTGATTAAAGCCTGTTATAATAAAGAAATAAATAGGAATAAGGAGTTTCCAGATGAATAAATCACCATTACAGATTGCAAGATACGATTACAATCCGAAGCTTCCTCAGATTCTCAGGGAAGATCTGGATAAGATCTGTGCAAGCAAGGGAGAAAAGACAAATGCAGCTTCCGACGGCGAAGCTATCAGCAAGCTTTTCCCGAATACTTACGGACTTCCGAAAGTAGAGTTCGTAAAGGGCACGAGAGAAGATAGCGGAAAGACCTACAACGTAGGCGTCATTCTTTCCGGCGGTCAGGCTCCTGGCGGACACAATGTTATCTGCGGCCTGTATGATGCACTTAAGAAGGCAAATCCTGAAAACAAGCTCTTCGGTTTCTGCGGAGGCCCGAGCGGTATTCTTGAGGACAAGTATATTATCCTCACAGATGACATTATTAACGAGTACAGGAACACCGGTGGATTTGACATGATTCAGAGCGGCAGAACAAAGCTCGAGACAAAGGAGCAGTTCGCTGTCTGTTCAGAAGTATGTAAGAAACACAATATCAATGCTGTTGTAATCATTGGTGGTGATGACTCAAATACAAACGCAGCAGTTCTTGCCGAGTATTTCAAGGCTAACGGAGATAATGTTTGCGTAGTTGGCTGTCCGAAGACAATTGACGGTGACCTCAAGAACGACTTCATTGAGACTTCCTTCGGTTTTGATACTGCATGTAAGACCTATTCAGAGCTGATCGGAAACATTGAGAGAGACGCAAACAGTGCTCAGAAGTACTGGCACTTCATCCGCCTTATGGGCAGAAGCGCAAGCCATATTGCCCTTGAGTGTGCTATCCAGACACAGCCGAACATCTGTATTGTAGGTGAAGAGGTTGAGGCAAAGAACCAGAGCCTGGAAGATATTACAAACTACATTGCTGACATTGTTGCAAAGCGTGCAGAGAACGGAAACAACTTCGGTGTCTGTCTTGTTCCTGAAGGACTTATTGAGTTCATCCCGTCAGTCAAGGTCCTCATCAGTGAGATCAACGACCTTGTTGCTGAGAACGAGAAGGAATTCGGTTCACTTACAACAACAGCTTCAAAGATTGCCTACATTGAAAGTCTTCTTACTCCTGCTTCAAAGAGAGTTTTCAACAGCCTTCCTCAGGCTATTGAAGCACAGCTTCTTCTTGACAGAGACCCGCACGGAAACGTTCAGGTCAGCCTGATCGAGACAGAGAAGCTCCTCATTGAGACAGTTAAGGCAAGACTTGCAGAGATGAAGAAAGAAGGTAAGTACTGCGGCAAGTTCGCAACTCAGAACCACTTCTTCGGTTATGAGGGACGCTGTGCATTCCCAAGCAACTTTGATGCAGACTACTGCTACAGCCTTGGCTATAACGCATTCCTTCTCATAAGAGAGAACCTCACAGGTTACATTTCAAGCGTAAGAAACCTTTCAGCTCCTGCTGATCAGTGGCTTGCCGGCGGTATTCCTATCACAATGATGATGAACATGGAGCAGCGTCACGGAGAGCAGAAGCCTGTTATCAAGAAGGCTCTTGTTGAGCTTAACGGTGCACCGTTTAAGTTCTTTGAGTCAAAGCGCGCTGAGTGGGCAGTTGAAACTTCCTTCACATATCCTGGTGCAATCCAGTACTTTGGCCCGTCAGCCGTATGTGACAGAACAACAAGCACTCTCGCTCTTGAGAACGCAAATAAATGATAAGAGATATCTGGGTAGACGCAGATTCTCTTCCAAAGGACCTCAGGCCTATAGTCATAAGACTTTCACAGAGGCTTGAGGTTCCTCTGTATTTTGTTGCAGACAGAAGCCTGCCCGATGTAGCAGGATTTATCTGTACGGACACAGCAAGAGTCAGAAAGGAACAAAACGACAGTACGCTCAAGTCAAACGTGAAGATGATCACGGTCAAGACAGGGGAGAACAGCGCAGACGACTACATGGTCGACCATGCGCAGGAAAACTCCCTGTGCGTAACGCACGATATTCCTCTCGCTGCCAGGCTTCTTGAAAAGCACTGCACCGTCATAGATGACAGGGGAGGCTCCTACACTGAAGAGAATATAAGAAGTCTTCTTGCAGACCGCTCGGTCAATGCCGAACTCAGAATTTGGGGAGTCTTCGC
>JAIKXP010000043.1 GCA_024684115.1 Sphaerochaetaceae bacterium | reverse complement strand
GTAGATGGATTCGGAAGTTTCGGAGAAAGGACCCTTTTTGCGAACATTGTCGGAGACAGGAAATGGGAAGAGCTCAGGGACATGGTGTTTAAGGCGGTAAATGAAGAGATTCCGGGCGTGCTGAGGAAGGACAGGAAGCCTTTCAGGCCGCATATCAGTATTTCGAACCGCGACATACCTCAGGGGGCCGTGTATGAGGCGCTAAGGGTATTTTCTTCAATTCAGATGAAGTTTGATTTTGAGGTGGATGGTATTACTGTTTTCGAGAGGTCCTCTTCGGGGCTGTGGCTGTGCTGATCAAAGCCCCTTTGCGTTAACTTCCCTGAAGCGGTCCAGAGACGTGTTGTTTCCGGAAAGGACAATGCTGCTGTTCTCGGGAATTACCGTGTTCGGACCCAGATAGGCGTTTGACTTGCCGTCCTTGATAATGGCAATAATGTTGATTCCGTATTTTGCACGCCAGTTAAGCTCGCTTATGGTTTTGTTGCAGAAGGCAGGGTTAACATCAAGGCTTATTATGGAGAAGTCGTCGCTAAGTGGAAGTTCGCTGAGGTTCGCCCTGCTCATCAGGCTTCTTGCTATCTTTTCGCCCGATTCAACCTCAGGGAAGACAGTCTTTGCGCCGAGCTTTTCAAGAATTTTTCCGTGGTCCGCGCTGGAAGCCTTGCTGATTACGTTAGGAACTCCAAGTTCAATGCACTCAAGGGTTGCAAGAATACTGGCTTCCAGGTTTTTACCTATACCGATTATTGCATTCGGGCAGTTACCCACCCCGGCCTCCCTGAGGCCAAGCCTGTTAAGGGCGTCTACCCTGTAAACCTGGGAGACATAGCCGCTTATGGCCTTGAGTTTATCCTGGTTGACATCTATGGCAATAACGTTTTTACCGGCCTTTGAAAGGGTCTTGGCAACTGCAGAGCCAAAAGCACCGACTCCGATTACCGCATAATTATCAGGACTCATTTTCATTTTTCATTCCTCCTTAACCTATTATCACCTGCTCTTCAACATAATCAAGGTTACTCTTGTTTGAGAAACTGAGGACACCTGCAATTGTAAGAGGTCCGAGACGTCCTATGAACATGACCAGCATGATTATGAACTTGCTTATGGTTTGAAGAGATGGGGTAACTGATATAGAAAGCCCGACTGTAGCCGCTGCCGAGACAACCTCAAAGATAAGGGCTCCGGGGCTCTTGTCTTTTTCAATAAGTATCAATAAAAAGGCCGCGTTGATTACAACTGCAAGGGCCAGGAAGAAAACAGTCAGGGCCTTGGATATACTGGCCTGAGATATTTTTCTTCCGAAAACTGCTGGCTTCCTTCCGGTTATAACCGTTCCCATGGAAACAAGGATGACAGCAAGGGTTGTTGTCTTGACTCCACCTCCGGTTGAACCCGGGCTTGCACCTATGAACATGAGGATAATAAGTCCAAGACGGCCTGCAGAGGTAAGCTCCTCAAGATTAATGGTCGTAAAACCAGCTGTTCTTGCAGAAACCGAAAGGAAGAAGGAGTCCGCAGGTGAGGTACCTGAAAGATACATGATGACTGTTCCAAGAAGAACCAGGAAGACAGAAGTAGAAATAACAATCTTACTCTGCAGGGTGAGCTTTTTCCACTTTCTGCAGGTAACGACATCATGAATAACGTAGAAGCCGAGACCTCCCAGGAAGATCAGTGCACTGATTACTACGTACACATAGATGTCTCCGTGGAAAGAAGTCAGGGAAGAAAGGTTTCCGTTAAGATCAAAACCTGCGTTGTTGAATGCGGAGATGGAATGGAATACACCCATTCCCAGAGCTTTCCAGAAATTGTTGAGAACCCTGTAGTAAGGGAAGAAAAGAAGGATTGAGCCTGTTCCCTCAATTATGAAGGCGTATTTGAGAACATACCTTACAAGCTCAATTATTCCGTTTGCTACGTTTGAATTGACAGCTTCCTTTGCAAGATTCAGTTCATTAAGACTAATGTTTCTGCCTATGAGGGCAAGAATGAAGAGAGCAACGGTTGCAAACCCGAGTCCTCCTATCTGAATGAGAAAAAGGACCACAATGCGGCCGATATAACTGAAGTTCTGGACAATATCTACAGTGGTAAGTCCCGTAACGCATACAGCGCTTACGGACACAAAAAGACAGTCCAGATATCCGGCAGAGGAATCCGGGGTCTTACTTACAGGGAGGTTCAGAAGCACACTTCCTGCCAGAATAATCAGCAGGAAACCGGTCACAAGAAAGTATCCGGGTTTGATGCGTTTTATACCCATAGAAAAAAAAGTAACATAAAAAAGGCCCGGAAACCACCCCGGACCCTTTCTTTGTCATATATTTATCCGAAAAGAATGTTGTTAAGCACGCCTTCAAGGTATTCCTGTCTTCCGCTTCCCGGATTCCCGACCTTACCCATTCTGGCAGCATAATCAGCAAGCTCTGTAAGGGTTGTCTTACCGCTTCTGATCTTCTTTCCGATCTCGCTGTCGAAGCTGCTGTAGCGATCCTTTACAAAGCCGTCAAGTCTGCCGTCCTCAATAATCCTGGCAGCCTTAATCAGGCCGAGTGCAAAGGTATCCATACCGAGAATATATGCATGGAACATATCTTCGAGGGTATAGCTCGGTCTTCTTGTCTTGGAGTCAAAGTTGAATCCACCTGTCAGACCGCCGTTCTTTAAGACCTCATACATACACAGAGTTGCATCATAGACGTTGAACGGGAACTCATCTGTATCCCATCCGAGAAGGGTGTCACCCTGGTTGGCATCTATAGAGCCCAGCATGCCGTTAATGGCAGAAATCCTTAAGTCGTGCTGGAAGGTATGACCTGCAAGAGTTGCGTGGTTGGCCTCAATATTCATCTTGAAGTCCTTGTCCAGCCCGTACTGACGGACAAAACCTATGGCAGTGGCAGCGTCAAAGTCGTACTGGTGCTTCATTGGCTCTTTCGGCTTCGGCTCTATATAGAAGTCGCCCTTAAAGCCTATGGAGCGTCCGTAATCTACCGCCAGGTGCATGAGCCTGGCAATGTTCTCCTGTTCGAACTTTACATCTGTATTCAGAAGAGTCTCGTAACCTTCTCTTCCGCCCCAGAATACATATCCTCTTCCGCCGAGCTTTACGGTAATATCAAGGGCCTTCTTGATCTGTGCTGCTGCAAAACAGAATACATCTGCGCTGTTTGTAGATCCGGCTCCGTTCATAAAGCGCGGATTGCTGAACATGTTTGCAGTTCCCCACAGACACTTAATGTCAGTGCCCTTCATCTTCTCAAGAATGTAATCAGAAATCTCATCAAGACGAGAGTTTGTCTCGTTGATATCTTCAGCTTCCGGAACAAGGTCTACATCATGGAAACAGAAATATCTGATTCCAAGCTTTTTCATAAACTCAAAGCCTGCATCTACCTTGGCTTTTGCATGCTCCATTGTTCCCTTCTCAGAGGCTCCGAACCTCTTGTCAGCGGTATCCCTTCCAAACATGTCTGTTCCACCGGCGCAGAGGTTGTGCCACCATGCCATTGCAAACGGCAGGTGCTCGCTCATCTTCTTACCCATAATGACTTTATCTGCATCATAATACTTAAAGGCAAGAGGATTCTTACTCTCCGGACCCTCATAAGGAATTACCGGAATGTTCTCAAATATTTCTTTCATGGTTTCCTCCATTTATTACTTTAATTCTGGAAATACATTTTTCAAAGCCGGATAAATCTTTCTGTATTTACCGTAGGCTTTCTCATACCTCTGACTTATCTCTCTGTCCGGATAAACCGTCCCGACTGTTTTTATAAGATTATCACAGGCCTCTTTTACAGATTTGTAGCGCCCGCAGCCTACCATTGAGAGCATGGCTGCCCCGTAACCCGGGCCTTCCTCTGTCTGAGGAATCTCAAGCTCTATTCCGAGCACGTTTGCAAGGATCTTCACCCAGAGTCTGCTTCTGGCTCCGCCTCCGCAGATTTTGCTCTTCTTAACATCAATTCCGAGCTTCTTCACAATCTCAAGATTATCTCTGGCTGCAAAGGCAACACCTTCAAGAATACTTAAGACCATGTCAGTCCTTGTTGTATCCATGCTCAGCCCGGTGAATGTTCCTCTTGCATCCGTGTCATTTATCGGAGACCTCTCACCCATGAGGTAAGGAAGGAAGAACACCCTGTTGTTTCCAAGCATCCGGTCGGTAATTCCTGCCTGCTCTGCATTGTAGTCATCTGTTTTGAGAATCTCTTCATAGAACCACTTGTTGCAGGAAGCAGAAGAGAGCATGCAGCCCATAAGATGGTACTTTCCGTCCGCATGGCAGAAGGCATGAAGACCGTTGTTGTTATCTACCCTGAATTTATCAGAAGTGATGAATAGTGTTCCTGAAGTTCCAAGTGAAATGTTGCACTCCCCGTCCCCGGTGGTACCCGTTCCGACAGCAGCTGCTGCGTTGTCCCCGGCACCTGCCGTAACACAAACCTCTTTCCTGAGTCCAAGCTTTTGGGCAACTTCTTTTTTAAGCGTGCCGGTTACCTGGTAGCTTTCATAGAGAGAAGGCATCTGATCTTCCCTGACAGAGCAGATCTTAAGCATCTCCTCACTCCACCTTCTGTTCTTTACGTCCAGAAGAAGCATGCCTGAAGCGTCTGAGTAGTCACAGCTGTGAACACCTGTCAGAAGGTAGTTTATATAATCCTTTGGAAGCATGATCTTACTGATTCTCTCAAAGTTTTCCTTCTCATGCTTTTTAAGCCACAGAAGCTTTGGAGCAGTAAAGCCTGCAAAGGCAATGTTCGCAGTACACTCAGATATCTTTTCCTTCCCTATTACTGAATTGAGGTACTCAACCTCCTCTCCTGTTCTTCCGTCGTTCCACAGGATAGCCGGTCTTATTACCCTGTCCTGCCGGTCAAGAATAACCAGTCCGTGCATCTGTCCGCCGACACCTATTCCGTCAACTAGAGTCCTGTCGGTGCCGCTTAAAAGCTCTTCAAGAGCCTCTAATGTGGCATTCCACCAGAGCTCAGGCTCCTGCTCTGTCCAGCCGGGATTCGGGAAAATCAGCGGATAATCCCTGGTTGCAGTCTTAAGTATCTTACCTTCTTCATCCACAAGAAGAATCTTCACAGATGAAGTTCCAAGATCAATTCCAATATAGTTTCTCATTTGAGCTCTCCCGTTTTTACCTTTTAATCAACAGTACCGTAAGGTCATTTACGTTTGTGCCTGTAGGTCCGGTAAAAATAAGACCGTCACACTCTTTAAGGGCATGATATGCGTCGTTGTTATTCAATACATCTTCAATAACTATACCCTTATCTGCGAGAGTCTTCACCGTATTTTCATCACAATAACCGCCTGCCGCATCCGTAGGTCCGTCAGTTCCGTCAGAACCTACAGAGAAAATGCATGTATTTTTGCATCTGGAAAGACCTGTAGCTGCGGAGAGGGCAAGTTCCTGATTTCTTCCGCCCAGTCCGTTTCCCTTAAGGTGAACAACGGTTTCACCTCCGGCTATGAAGGCAAGGGATTTTTCCGTATCCTGGTGGTCACGGGCTATGGAAGAAAGAAATGAACCTGCATCCCTGGCCTCTGTTTCAATACATGAACTCAGGAATACAGGTTCGTAACCTGCAGCAGACGCTGTGCGCATTGCGGTCTTACAGAGCTGTCTTACACTTCCCGTTACATAAGTAGTAACATTTTCAAGAACTTTGGGTGTTTCCTGATTCAGGAGGAAAAGAGATTCATCTGAGAGAGTCAGTCCGTAACGGGAAACTACCTCCAGAGCCTGTTCGCATGTAGAAGAGTCAGGATAGGCAGGCCCGGAAGCTATCATATCCAGAGGATCTCCAATAATGTCGGATAGAACTATTGAATAGACATGGGCCGGAGCACAGGAGAGGGCAAACTTGCCTCCCTTAACGGATGAAAGGCGTTTTCTGACTGTATTCATTTCTACAATTGACGCACCGCTTGCAAGCAGCTGTCTGTTGACAGATTTAATTTCTTCAATGTCTGTAAGAGGCTTTTCAAACAGTGCAGACCCGCCTCCTGAGAGAAGGAAAAGCACACTGTCCTTTTCCGAGAGACCCTCAACACACTTAAGGGCAGCCTCTGTGGCCCTGAAAGTGTTCTCATCCGATACCGGATGGGCAGCTTCAAAAATCTTAAGGTTCCCTATTTCTCCCCTGCTGTGTCCGTATTTTGTAATTACAACTCCGTCACTTATTCGGGAAGAAAGGGCTTTGTATGCTGCACCGGCCATCTGCCAGGCAGCCTTTCCTGCGGCTATGAGAACAAGTTTTCCTTCCGGGAAAACTATCTCTTCAAGCTGTCTTCTAACAGCGTTGTCAGGAAGAGCCTCCCTTATTGCTGCCTCTATAATTAAATCTGCATCTTTTCTCAAATCCGTCATACCCTGTCCCTCTTGATACTCAGAAAATCCTGCTTACAAAAAGCATTTCAATTACCGTCATAATTCCGGCTATTACAATAGACAGGGAACTTACAGCTCCCTCCGTTTCTCCCATTTCCATAGCCTTTGCAGTTCCTATTGCGTGGCTTGAGGTGCCTGTGGCAACTCCCTTTGCAACCGGGTCCGTAACCCTTAGAAGTTTAAGAAGCGGGACAGCTGTTATGTTTCCCGTAATTCCACTGAGTATGATAAGTACCGTTGTAATTGACGGATTTCCACCGTTCAGGGCGGACAGCTCCATACCTATTGCTGATGTAACTGACTTTGGCAGAATGGTTACATACATGCTGTGGTCCAGTTTGAAAAGAAGAGCCAGAACTGCCATACAGATAAATGAAGAGAGAACTCCGCTTAGTATACCGGCAAATATGGCACCGCTTTTCTTTTTGAGAACTTCAAACTGTTCGTAAAGCGGAATTGCAAGACATACGGTAGCCGGGGTCAGCAACCTTGAAAGGAACTCTGTTTTTACCCTGTATTCCTGGTAGTCAGTTTTTGTGAGGACAAGAAACAGTATTGAAACAGCTGAAGAGATCAGTATGGGGTTAAAAAGAGCAAACTTAACCTTCTTCTTAAGTGAATTTACTGCAACAAAGCTCCCGATTGTTACAAGGAGGGCAAGAAATGAAGAAGATGAAAAGAATTCAGTCATTTCTCCCTCCCCTTTTTAGAAAGTGCTTGAGTTACAAGAGCTGAAACAGCCATGACAATGGCAGTGCTTGCAAGAACACATATATATAATGGTATGGAAGAGAGAATCTCATCCTTACAGACCATGACCCCCACAACGGATGGCACAAACATGAGTCCCATTATTTCTATGAGGAACTTACCAGTCTCCTTAACCTGAGAGAGAGCTATTATCTTTGTCTTTAAGAAAATGAACATGAGAACCATTCCATATACGGAGGCAGGCACAGGAAGAGGAATCAGATAGCTCATGATTTCCCCAAGAAATGAGACTGCAAGAATAACA
>JAIKXP010000042.1 GCA_024684115.1 Sphaerochaetaceae bacterium | reverse complement strand
AAAGAGTGGAGGAGCATGATTACAGCAGTAATATGCTTCCTGCTGGTGATAGTACTGAACTTCCTCCTTCCGAGAATGCTCCCCGGAAACCCTCTTGCATACCTTACCGGTATGTCGGAGGAGGGGCTGACCTCAGTTCAGGAAGAGTACTACACCCATGCACTCCACCTTGATGAAAGCACGGCAAAACAGTTTATCTACTACCTTAAATCCCTCTTTGACGGAACTCTGGGTTACTCATTCCGCAAAGATGCAGTTGTCTCTTCCCTGATTTCAGGCCGTATAGCTGCAACCCTTCAGATAACTCTTCCATCTGTGCTCTTATCCTCCCTCCTGGCCCTGGTTCTTGGACTTAGGGCCGGATTTTCACCGCGCTCGCGCCTTGACGGGGTACTCACTCCGTTCATGATAGTCATAAACGCAATCCCATCGTTCCTGCTGGCCCTGACTTTTGTGCTTGTTTTCGGTTTCAGACTGAGAATACTTCCTTACTCAGGGCTCTCGTCCCCCGGCGGTTTCTCACTTTCAGACAGGTTAATCCACCTGATTCTTCCTGTTCTCACACTGGTTATAGCCATGGCTCCGGGCAGGTACCTTCTGGTAAGGAATATGGTTAAGGAGCAGAGCAGGGAAAAGTACGTTCTTTACGCAAGGCAGAGGGGACTTAAGGATTCAGTTATACGCTATGTTTACATACTGAGAAACATCTCAGGGCCTTTTCTCATGAGCTTTGGCATGAGTATGGGAGTGGCTGTCTCCGGCTCCGTTGTCATAGAAAATATCTATTCCATAAACGGAATGGGAAAGCTCTTAACAGAAGCCGTGTACTCCCTGGACTATCCGTTGATCCAGGGCATACTCTTCATAACAACAGCCATAATGGCCCTTTCAATAATAATCTCAAACCTTGCGGCTCTTCTTGCAGACCCGAAGAGGAGGCTTCAGCATGAATAAAAGAAAGTTATTCCTCATCTGTGGCCTGCTTCTTCTATCCGTATTCGTAATCATGAGCCTCTTACCGTCCCTTATCTCTCCCTACGGAGAGAAGGACATGTTCACACCGTGGCTAAGTCCTTCTTCATCACACCTGCTTGGAACAAACAGACTGGGCTACGATGTTTTAACTGAAATTATCCACGGCACCGGAAACACCCTCTTAACCGGTTTCACGGCAAGTGTAATTTCTCTTTTAATCGGCGTTCTGATTGGCTCTCTTTCAGCAGAATCGGGCTTAATCGGCCACCTTTGTGACGGAATTACCGACATAATGGCCATGCTTCCAAAGCTTGTTCTCCTGATAGTGCTGGGCTCCTTCTTCCGCGGAGGAAGCCTGTCACTGATTGTTTTAATCTCAGCCTTAAGCTGGAGTACAACAGCCAGAACGCTCAGAGCCAGGGTGCTCAGCCTTAAACAGAGTGCGTTCATAGGAAACCTCAAAATTGAAGGTTTTTCTGATTTCCATATTCTTGTTTACCACGTAATTCCAAACACTTCAGATATACTCCTGTCCCGTTTCATACTGGGAATAAATAGCTGTATCATGATGGAATCAACGCTGAGCTTCCTGGGCTTCGGAGACACGTTTAACCCGACCTGGGGAACCATGGTAAACCTTGCATACAAAAACGGTGCATTCATGAGGCAGGCCTATGCATATCTTCTTTCGCCGGGAATCTGTATAATGCTCCTGTCATTAAGTTTCTATTTTATCAGCCTCTACTTAAGCGGCAGAAAAGAAGATGCTGAGGAGGCTCTTTAATGGGGAAAAAATACTTTGCAGACATACACGAAGGACCTGAAAGCCAGATGGGAAACTACCCTGAAAGGGTTCAGGATACTGAAGAAATAACACTCATGAGGGCTTCTCTTTCTTCCATTGCCTCAAAGGATGAGCGCTATGAAACCCTTCTTAACCTTGCAAAAGCACTGGTTTTCCAGCTCAGGTACAAGTCAGCCCTCGGGGTTCTTGATGAGGCTGTCTCCCTTGATCCATCAAGAAATGAAGCTGTCAGGATGAGGGCCATAAGGCGCCTCTACACCCTGGACCTTAAGGGTTCTCTTGAGGACTTTAACCTGATCAGAGAAAGAAAATATGAAGACGTGTCCTACCAGACAGGTCTCTGCCACTTCCTCTCATCCCGCTATGATGAGGCCATGAAGGAGATGGAAAACTGCTACAGAACTGCAGACAACGAAATGAAGGTAGCTGCCATGTACTGGCACGCAATATCTGCGCTAAGGCTTGGCAGGGAGTCTTCACTTCTTAAGCTTCTGACTGAAGATTTTGACTGCGGACACCACAGGGCCTACAAGGCCGCCTGCCTCTTCTTCAAGGGCGCTATGCCTGCAGAAGAACTTAAGTTTCTCTCAGATAAGGAAGAGTCGGATCTTGATTACTCCATGCTCTCCTATGCGCTGTATGTTAAAGGCTTCTGCGGCCTTGAAAACATAATCAGAAGGGATTCATTCTGGATCGGTTTTGCCTATGTTGCGGCGTGGAATGAGCTCTATTATGATGGAAAGGGCAGGAAGTGAGATATGAATCTATCCGAGTTTTTCAGTGAAAACCCAAAGGTTGCAATAGCGTTCTCAGGTGGCGTTGACTCGGCCTATCTGCTCTGTGAAGCGGTAAAGAACGGGGCAGAGGTGTGCGCTTACTACGTCTTTTCCGCCTTCCAGCCGGACTTTGAAAGAGAGGACGCCCGCAGGATTGCTTTTCATCTCGGGGCTAAGATGAAGGAGCTTGAGGTAGACGTTCTCTGCGATCCTTCCATCTCTTCCAACCCGCCCGGGCGCTGCTACTACTGCAAGAAAAAAATACTCTCAAAGATAATCTCTGAGGCACAGAAAGACGGTTTTACTACGGTCCTTGACGGGACCAATGCTTCTGATCTTGTCTCCGACAGACCCGGCTTCAAGGCTCTTGGAGAGCTTAAGGTTCTCTCTCCTTTAAGGCTCTGCGGTCTTACAAAGGCCATGATCCGGGAAAGGTCCAGGGAGGCCGGACTCTTTACATGGAACAAAGGTGCCTATGCCTGCCTTGCCACCAGAATTCCCACAGGAGAAGAGATAACAGAAGAGAAACTTGAATGCACTGAGAAGGCTGAAGCTTTTCTCTTTTCTCTGGGCTTTAAGGATTTTCGGGTGCGCTATTTTAACGGATATGCAAGAATACAGGTGCTGCAGAGCGATTTTAACAGGCTCTGTGACAGCCGTGAAGTGATAAACAGAGAGCTTTGTAAGTACTACAAAGGCGTCCTTTTGGATATGGAGGGCAGAAATGAACAGTGAATACAGAAGGCTTCTTGAAGATGTAAAGAGCGGAAAGGTTTCGGTAGATGAAGCTTTAACTCATCTTAAGTCCAGCCCGTTTGAAGACCTCGGTTTTGCAAATGTGGACCACCACAGAAAGCTGAGGCAGGGCCAGTGTGAAGTAATCTACGGGGCAGGGAAGACTTCTGAACAGATTATAAGCATAAGCCGTGCCCTCTCGGATAAGGGTAACTCCTGTATTCTCATCACCCGTCTTGATGATGAGAAAGCCCTTTCCCTTAAAGTACTTCCCGGTTTCACATACTTTAAGGAAGCGGGGATTGGAATAGTCGGGCAGATGCCTGAGAAGGACGGAATGGGTAAGATTGTGGTTGCCACCGGCGGCACAAGCGACATTCCTGTGGCTGAAGAAGCAGCCGTTACGGCTGAAAGCTACGGCAACGAAGTTGTAAGACTCTACGACGTTGGAGTTGCAGGCCTGCACAGGCTTTTGTCCCATCTTGAAGAGCTTCAGTCAGCCTCCGTTGTAATTGCAATAGCCGGCATGGAGGGTGCCCTGGCCTCTGTTCTCGGAGGACTTGTTGACTGTCCGGTAATAGCCGTTCCGACCTCTGTCGGATACGGCGCCTCCTTCAACGGACTGTCCGCCCTGTTAAGCATGCTTAATTCCTGTTCAAGCGGCGTCAGTGTGGTGAACATTGACAACGGCTTTGGCGCAGGTTATCTGGCGTCAATGATAAATCATATGGAGAAAAGA
>JAIKXP010000037.1 GCA_024684115.1 Sphaerochaetaceae bacterium | reverse complement strand
TTCACTGCCGCCTCAGGTAACAGAGGCTCTCTCTTCTTATGTAAAGAAGGGTGCTGCAGTTCTCTGCTCAGCTAAGGTTCCAGCAAGAGATCAGGCCTTCCTCAATCTTCTGGGACTGGGTTCTGTCGGACCTGAAACTGAAGCCTATGGTGCCTATTTCAGATGCCCGGATGAGAAAGTGGTTCCTGTTGGAGACTCATGCCTTAAGTGCAGTTTATCAACTGCTTCTCCTTTATTCCCCGTCATGCCTGCCCAGAAGTTCGGACCTCCTGAGGTCTGTTATGTTCAGGAAGAGTGCACAGAAAGCTTTGGCATGTATTTAAATGAGTTCGGTGGCGGGCGGGCCATCTTCATCCCGTGGAAAGCCGGAAGTCTATACTACTCAGAAGGTTACGACATCTGGTTTGAATTTATGAAGGGAGTTTTGACCCGTTATGCCGGGGCCTGCGGAATTGGCGTGGATCTGAGTCCCATGGTTGAAGTTACCCTTGGCAGAAGCGGGGATAGTACCCTTGTCTGTCTTGTTAACGGCAGCGGACACTTCGGAAACAGTTTCTTTTCTCCGGTAACGATAAGGGACGCTGTTGTAGAAATACCATGGCAGGGAGATTTCAGTATGAAGTCACTGGTCTGCAAGGATAACTGCAGCGGTGAATTAATAAATGGAAAATTGAGAATCACGGTAAAGGAACTTGGATTCTTTGAAGAAATAGTAATTGACAAATAATCTAGGAGGAAGAGATGAAAAAAGTCGGTTTTTTGTTGATTGTTCTGGCAGCTTTAGTCTGCTTTGTTTCCTGTGGAGGGGGTTCTTCAAAATCATCAGAAACTGTTGAAGTCAGCTGGTGGATCCCAAAGGGAGAAGATTCAACCTATTACATGTCTTATGATGAAAACCCTGCAATCCGTTTTCTTGAAACAAAGGAATACAACGGAAAGAAGGTCGATATCAAATTCCAGATTCCTATCTCAGGATCTGAAAGAGATAACTTTAACACTCTTATCATGACTGAGGATTATCCGAAGATCTTTGATATGAGTTACTGTACTTCAAGCCCTGAAGAACTTCTCACTGACGGCGTCATCTGGGATCTTACTCCGTACATGGAAGAGTACATGCCTAACTATCTTAATATAGTAAAAAATGATGCTTCCCTTACTCCTTATGTTTACAACTCAGTAGACGGAGAAAAGAAAGTTATTTCACTGTATGCAATTACAAATGAAACACTCGGAAACTTCATGGGTCTTAACTACAGACGTGACTGGGTTGCAAAGTATGGAACAAATCCGAAGACCGGGGAAAAGTTTACATATGGCTACACAGACCCGAATGACTACAACACATACTATGATGATGTAGTATTCCCAAGCGGCAACACCGACCCTGTGTACATCAGTGACTGGGAGTGGATGTTCGGTATTTTTGATGTGGCCATGAAGGATCTTGGAATTACAGACGGTTACTGTATTTCAATTCTGTTCAAGGGCTATGCTGAATCCGGTGGCGGATTTGACTCTGCATTTGGCGGCGGAACTCCTATGTGGTTCAGAGACAAGAGTGGAAACGCACAGTTCGGCGGTGACACGGAAGCCATGAAGACATACCTTCAGATGATGAATGCCTGGTATAAGAAGGGCTGGCTGGACAAGAATTTTGCCGAGCACACAGCTGACCAGGTCTATGCAATTGAATCAGCCAAGATCAACAGCGGAAAGATTGGAGCCTTTGTCGGAAGACGCGGAAACTCCGGCGGACAGATGGACAACGGAGACAAGCTCACCGAGGGAATTATGGTTTACGGTGCAAGACCGGCTATCAATGATGTTTACGGTTCAGATGCAGTTAAGAACAATGAGCCGTACTCACTCTACCAGTACTCACACTTAAGAGGTAACCTCTGCGTTTCTAAGAAGGCTACTGAAGAAGAGCTTAAGACCATCCTTTCATTTCTTGACTACCTGTATTCTGAAGAGGGCGGAGCCTTCCTCGCTTTCGGTTTGACAAAGGAACAGAATGATATACTTCAGGATCCAACCTACGCAAAGTACAACCTGGACAACGGTTCATACCACAGAGAGTACCTCTCTGACGGAAAAATAGCCTACCACAGAGATGCAAAGCTCATTGATGACAATGACCTTGCTTCAGCCATGGCTGCAAAGAGAATTACCACAGGTTACTATTCTCCGGGATTTGTACCTGCACTTAACGAAAGCTACACAAAGTGTGCCCTGTACAACATGGCTCAGTGGGACTACTACTACAACACAGGCTACATTGATAAGGCACTTCAGAATCAGTTCACATCTGATGAAGCTGCCACCTACTCAAAGGTCTATTCAAACGTAGATACATACATGTCACAGAACATTCCTAAGTTCATCACGGGAGACCTGGATGTCAACGGAAAAGACTGGGACAACTACTGCAAGATGCTCAACAAGTATTCTCCCAACAAGATTACAAACATCTATCAGAGAATATTTGACTCAGTAAAGTAAACAGGAGGTAAATATGTTTGGGAAAAAGAAAGATCCCAACAGAACCGTACTGAGAAATGAAACCTGGAAGTACGATTTAAAGCATAACTGGTTTATTTATGTTTTATTTATTCCCGTGCTTGTCTACTTCCTGGTTTTCCATTATTTTCCCATGTTCGGTCTCATCATGGCTTTTGAAAACTTCAAACCTTCAAGAGGATTCTTCGGCAGTCAGTGGGTAGGGCTTGCGAACTTCAGGGAACTTTTCACGGGAGATACATTCTGGAAAGTTCTCAGGAACACGACAGCCATGGCATTTTTGAACCTTACGGTCGGATTTGCAGCTCCTGTTCTATTTGCACTTCTTCTCTCTGAAGTAAAGATGAAGCACTTCAAGAGATCGGTTCAGATCATGAGTTACATGCCGTACTTTGTTTCTGCAACGGTTGTCTGTTCTCTTGCAACAGAATTCCTTAACAGTACAGGTGCCCTGACCATGGTCCTCTCGTGGTTCGGTTTTGATAAACAGAACTGGCTTGCAAACCCGAATATACCGGTATTCTGGCTGATTAACACCTTCCTCGGTGTCTGGCAGGGTATGGGATGGGGCGCCATCATATACATGGCGGCTATTGCCAACGTAAGCCAGGATCTTCATGAAGCCGCAGCCATGGACGGCGCTTCAAGATGGCAGAGAATGTGGAAGATTACCTTCCCGACCGTCCTGCCGCTTATTCTGGTCATGTTCATCATGAGAATAGGTCTTGTCTTCAGAACAGGATTTGACAAGATCCTCCTCCTGTACATGCCAATGACGTATGATACGGCAGACGTACTTTACACCTACACCTACCGTATGGCCTTCGGATCTCAGATCAACTACGGTGTTTCAACCGCATCCGGTCTGTTCCAGTCTGTAATCGGAACCCTGCTTCTCGTTATTTCCAACAAGATAAGCAGAAAGGCCGCAGGCTCAAGTCTTATTTAAGGAGTACGCCATGAAAAACAACGTAGTTTTAAAAAGCGGAATGGTTGAAACCCATTCACGCGGTGAAAAAGTAGTAGACGTAATCCTTATACTTGTAATGGCCCTTGTTGCCTTTGTATGTGTTGTACCGCTCTGGCACTGTCTGATCAGTTCCATTTCAGATGGCAAGAGCCTCATGCAGCATGAAGGACTTGTTCTTCTTCCTGTAGGCGGCATTTCCCTGGAAGGTTACGGCCTGACATTGAGGGACAGCAGTATCATGATGGGTTACCTGAACACAATCATCTATGTTCTCGGTAACGTTGCCTTCGGTACCGTGCTGAATATTCTTGCCGGTTATGTACTGAGCAGAAAGACAAAGCTTAAGAGTCCTCTCACAGCCTTTGTTGTTTTCACCATGATCTTCTCCGGTGGAACAGTTCCTCTCTACATGGTCTGTAAGAGCCTGGGAATGGTAGGTACAAGATGGGCACTCATCCTGCCTCACTGTACAAACGCATCATTTATCATCATGAGTATAAAGGCCTTTGAGTCTGTACCGCAGTCAACAGTTGAAGCTGCAAGAATTGACGGAGCCGGACACCTGAGGGTTATCTTTCAGATCATGCTCCCGCAGTGCTTCAGCTACATACTTGTAACAATTGTCAACACGGCGATCATTGCATGGAATGCCTGGCTGTCAGCAGCCATCTATGTTCCGTCAGACAAGACAAAGTGGCCGTTACAGCTTTGGATCAGAGAGCTTGTTGCAAATAACGCAGAGTTCATGAACTGGTCCAACCCGAACTACTCAAGATACCTTGTTCAGTATTGTGTTATCGCTATAGCAACAATCCCGCTCATCATGTGCTTCCCGCTCTTCATCAAGAGACTTGAGAAGGGTATGGCTCAGGGTGCTGAGAAGGGTTGATATAAAAATCTTATTTGGAGGATTATATGAAAAAAAATTATTTTGCACTGTTTATGATCATTGCACTTGTTCTGGTCATGGGACTTTCTTCATGTGCAAAGAAGACAGAAACCACAACAACTGCAGCTGCAACTGAAACAACAGCAGCAGCTCCAGCAGTCGAGGAAAAGGCTGCTGAACCGGCACCGGCTCCAGAACCGGTCAAGGAGCTCACAATTGATGAGAAGCTTACAGCTGATTACTGGTGCTATGGATTCAGCGCAGAAGGTTATGGAGACTTTACTTTCTTCTTCCACTTCTACGACGAAGATCCTACATTCGGAAAGGTATACTATGCAGGTTTCTCAAACAACAGACAGAACTTTGCAGGCAGATATAACCTGATTGAAAGAGAGTATGCTTACAAGGCATTTAAGGACAGAGCTACAGAACAGGCAGAAGATGGTGTACCAATTGAAGGAACAGCTCCTTACACAATCGTTCTTTATGACTGGGACGGAAACGTAACCGGAAGCCTTGGCTTTGATGGAGAGAGAGTCATTAACGGTCAGGACAAGACTAAGGCTATCATCTATTCTACAGGTTCAGCACCTTTCTTCTACGAGAAGAACACAGGAAAGTTTGACAGCGCAGTAGCCGGTGAAGTTCCACAGCCTGTCTACGAGTTTGTAGCTGACGAAGATGTAACTTCTACAGTCCAGGTAAACCACAACCACACCTACACAGACCTTGTTGCAGCCATGATCGAAGGAACTTGGGAAGCAACAGCTCAGGCTGACGGTTCAACAAGCTTTGCCTTCACACCGAACGACAAGACAGATACACCTGCAACTCTCGTAGTTTCTGCAGACAAGAAGACAGCTGTCTACACAGCAAAGGGAGAGAATCCTATTGCCATGTCAGTACCGGCTCCGTCTGTAACAGTCACACAGTCATTCGAAGGAACAGTTCTTATTGCAGCTTACGGCAAAGATGCAACTATTACTCTTGACTGTCTCAGCGACGGTACATTTACAGTTACTGCAGCTATCTTCGGCCAGTCAATGGAAATTGATAAGGGAACATGGACAGTTAACTCTGCCCACAAGTACACATTTGTCTGCGAGAAGGCAGGAACAATCGAATCAGCTATTGTTGATAGAAGCGTTCAGTTCACATATGCACAGAACGGAACAAAGCTCGGTGACATAAGCTGCACAATGAAAAACAAATAATTATGGAAAAATTCTATACTGAACCAGCGAGAAAACTGCCAGTAATAGAAACCGACGTATTTGTGGCTGGAGCTGGCACTGCCGGCTTCATAGCCGCAACGGCGGCTGCCAGGGCCGGAGCCAGGGTTCTCCTTGTTGAGAAGCTTCCGGTCCCGGGCGGTACCCTTACTAACGGCGGAATAGGCTTTAACGCCTACTATTCTCAGGAAATTCCCGGAAAGAAAGAATCCAGAAGAATCTCTGGAGGGCTTGCCTATGAGCTGGCTCAGAGGCTTGAAGCTGCAGGAAATTCTACAGGGTTCTCCTTTATAAAAGGTGATCACTACAGAACCTCCTACAGGTTCATGGCCGACCACGAAGCACTTAAAGCAGTTGCTTCTGAAATGCTCATGGAGGCCGGAGTAAAAGTTCTTCTTCAGACCTACATGAGTGACGTTGTTTTTGAAGACGGCCTTATTAAGGCTGTCATGATTGAGAACAAGGACGGCAGGTCTGCAGTTGTTGCTTCCCAGTACATAGATGCAACCGGAGACGGAGACCTTGCAAGGCGCGCAGGTCTTGAGCAGAAGGAGCTCTGGCAGGACTATGATAAGGTCTGTGGAGGACCCACCGGACTTGTATTCGGAATGGCCGGAATTGACTTTGGGAAGGCTGTTCAGGAAAATGACGGGGCCTTCAGACCCATCTCTGCACCTGTTGAAGCTGCTGATGGAAAACTCGGCATACAGAGGTACTCCTTTGCCCATGTAATGAAACCGGACAGGTACCCCGGCATGTGCGCCCTTCCTATAAACTTCTTTACCTCCTTCCAGAGTATTCATGACGGAGAGGCCACCTACATAAACAACTCAAAGGCCCCGAAGATTGACGGTACAAACGCATCTGATCTGAGCCTTGCCGAGATGAAGATGCGCTGTGGAATCATGAAGATGGCAAATACACTTAAAAAGGAAGTTCCGGGCTTTGAGAACTCATATGTGAACTGGGCTTCTGTCCAGCTCGGGGTGAGGGCAAGCCGGATTACCATCTGCGATTACATGATAACTCAGGAAGATATTTCATCTGCAAAGAGATTTCCGGATGAGATAGGCCTTTATGCCTTCCACGACCTTGCTCCGAAACATGAGGAGCTCTTCTGTGCAGAGCCTGGTTTCTACGGTCTGCCTTACAGAATGATTCTTCCGGTTGGAGCTGACAACCTCTTTGTAACAGGAAGAGCCGTTACCCTTGATCTGAAAGCCCACATGTCCACCAGAAACACTGTCTGCTGTATGGAGATGGGAGAAGCTGCCGGAATTGCAGCAGCACTCTGTGCCAGGGACAACAGTAAAACAAGGGAACTTGAATATAAAAAACTCAGAGAAGCCCTGCTTGAAGCAGGAGTCATTCTCGACTAGGAGTTGATTATGACGATTGAAGAGAGAATTAACAGCGCAAACGAAAAAGTCATGGACATTTTTCTTAACGCTGATCTTGTGTGGACTGACGTACAGCCTGCAATCAGTGTTGTACCTGGAATGAAGAAAAATCTAATCCTTCATCCGGGTCCACCAATTGATAAGGAACATATAGTTTTCCCGCTTAAGAATTCAATAAGCGGGGCAGCAGTACACGAGGGTCTGGCTTCAAATGTTGAAGAAGCGTGGGAGAAAGTACTTAAGGGAGAAATTGAGATTGCTCCTGCCCAGGACTACCACTGCGGCTGTGCTGCAGCCATGGTCATGTCCGCTTCCATGCCGGTAATTGTTGTCTTAGACAGACACAGCGGCGGAAAGGGCTTCAGCACCCCTCATCCGGGTCCGAACCCGAAGGTTCTCAGGTGGGGACTGTATGATGAAGAAGTAGAGAAGGACCTCACTTATTTTGATAAGGTCTACGGACCGGCACTTGGAAAGGCTGTGCGCTGCAGCGGAGGAATAGATGTAAAGAATATTCTTTCAAAGACAGCCGGAATGGGAGATGAGAACCACAACAGACAGCCGGCAGGCTCCATGTGCTGTGCACTCACCCTTGCACCCTATCTGATTGATACCTGTGATGATAAAGAGGTAATCAAGGCCTTCCTTGCAAATGACAGATTCTTCCTCAACCCGGTCATGGCCGGAGCCCTGGCTGTAATTGACAGCGCCAAGAAGGTTAAGGACTCTTCAGTTATGGTTGCCATGGGTGGAAACGGAGAAGACTTCGGAATCCAGGTAGCAGGAACCGGAAACAGATGGTATGTAACCCAGGCTCCATATATTGAGGGAACCATGCTCAAGCCCACCTATACAAAAGCTGACATGCTCAGATACATGGGAGACAGCTGTGTTACCGAAGTCTTCGGTTTCGGAGGCATGTGTGCCATAGCAGGCCCCATGTACATGAAACTTACAGGAGCCTCTTTCAGGGAGGCTGTAAGCCGCACGGAAAAGGCCAGAAAGGTCTCTCTCGGCGAACATAAGTTTGCACCTGTGCCCTGGGATGAATACAGGGGACAGCCTGTTGGAGTTGATGTAAGAAAGGTTGTCGGATACAACGTGCTTCCCATAAGTCACGGCGGATCCGGACTCAAGGTAGGCGGGCAGGCTGGAGCCGGTGCTGCGGAGCTTCCTGTTGACTGCTTCAAAAAGGCCGTTCTGGGCCTGGCTGAGAGCATGGGAATAAGTGTGGAGGAGTAAAAGATGGCAGTTTTTACAAGAATAGAAAAAAACAGATATGCAGATTCTCTTGAAACCCTTTACATGACTTCAGTGCTGAATAATCTTGAAGGAATTGAAATGGGTTTTGCCGGAATGGCAAAGCCTTCCATGAAAAGCGACCTTGAAAAGAACGGCATGCTCACTGAAGAACTTTCTTCACTCAAGGAATCAGACTTCCTGATTGCTGCAAAGTGTGAGTCAGAAGAGGTCTTTGAAAAGGCCATGGTAAAGCTTGAAGAAGAGATTGAGAAGAGCAAGGAGGGAGATGAAGAGACCTACAGGGATACTCTGGACGCCCTCAAGGCCTGCCCCGAGGCAAATATATGCCAGATAGCAGTACCTGGTGAATATGCACTCTCTGAAACCGTGAAGGCTCTTAACGCAGGACTTCACTGCGTTGTTTTCAGTAACAATGTTCCTCTTGAAGATGAGAGAAAGATGAAGGAGCTTGCAGTAGAAAAGGGCCTCTTCTGTATGGGCCC
>JAIKXP010000083.1 GCA_024684115.1 Sphaerochaetaceae bacterium | reverse complement strand
AATAATTCCAGAGCATCCGTGGGAGAAATATTCGGCGGCCAGTGTGTGGTACACCCTTGTGTGGCTGGACGGGAAGGGAGAGCACGTGCTGCATGTTCCTTCCACAAAGAGGGAGATAACAATAGATGTTTACCCCTCGGGAACAACCTATATCTGCGCCTATCCGCTTGGGGAGCTCATGTGCTTCGGCACGGCATTTTCGCCTCTTAAAGTTCCTCAGGCTGTGGTCTTAAGCCAGGAGGAGGGTTTTCTTTCCGACATATTCATGTATCTGGACCGGGAGGTGAGCAGCAGGATCAACTGGGAGGAGCTTGTAAAAGTGTGCAGGGAGAAGGCTGAGAGCCTCTTTTATCTGGATACCCAGATACTTGTTTCCTCTGTTTTAAACGGGAACCTCTCTTCGCGCTCCGTGGTAAAGGGAACTCTTTTTGAAGTCGGGCCATTTTCCGTGCAGGACGGAATCTGGATTTCAGAAAGAGAAGGGGAAGGAAGGATTACCGTTACGGACGGGAGCCTGCCGGAGATGAACCTGAGCCCCGGGGTGTACAGGTACTACGGAAGCGAGATGGGACTGGAGATGAAGATAGTGTGTGAGCCGGACGGAAACAGCGCATGCCTGTTCAGACCGGCACTGTGCTCTCAATAAATGAGGGTTGAGGGCAGAGTGTTTTGGGGCTATGATTTTAAAAGACAACAGGAAAGAGGGGTGTTTATGGAATCGTTAAGAGAGTTGTACAGATATGGTCACGGACCGTCTTCCAGTCATACAATGGGGCCCAGAAAGGCCGCCAAGGACTTTTATGCAAGGTTCCCGGAAGCTGACAGATATGTATGCGAACTGTTCGGAAGTCTCGCAGCAACAGGAAAAGGCCACCTTACGGATGACGCCATACTCTCCGTTTTCGGAGACAGAAAGGTTGAGATTCTCTGGAGTCCGGACGTAATCAAGCCCCTCCATCCGAATGCACTCACGCTTACTGCCTATGATAAAAAAGGCAATCAGGTCGGACAGGACACCTACTACTCTGTAGGCGGCGGAAAGATACAGACGGAGGAGAACTTCGGCTCAAAGGCAAAAGAGGTCTATCCGTCACTGCTGTCCCACATGAACAAGATACTTCGTTACTGCGACAGGGAAGGCTGCCAGATCTGGGAGCTTGCCATAAAGTACGAGGGAGAAGAGATTCTCGACTACATGGAGGAAATCTGGACCATCATGGAAAAGGCCGTAAAGAGGGGACTTCTTGCTGAAGGAGTTCTTAAGGGAGGACTTAAGCTTCCACGTAAGGCCTGCTCCTATTTCACACAGGCCCAGGACTTCTCCGGACCGCTCGGATACACGGCCAAGGCCATAAGCTACGCCCTTGCTGTTTCAGAAGAAAACGCAGCCGGCGGAAAGATTGTAACTGCCCCGACCTGCGGATCCTGCGGAGTTGTACCGGGAGTTCTTTACTACCTTCAGGAAACATACAGAATACCGAGAGTCAAAATGCTCAGGGCCCTGCTTACCGCAGGAATAGTCGGAAACGTATGTAAGCACAACGGATCAATCTCAGGAGCTGAGGTTGGCTGTCAGGGAGAAGTCGGAGTAGCATGCGCCATGGCAAGTGCCGGAGCTGCATACCTGCTCGGAGGTTCAATCTACCAGATAGAATATGCTGCAGAAATGGGACTTGAGCACCATCTGGGACTGACCTGTGACCCCATGTTGGGACTGGTGCAGATACCGTGCATTGAGAGAAACGCCATGGCTACCATGAGGGCACTAAACCATGCAACGTACTCACTTCTCTCAGACGGACGCCACCGTGTTTCACTGGACAATGTAATCCAGGTCATGATGGAAACGGGAGAGGCATTGCCCTATATTTTCAAGGAAACATCGAGGGGCGGACTGGCTACTGTTCAGGGGTAAAAAGCGGACATATAGTGGAGAAAATGCGCAGAGAACCACAGATTTAGGGTTTGTGCAAAAAAGAATTGTTTAAAAAAAGCAATTATTTTGTTAGAATAGCGCTATGGCCACTACTCAGAACAATAATCCAGCAAGAACAGAATATACGGATGACTCTGTTTTACACATGTCTGCGCTTGAGCACATCAGGCTCAGGCCCGGTATGTACATTGGCCGTCTTGGAGACGGCTCCCATACGGATGACGGCATCTATATCCTTATGAAGGAAGTAATTGACAACAGCATAGACGAATTCATAATGGGTTGCGGAAACAGGATTACTGTAAGAAGGGAAGATAAGAAGGTGTCGGTCAGGGACCTTGGAAGAGGAATTCCGCTCGGAAAGGTAATTGACTGCGTTTCAGAGATCAACACCGGAGCCAAGTACAATGACAGCGTATTCCAGTTCTCTGTCGGACTTAACGGAGTAGGTACCAAGGCCGTAAACGCCCTAAGCTCATGGTTCCATGTAAAGAGCTTCAGGGGCGGCGAGTTCGTAGAAGCCTGGTTTGAAAAGGGAATTCTCAAGAAGGAAAACAGGGGAAAGACCGACGAGCCGGACGGAACACTGACCGAGTTCATCCCGGATGAGGAAGCTTTCGGAAAGTACTCTTTCAATGATGACTACATAATCAGCAGGATGGAGAACTACTGCTACCTCAACACCGGACTTACAATTGACTACAACAAGAGGCTCTTTAAGAGTCAGCACGGACTGCTGGACCTTCTTGAGAAGGAAGTTGAGGACAACGGAATCTACTCAATGGTCCACCACAAGAGCAAGATGCTCGAGTTTGCCTTCACCCACACAAGAGAGTTCAGCGGCGAGAACTACTTCTCCTACGTAAACGGACAGTACACCTCAGACGGAGGAACACACCAGGCAGCCTTCAAGGAAGGCGTGCTCAAGGGTATAAACGAATTTTTCAAGAAGACCTGGAGCCCGCAGGATGTAAGGGAAGGAATAGTCGGAGCCATATCAATAAAGGTGCAGACACCGGTCTTTGAAAGCCAGACCAAGAACAAGCTCGGAAACACTGAAATCAGGGGACCGATCATTGATGAGGTCAAAGAGGCTGTTGTTGAGTTCCTCTACAAGAACCCGGAAGATGCACAGAAATTAAACGAGAAGATAATTACCAACGAGACCATCAGAAAGAAGCTCTCGGAAGTAAAGAAGATAGCGAAGGAAAACGCCAGGAAGATTTCCATAAACATTCCGAAACTCAAGGACTGCAAGTTCCACCTGGGCCAGGGCGGAGCACATGCGGACATGGGGGAAAGGTCCATGATCTTCCTCACCGAGGGTGATTCAGCCTCCGGCACGCTCAACACGGCAAGAGACGTCATGACTCAGGCGGTTTTCAGCCTCAGGGGAAAGCCTCTTAATGTTAACGGCAAGAGCATGAGCGAAATGTACAAGAACGCGGAGCTCTACAACGTTATGGCAGCGCTGGGAATTGAGAACGGAATTGAAGGACTGAGGTACGGAAAGGTCATATTTGCTACCGATGCGGATATTGACGGCTATCACATAAGAATCCTTCTTCTGACCTACTTCCTGAGCTATTTTGAAGAGCTGATTAAGGCCGGCAGGGTCTGGATTCTTGATACTCCGCTCTTCAGGGTAAGAAACAAGAGTGTTACAACCTACTGCTACAGCGAGCAGGAAAGGGACAACATGATGAAGCAGATCAAGGGCTCCGAGGTTACCAGATTCAAGGGACTTGGAGAGATAAGCGCAAAGGAGTTCGGTCAGTTCATTGGGGAGGACATGAGGCTAATTCCTGTGTCCATTGACAGCCTGGCAGAGGCCAGGAAGACCATGAACTTCTACATGGGAAACAACACCCCTGAGAGAAGGGACTTCATCATGGAAAATCTGGTATAAGGGGACGGAATGGCAAACGCAAAGGAAATATACAGACAGAGTTTTATTGAATATGCCTCATACGTCATCAAGGACAGGGCCATTCCGGATATTGAAGACGGACTTAAGCCGGTTCAGAGAAGAATACTCCACACCCTTATCGAGATGGATGACGGAAGGTTTCACAAGGTTGCAAACGTGGTCGGTTCTACCATGCACTACCATCCGCATGGAGATTCCTCAATTTATACAGCCCTGGTAAACCTGGCAAACTGCGACCTGTTCATTGACAAGCAGGGTAACTACGGAAACTTCATGACGGGAGACTCCGCAGCTGCCGCAAGATACATTGAGTGCCGCCTTCTGCCTTTTGCAAAGAAGGTACTCTACAATCCTGAAATAACGGAATATGTAGAATCCTACGACGGACGGGGAAAGGAACCGGTGGTGTTCCCTGCAAAGATACCGGTGGTACTGATCCAGGGGACAGAGGGCATCGCCGTAGGCATGAGTACAAAGATTCTGCCCCATAATGCGCTGGAGGTAATCGATGCGCAGATTGCGGCGATCAAAGGAGAGGATTTCAAGCTCTATCCGGACTTTCCGGGCGGCGGAATCATGGACGTGTCAGACTATCAGGACGGCTTGGGCAGTGTGGCTGTCAGGGCAAAGCTTGATGTGTCGAACCCCAAGAAGATTGTGATTGAGGAGCTGCCGTTCGGAGTTGATTCGGAGTCCATGATCAGGAGCATAGATGAGGCTGCCAAGAAGGGTAAGCTCAAGGTCTCCCAGATAAATGACTTCACGGCGGACAAGGTTAATATAGAGATTTACCTCAGCAAAGGCACCTACACGGCAGACCTTGTTGACGCGCTTTACGCCTACACTCTGTGCGAGCAGAAGATTTCCGTAAATTGTCTTGTCATAAAGGATAAGATGCCGCACGTGACTACGGTCTCCGACATAATACGCTACCACGCAGACCACCTTATAAAGGTCAGCAAGGCCGAGCTCGAGGTTGAGAGGGGCCACCTCTACGACAGGCTTCACACACGCACGCTGGAGCGTATCTTCATTGAGGAGCGCATCTACAAGAGAATAGAGCAGAAGCGCACCCAGGAAGCCGTGGTTGAAGCGGTAATCACAGGCTTTGCGCCCTATAAGGACGAGCTTGTCAGGGAGATAAGCGGGGAAGACGTAGAGCACCTCCTGAAGATCCCAATCCGCAGAATTTCCCTCTTTGACATTCAGAAAAACCTGGACGAGATAGACCAGATAAACGCAGACATAAAGAAGTGCGAGTACAACCTCTCACACCTGAAGCAGTACGCAGTCAAGACCCTTACGGAGATCCGCAAGGATCTCGATGTCCCTGAGCATGTCAGAAAGACAAAGATTGCCGGCTTTGACACCATCACGGTGAAGGAAGTCGCAAAGAGGGATCTGGACTTAAGGTATGACGAGAGCACCGGATACCTCGGAACAGCCGTCAAGACTGGAACCTCCGTTGAAAAGGTTTCAGAGTTTGACAGAATCCTCGTAATCAACAAGAAGGGCACTTACTACTGCAACCCGGTGAGCGAAAAGACGTTTGTCGGAAAGGACATTGTTTATATAGGTCTTGCGGACAAGGATATACTGGAAAACATTATCTTTACTGCAATCTATCAGGAGAAATCCACAAAGAAGACCTTCATAAAGAGGGCCGTGTTCAACAGCGGCTTCATTATGAACAAGCCTTACGAGTTCCTCCCCAACCCAGAGGACAACATATTAAGAAAGCTCTCAACCCTGCCTGAGGCAGAGGTCACAATAACCTTCAAGGGAGCTGTGAGAAACAAGGAAGGCGTGGTCTACTTCAGCGACTTCAGGGTCCGCGGTGCAAAGGCCGGCGGAGTGCTTCTTTCAAGACGTGAAGTTGCATCCATGAGAATCAAGGGAATAAAGGCAAGGCCTGAAGAGAAAAAGCCGGCAACTGATACAGAAGATGATGAAGACTCAGGAAACGGCTTTGGGGCTGGAGACTCCGGGGCCAGAAGCGACCTCGGGTCAGGAAGCGGCCTCGGGGCTGGGGCTGTTTCACCCGTAGAGGCAAGGTCTTCAGAGCTTCTTGAGAAGGAAGCTGAGAAGATAGCTCAGCAGGAGAGGGAAGAGACGGAGAAAATCTCTGAAAGTAAGTCTTCCGAGCTGAGAAAGCGCACAGGAAAGCATGCCGGAGCTGAAAAAGAAGAAGAGGAGCCGGGTCTTTTCGACCTTTGAAAACTATGAGCGAAGAGAAGGCAGTACTTATAAAGAAAAACAGGGCTCCTCAGGCCCGCAGTGGCGGAGCAGGACTTGAAGAGAGGGTTCTCTACGAAGACAACCATCTTATTATCATAAACAAGCTCCCCGGAGAAATTGTTCAGAAGGACAAGAGCGGGGACAGGTGCCTTGCAGACGACGTAAAGCTTTATCTTAAAGAGAAATACAACAAGCCAGGCAACGTTTATCTTGGAATTCCCCACCGCCTTGACCGCCCCACAAGCGGAATAGTTATCTTCTGCCGCACCGAAAAAGCCCTCATCCGCATGAACGACCTCTTCAGAAAGGGTGACGTGGACAAGGTCTACTGGGCCGTCACCGACAGAGGCCTGGACAGGGAAGAAGGCCGTCTGGTCCACTATATTATAAGGAATAGCGAGAAGAACAAGAGCTTTGCCTACATAAGTCCCCGCCAGGGCGCCCAGGAAGCCAGACTGGAGTACACTGAACTTGCCCGTTCCGAAAGGTACACTCTTCTTCAGATCCGCCTCCTTACCGGCAGACACCATCAGATTAGGGCCCAGCTCGCAGCCTGCGGGGTGCACATAAAGGGAGACCTCAAATACGGCTTCCCGCGCTCAAATGCAGACGGTGGAATCTGCCTGCACTCGAGAAAATGCAGCTTTATCCATCCTGTTTCGGGAGAAAAGATAGAAGTGTCCGCTCCGGTTCCTTCTTCCTGTGACCCTGTATGGGGTTATTTCAGGGTATAAGTTTAGTTTTTTCGCAAAAACTTGACTTTCCCTCAATATTTTGTATAAAGATTGATTTATACATCAATTTTAGCTAGAAATCTTTGTCCTATGCAAAAAAAGCGTTGACAGCTATTTTTTTATCGATTTAGACTGTTACTGCAAAAATAAATGCAGTTGTAACGGAGGATTACATGTACAATTTAGATCAGTTTATGGCAGAAGTTGAGAGACGTAACCCCGGCCAGCCGGAGTTCATCCAGGCTTCAAGAGAAGTTATCGAGTCAGTTATTGACGTAGTTAACAACAATCCAAAATATCTCGAGAACAAGATTCTCGACAGAATCATAGAACCGGACCGCGTTTATGAGTTCAAGGTAGAATGGGAAGATGACAACCATGAAATTCAGGTAAACCGCGGCTACAGAGTTCAGTTCAACAACGCAATCGGTCCTTACAAGGGCGGACTCAGATTTGCCAAAAACGTAACACTCGGAACACTTAAGTTCCTCGGCTTTGAACAGATTTTCAAGAACAGCCTTACAACTCTCCCGATGGGCGGAGGAAAGGGCGGTTCAGACTTTGATCCTATTGGAAAGTCAGACAGAGAGATCCTGCGCTTCTGCAGAGCCTTTATGACAGAACTTCAGAAATATATCGGTCCGGATACAGACGTTCCTGCCGGAGACCTCGGTGTTGGCGGAAGAGAAATCGGTTACATGTACGGTCAGTGGAGAAAGATCAGAAACGAGAATACCGGCGTTCTTACCGGTAAGGGCCAGACATGGGGCGGATCCCTCATCAGACCTGAAGCAACAGGCTTCGGAGCCATGTACTTCACAAACGAAGTTCTCAAGCTCAACGGAGACAGCTTCGAGGGTAAGAGAGTTTCAATTTCAGGTTTCGGAAACGTAGCATGGGGCTCAGCCATGAAGGCAAGCCAGCTCGGAGCCAAGGTTATAGCCATTTCCGGACCGGACGGATACATCGTTGATGAAGACGGAGTAGGAACACCGGAGAAGTGGGACTTCATGCTCCAGCTCAGAGCTTCAAACAAGAACATTGTTGCTCCATATGCAGAGAAGTTCGGATGCAAGTTCGTTCCAGGAAAGAAGATCTGGGAAGTTCCTGTAGATATTGCCTTCACATGCGCACTTCAGAATGAACTTAACGGAGAAGATGCAAAGCTTCTCATAAAGAACGGCGTAAAGTATGCAATCGAGGTTTCAAACATGGGTTGCACACCTGAAGCCATAGCCGAATTCCACAAGGCCAGAATTCCATTCGGTCCTGGTAAGGCAGTTAACGCCGGAGGTGTTGCCACTTCCGGTCTTGAAATGACACAGAATGCCCAGCATATCAAGTGGGATGCAGCGGAAGTAGACAGAAACCTTCATGCAATCATGAAGAATATTTTCGAAGCCTGCGTCAGAGAAGGAAAAGAGAAAGACGGTTACGTTAACTACGTAAAGGGTGCAAACATTGCCGGCTTCAAGAAGGTTGCCGACGCAATGTGTGACCAGGGATTCTGATTTCCTTAATTAAATCTTAAATACCGGCCAGACACACAGGGCCGTTATTAATTGTTGCTTTAAAGAGCTGTGGTCTGAACTGTACATAGGACTGCAGCTCTTGCTCTTTTTACTCCCTTCAGTTGACTCCGATGAGAAAAAAATCATTTTTACAGGCCTAAATTTATGGTTTTGGTTGTTTCTACGGGGTTATTGCTATAAAATGAATGAGCTATTGTGCGAGATAGCTAGTCGCACAAGAACAAAAATTCTTTTAGGGGTGTTTTCATGATTAAACGCAAAATGAAATCAATGGATGGAAACAACGCCGCAGCACATGTAAGCTATGCTTTCTCAGAAGTTGCAGCTATCTATCCTATTACTCCGTCCAGCCCAATGGCCGACTTTGTTGACCAGTGGAGTGCTAACGGATTGAAGAACATTTTCGGAACACAGGTAAAGGTTGTAGAAATGCAGTCAGAAGCCGGTGCCGCAGGTGCTGTTCACGGTTCTCTCGGAGCTGGTGCTCTGACAACAACTTACACAGCTTCCCAGGGCCTGCTCCTCATGATTCCGAACATGTACAAGATTGCAGCTGAACAGCTTCCAAGCGTTTTCCACGTCAGTGCAAGAACCATTTCAACACATGCTCTGAACATTTTCGGAGACCACAGTGACGTTATGGCTTGCCGCCAGACAGGTTTTGCCATGCTCTGTGAAGGAAACGTACAGGAAGTCATGGACCTTGCTCCTGTAGCTCACCTTGCAGCTCTTACAGGTAAGGTTCCTTTCATCAACTTCTTTGACGGTTTCAGAACCAGCCACGAGATTCAGAAGATTGCAGTTTGGGATTACGCAGATCTTAAAGATATGTGTGACATGAAGGCTGTTGAGGAATTCAGAGCTCATGCTCTCAATCCGGATCATCCGCACATGAGAGGTTCTCATGAAAACGGAGATATCTTCTTCCAGCACAGAGAAGCTTGCAACAAGTACTATGATGAACTTCCTGCAGTTGTCGAATCCTACATGGACAAGATCAACGAGAAGCTCGGAACAGATTACAAGCTCTTCAACTACTATGGCGCAGCAGATGCTGACAGAGTCATCATTGCCATGGGTTCAATCTGTGACGTTGCAGAAGAAGTAATTGACTACCTCAACGCTAACGGCGAGAAGGTCGGTCTCGTAAAGGTCAGACTTTTCAGACCGTTTGCTCCAGAGAAGCTTCTTGAAGCTATCCCTGCAACAGCAAAGAAGGTTGCAGTTCTCGACAGAACAAAAGAGCCGGGCAGCCAGGGCGAGCCACTCTACCAGGACGTTGTAACAGCAGTTGCAAACGCAGGTCTTCAGGGTGTAACAGTTATTGGCGGAAGATACGGTCTCGGTTCCAAGGATACTCCTCCTTCATCAGTCTTCGCAGTATATGACGAGCTTAAGAAGGACCAGCCGAAGAGATTCTTCACAATCGGTATTGTTGATGATGTTACCCATCTCAGCCTCGAAGAGGACAAGAACTGCCCGAACACAGCTGCCAAGGGAACAATCGAATGTAAGTTCTGGGGTCTCGGTGGAGACGGTACAGTCGGTGCAAACAAGAACTCCATCAAGATTATCGGAGACTACACAGACAAGTACGTACAGGCTTATTTCCAGTATGACTCAAAGAAGACCGGCGGTGTGACAATCAGCCACCTCAGATTCGGCGACAGCCCAATCAAGAGCCCATACTACATCAACAAGGCAGACTTCGTTGCATGTCATACTGGAAATAAGCCTGAACGTACTTGTCTGTGTAGTCTCCGATGATCTTGATGGAGTTCTTGTTTGCACCGACTGTTCCGTCTCCGCCGAGACCCCAGAACTTGCACTCGATTGTTCCAGCTGCTGCTGTGTTCGGGCAGTTCTTGTCCTCTG
>JAIKXP010000021.1 GCA_024684115.1 Sphaerochaetaceae bacterium | reverse complement strand
TAGTCTGACTTACCCATTTTGTAAAGCTTGGCTCCGGCATTTACCGGGGCAACTATGAAGTCTGATGAAGCATTTGCAAATTCAGCGGTAATGGTCTCAGCAGATACGAATGTGTACTGATCAGGATTTTCTGCGGCAATGGAAGCCAGTCCCAGAGCAGGAGCACCTGTTGGGGAAGAAATCTTAAGGGATGAAAGATCAACAATTTTATCAGAAGCTTCCTTTATACCCTCTGCAAAAACAAGAAATGCAGTTAAGAGAACAATAAGGAAAATAATAAACTTTTTCATAACAACTCCTCAAAAACAGTTAGCAATTACTAACTGTTTGCAGCTTCCCAATAGTAACTGACAAAAAGGAAAAATAAAAGACCTTTTACCTTAATGATTATTGCATATTATCAAGACTCATATAAACAGATTCTCAGTGGCAAATACCATAAAAAGCACCATTGTCTACTAGAACATACTTTCTCTTTGAAGTATAACCACAACATGAAAATCACAACCGTAGCCAGAGAGCTTTTGATCCTTACCTTTGCCACAGCCATAATAGCTGCTGCCGTCTTCTTTTTCCTTATCCCGAGCCGGGCCTCTATCAGCAGCATTTCAGGTCTGGCAATAATCTTAAGGAACTTCATTCCGCTTCAGGTCTCAACCATAACACTCATTCTCAATATTGTTCTTCTGATTGCAGGATTTCTCACCTGCGGGCTGGAGTTCGGATACAAGACTGTGTACACATCCATACTACTGCCTCTGCTGATAGGACTCTTTGAAATTATTTTCCCGGACTTCACATCCCTTACAAACGACCAGGTGCTTGATGCTGTGTGTTATGTATTTTCGGTAAGCATTGGACTTGCAATACTCTTTAACAGAAACGCTTCTTCAGGCGGACTTGATATAGTTGCAAAGATCATAAACAGATACTTTCACACGGACCTTGGAAGGGCCTTGTTCCTTTCTGGCCTCTGCATAGCCTTCTCCTCTGCCCTGGTTTCAGACTCAAAGACAGTCATAATCAGTGTGCTTGGAACCTACTTCAACGGCCTTGTAGTGGACAACTTCATCTTTGACCAGAATTTAAAGAGAAGGGTCTGCATTGTCTCTCCGTTTGAAGAAGAGATAAGAGAATATATACTTCATGAGCTGCATAGCGGGGCTACCATATACAAGGCAATCGGGGCCTACCATATGGACGAGCATAATGAGATAATAACAATAGTGGACAAGAGTGAATTTCAGAAGCTTATGAGCTTCATGAGTAAAACTGACCCTCAGGCCTTTATTACCGTATACAAGGTCAGCAACATGCAGTACAGATCAAAGATGCTGCCTGAAAGAATCTTTTCGAAGGGGAACAGGTAAAATAATAGAAAAACACATTCTATAGGAGTCAGGATACCGGTAGATCTTGAAATCATACTCTCAGACTGCAGAAACTACTGACAAAGCAAATAGGAAAAGAACTCCATTTCATGTAACACTTATACTGCGCACAGAAGATACTGTTGTGGCTGTATAGGCAATTGATTATAGCTTCACTGCCATGTTGAATGTATTCAGATGTTTCTGAGAGTGTATATTTTCCAATTGTACTTTTCACCGTAAAGTCAAAACAAACCTGCTGTCTGCAACCCTGTTACTGAACGTAAAAAACTTGAGAACAAATAGAAACAGCGGACCTAAGACATCCAACTCAAAGTTCTATAGTAACTCAAATGCATAATTCATCTGAATATAATTATTTACTTAAGACGTAAGAAAATAGTGAATCAAAAACAACAATATGCAGACAATAGAGATTACTAAAAGCAGTTAAATTGACATGCTCTTAAGTAATTTAATTTCCTTATCACATGTAGCCTTAATTCTGGTTGCAGCATCAAGCACATTCTTCTCAAAGCTGTACTCTTTTCCGAGTATGAGCCAGTCAAGAGAAAAGTCAGCAATATCTGTAAACCTGTTCAGCACATCTACTGTCGGATATCTTCCCTGAACTCTCTGGTTTACAATAGTCTCGTAAGGAACACCGGCTTCCTTACAGAAAGCCTTCATATTCTTCTTCCCATTTCTCATAATTACAGCATCCAACCGTGCCCAAAAGCCATAAGCATCATTCATTCAATTAATCTCCTTCCCCAAAAAAACCAATTCAACAATCCACTGCTGGAGCTGTGCCGAAGCACAGCCCAAACAAGTCAACTTTCTTTTAAGTTGTACTCACTACACCCGTTATGCTTCCGCTTACTGTTGTTGTGAGATTTGAATATACTGTGACTATCAATGTACTTGTCACACTGGGTGAGTCATTAAGATCAAATTTAATCTTTACCGTGTATATGCCTGGTTCCACTTCATACGAAGTGTTTTGTGTAAC
>JAIKXP010000129.1 GCA_024684115.1 Sphaerochaetaceae bacterium | reverse complement strand
AGATAAGAAACGCACAAGCTGCAATTGCGTCAACGACTGCAACGAAAAGTTCATGATTATGATGTAATTTCATGTATTTATAGAAAAAAATAACTGAGGTTGAAGCAGTAACAGCAAAGAAAATCTCACTGTTCATCCGTTCAAATACGATTGCGTTAACTACCGATACGAAGGCAAGCAAACATATTATTACGACCCAGCCAAGCTGCATGCCATTCTTTGACACTTCCAGATTAGCAATATCCTGTCCATGATTTTCTTGCTGGCTTTTTGCCAGTATTTCTTCTCTGTTCATTATAGTACACCCCTACATATTGCCAAGTTTACTTTGCATAGTCGAATCATATACATGCCAAGCATACTTGTCAATGTTTTTTGCAAAGTTTTCTTTGCAAGTTAGGATTTCCCGAACAGCAACACGAATAATGAATATCCCATCACCACAAGGCACACACATATCAGGTCTCATTACTTACCTCAATCTGCCCGCACATAAAACGTACTTCTGCCGGAACCTCTTCTGACTATGAAGCCCTCTTCTGTGAGGTCCTTCAATGAAGCAAGGGCAGAAGACCTTCCTATTGTCGGACAGTTGGCAACTACATCTGCCCCTGTAAACCTACCTGTTTTTCCCTCCACAAATCTTTTAACTATGTCGTATGCGGTGCTGACATTCCCATCTTCAGAAACAAGTATCACACGTTCCTCGAATTCCAGATAACAAGCCAATATCTCCTGCTTCTGTTGTTATCCGCATGTCGTTTCGTGGAAATGACATGCCCAAACTTCCGACCTTCTCGAAATTGCCGTAGTCGTGCATGTCAACCGAAACAGGCTCCCTGGATCTTTCCTACAATGGCAGTGTTCTTGTCCGGGAAGGCTGTGGCTACATGCTGACCTTTGACGGTCTTGTGAACACCGGTGGCAACAGCACCCTCTGTTTCAAACCCCTGATGCCGGAACTTACCACTCCAATGTATGTAATCTGGAGAAAGCATCAGCGCTTCACTAAGGCCGGCGAAGTTTTTCTGGACACACTGAAAACTGTGATTTAAGATAGCATCCGCGCATTCGCTTATTCGTTGACGGCAAGTCAATCTGTGTGATATCAATGGTTTATTGGGTGAGAACTGGAATTATCCGGGTGTCATTAGGAGGGAAGGCCAATCATGCAGCGGACAGAGTATAAAAAACCAAACCTTTTTACATACTTTCTGGCACAATGCATCTCACTCTACTATAATCGGCGCTTACAAAACCGCTACATCAGAAATGAATTGAAAAATGCCAGAGGTCCGGCAGTAGTACTGAGCAACCACACTTCCTCGTTTGACCAGTTTATAGCATGCCATGCATCTCGCAGGAGGATGACATATGTGCTAAGTGACGCCTTGTACTACACCCGCTCCTACTCCTGGGTCTTCTCAAGCCTGCATCTGGTACACAAGCAACAATTCTTTACCTCTATTTCAGACATAAAGTATATGAAGGAGGTAATTAAAAATAACGGGATACTTTTGATTTTTCCGACAGGAGTTATCTCCACCTGCGGGAAAGGGACAGAACCCTTTTCAGCCACCGGCAAGTTTCTCAAGATGCTTCAGGCAGACACTTATGTAATCAGAGAACACGGCATGTATCTCACAAACCCGAAATGGCAGGAGGGAATCAGAACAGGAAAACCGGAGACTGAGATTTTCAGGCTGTTTTCAGCTGAAGAACTAAAGAGCCAGACGGCAGAAGATATACAGAAAAAGATAACCGAGGCCCTTAACTTTAATGACTATGAATGGCAGGAAAGCAAAATGGTAGAATATAAAAACGGCAGCGACATCCACGGCCTTGAAAATGTGCTGCACTCCTGCCCTGAATGCAACTCTCATTTCTCAATAGAAAACATAGACAATACCCTGACCTGCACAAAATGCGGTTTCACAACAAGGGCAGACAATTACGGTTTCCTTACCGGCTCTCACTTCAAATACCCTTCATCATGGGAGTCGGCATTGCACAACAGCCTAAAGACCTCAATAAGGCAGGATCCGGGTTTCTCATACTCGTCAAAAGTCTCCATCACCAGGCTGGACAAAAAACAGAGGAAGTTTGTGAAAATGGAAGATGGAACTGCAACCGTAACAATGGAAAGGATAAAGGTAAAGCTTGTTTCCGGAGCCGAAATCTACAATGAGAGCACGTCTTCCTTCCCCACTCTTCCAATGGTGCCGGGAAGTTATTTTGAGCTTCAGGACGGAAAGTCCATCTTCAGATGCTTCCCTGAAGAGAAGAAGGATGCTGCGTACATAACAGACATTGTCATGTGTATTTCAGAGATAAAGAAGGGAATGTAGCTTTTTCTGCAGGAACTCCTGTGTGTTTCGGGACAAGGCCTTTCCAATCATGACAAATCCTATAAGCTCATTATTGCCTTCGTTTATGGCTGCTCAATAAAACTACAGTTTCGACATGTTTACCAGTCGTTAGGGAGCTAATGGATTATTCTTAAAGATTATGTTTCCCTCTCATCTTTCAGAAAATACCTGACGCCCTCTGACGGATTGAGAATCTCTTCCCGGAAGAAATCCGGGTATAATTTCTTTGCAGTATCCGGGCAA
>JAIKXP010000128.1 GCA_024684115.1 Sphaerochaetaceae bacterium | reverse complement strand
AGCCAAAGAGGGGAATTGAACCCCTGACCTACTCATTACGAGTGAGTTGCTCTACCCCTGAGCTACTTTGGCAATTGTGCATATAGTATCAGTTTTTCCTGAAAGCGGAAACCCTGGATGAAGCAGTAAGATCAAAACCTGAGGTTATGCCGTCTGCAAGATATCTGTATCCGAGACCGGCAACCATGGCCCCGTTATCCGTACAGAGTTTGAGGGAAGGGAAGGTTACTTCATAACCCTTCTTTGTCAGAGCAGTGAGGGAAGACCGAACCAGTGAGTTTGCTGCAACTCCGCCACCGGCAGATATTCTCTTAAGTCCCGTGTCCTTAAGAGCCTTCTCGACCTTTTTCATGAGCATTCCGACAGCAACACGCTGGAAGCTTGCACTTATGTTCTCAGGAGTAGCCTCTTTTCCTGTAGAGAAGAGGTCCAGCTGGTTTATGACAGCTGTCTTAAGACCGCTGTAGGAAAGATCATATTTATGCTTCTGCGGGTCAAGTTTAGGACCGCTGAAGAGGAAGGCCTTGCTGTCTCCCTTCTGGGCAAGACGGTCAATCATTACTCCGCCCGGATAGCCCAGTCCGTAATGCTTTGCAACCTTGTCAAAAGCTTCTCCTATAGCATCATCAATAGTTGTACCGAGAACTTCAACACTGTCGTAGGAAAGAACCTTACAGATAACGGTATGACCACCGGAAAGAAGAACTCCGAGATATGGATACTCAAGTTCTTTTTCAATCTGAGAAGCATAGAGATGGGCTCTTATGTGGTCTATTCCTATAATTGGCTTGTTCAGAGACCAGGCAAGACCTTTTGCAAAGTTTACACCTACAAGAAGAGACCCGAGAAGGCCTGGTCTTGAGGTAACGGCAATTGCATCTATTTCATTCTTTGTAATACCAGCCTGTTTCAGGGCAGCATCACAGACCTGGGAAATCCATTCCGTGTGAAGTCTTGAAGCAATCTCAGGAACTACGCCGTCATAAGGTCTGTGCAGTTCAATCTGAGTAGCAATAACATTTGAAAGGATTCTGTTTCCGTTTTCTACAACGGCGCAGCTGCATTCATCACAGGAGGTTTCAATTCCGAGAACAATCATTATTCACCATCATCCATAAAATCTTCAGTTACTTCTAAAGAATCTGAAGGAAACAGCTTACCTGAAAAGAACATTGAGAGTAGTCTCTGGTTTGTCATATCCGGGTTGATGGAATCAAGAAAACTCGTAAGCTCCTTACTTCTTGGAAGGCCGCAGACAACTGCACCCCTTTTCTTAGAGCCTTTCTGATTCTCCCTCAGAGATTCATCCATATTAATATCCTGAATAACAGGTGGTGTTGTAATTTTCATAACTTGAAATTAATCATAGCAGGATAATTAGTCAACCTTTATTGACAGACAACCACGATTTTTGTATTATCCCTATTGTCCTTTGGGATGTAGTGTAATGGTAACACTGCAGATTCTGGTTCTGCCTTTGGGGGTTCGAATCCCTCCATCCCAGCTAACGGTTCCATCGTCTAGGGGTTAGGACGGGAGATTCTCAGTCTCTAAACAGGGGTTCGATTCCCCTTGGAACTAAAATTTAATGGAACAGCACCTCAAAGGGTGCTGTTTTCGTATGCAGACACAGGAAAATAAATGATTACAGCTTCAAACATTTCACTTTCATATGGAACACAGGTTCTTTTTAAGGGTGTAAACATCAAATTTACTCCGGGCAACTGCTATGGAATCATAGGAGCAAACGGAGCAGGAAAATCAACATTTCTCAAAATTCTATCAGGAGAGATAGAGCCGGATACAGGAGAAGTCATTATCTCTGCAAATCAGAGAATGGCAGTCTTAAGACAGGACCACTTTGCATTCAATGAGTATACAATCCTTGACACCGTTATTATGGGCTACAGACACCTCTATGACGTTATGAAGGAAAGGGACAGCATCTATTCAAAGGAAGATTTCACTGAAGAAGACGGACTGAGGGCTGCAGATCTTGAATCAGAATTTGCAGAACTCGGAGGATGGGAAGCTGAATCAAACGCAGGAATCCTTCTTGCAGGTCTCGGAATAGGTACAGACATGCATCAGAAGCTTATGAAGGATGTTGAAGACAATGTAAAGGTAAGGGTTCTTCTTGCTCAGGCTCTTTTCGGAAATCCTGACATTCTTCTTCTGGACGAGCCTACCAACCACCTTGACCTTGAGAGTATTCACTGGCTTGAGGACTTCCTGAGTGACTTCAACAACACAGTTATTGTTGTTTCCCACGAC
>JAIKXP010000059.1 GCA_024684115.1 Sphaerochaetaceae bacterium | reverse complement strand
TTCTACTCTGTTTAAAGTTTTAAAGAACCTGTGTGTGGCAACAGCAGGACCGAAGAGAAGCAGTCCGAGAGTGTTCCAGCCGAACATGTGAAAATAGGAAGTGTACGGTCCCTCTACTCCAAGTTCTATGGCCTTCTCTTTAAGTTCGGAAGCAATACGTGACATCCAGATTAACGGGTAGATAAACAGCGTGGGTATACCAAGCAGGTATGCCTTCCAGTATGGCATGACCTTATGCCCGAGAATTTCCTCTATCTCTGCCTGTAAGCCACCTAAGGGCATGTAAAAAAGAAAGAAAAGCCCGGCTGTAAAGAAATCTACAAATCCAAGCAGAAAGCCGGGCCTGTGTGTATGTTTAAAATGTTTTTCCTCATCCATGAAAACCATTATAGAGGAAAACAGCCTATTTGTTGTTCGGATTATTACCAGAGACCAGAAAGATACTCTGTCCAGCTTTCATCCAAATCTCCACTATACGCGCTAATACACCCTTCAATAGTAGTTGAAGAAGCAGATCCACCAGAAATACTACCATCTCCTTCTTCGCAATATATAAACATTGCATTTGTAAATTCTGGAGTTAAAGATGTGCCTACCTGGCTCTTAATTGTTTCAGCACTGGATTTTGACAAAGAATCATAAGAAACGCTAGCAGCACCTGCACTAGTTGTATTCAGATAACACAAACCGAGAAAATCGTCATTTCTATAAAATGGACATATAGCAGGAGTTATAGAACTAGTATTTGGCTGCATCTGATAACAGTAAATAATTCCTGTATAAGAACCGTCACTATTATAGCTAATATTATTAGAATACATTACAAATGTATCATAGTAAGTAGTATCTGTATTGCCTGATTCCCGGGCTCTAAACATATCATAGTATTCTGCAATGCTTGAATCTGTTTTATTTATTTTTACATAAAAATAAACATCATCATCGCCATCAGCGTTTGAGCCTTCGACTATATAGTAATCTTCGCTTTCCGTTACCGAGCATTCTATATCGTCCTTTGAGTGGAGTGTCATGCTATAGGAATCTTCTGAGAGAGATGTGCCCTCCAATCCTGCAAAAGCTGGCAGAACCTTACTGAAACTTTCAATAGATGAATCAAACACTATTGTTCTCGTTCCTCTGGTCACGCCACTAAAATCATCAAGAGAAACAGGTAAATTAATTTCTGTTGTACTTGTTGAGACGTCGTTTGAACATGAAACCAATAGAGCAAGGACTATAATAATAATTAAGTATTTTTTCATTTTTTCTTCCTTTAATATTCTTTTTATACGTGATTATACCCCTGTCCATGTAGCAATCAAAGAGATTCTTTAATTGAATTTGTGCAAAACAAAGCTCATAATTAACACAAAGGGGATTAGTTGTATGAAAAAGTTCTTGAAAGTCCTGGCAATTGTTTTACTGTCAATTATAGGTGCCTTTGCACTCTTTGTAGCTGTTCTGAGTATACTTGAATTCAGACCTGCAGACGTTGAAGATCTGACTGTAGAAAGCGCAAAAAACGGTACACAGAAAGTAGAAAAAGGCGAAGAGCTTTCTCTTCTTTGCTGGAACATTGGATACGCCGGACTTGGAAAGGAAATGGACTTTTTCATGGATGGTGGAACCATGTCCAACCCGGGAAGCAAGGATATAGTTGAAAGATATCTGAGTGGAATTGACAGCACGATTGATGGCATTGACCCTGATCTGGTTATGCTTCAGGAAGTGGACTCTTCAAGCTCAAGAACATATAAGATTGATGAAAGAAAAGTTCTGGGAGAAGGCTATGACTACAGCTCATTTGCCCTCAACTACTCATGTCTCTTTGTCCCTATCCCCTTCCCGCCAATGGGCACAGTGCATTCAGGCCTTTACACCATGACAGACGACCTGGTTATGGATGAGGCTCAGAGATATTCTCTGTACTGTCCGTTCTCATGGCCTGTGAGAGTTTTCAATCTCAGACGCTGCCTTATGGCAAGCTACCTCCCGATTGAAGGAAGTGACAAATACCTGGTTCTTGTGAATTTACATCTTGAAGCCTACACAGAAGGCGACGGAAGAGACCTTCAGACAAGACAGCTTCTGTCTCTGCTTGAAAAAGAATATGAGAAGGGAAACTACGTAATAGCCGCAGGAGACTTCAACCAGTTCATGCCCGGAAGCCGTGAAATATATCCTAAGACAAACAGTGACTGGGAAACAGTTCCTATAGACGACACCCTGGTTCCGGAAGGCTGGACCTTTGCCTACGACCTGTCTGTTCCTACCTGCAGATCCCTTAATCAGGCTTACGACAGCACTGATGAAAACTTCCAGTACTACTCAATAGACGCAATGATACTCTCTCCAAATATCAATGTTCTTGATTTTGAGACTATTGATGAGCACTTTGAAAATTCAGACCATAACCCTATTCTGCTGAAGTTCTCTATCTGATTCTTACTTTAGTGTAATCAGTTCGTACTCTCTGCTTCCATGCCCTATCTTCTCGGCATGCTCAAGGGTTTCTTTCCATCTGACATTCGGATTGTTGTCAAAGAAGTGGTCATGATGGTGGTGCCAGTGCGGGTCTGCCAGATTGTCTCCAAGCTGACTGTTGCGCACAGGGGTTGCCTTCTGACACAAATCTACACAGGCCTGATCCAGGGCAACCGGATCAAAGGAAGCGAGCATTCCAATGTTGGGAAGAATTGGAGCGTCGTTTTCATCATGACAGTCACAGTTCGGGGAAACATCCATGATAAGGCTTATGTGGAAAGCCGGTCTTCCGTTGCAGATTGCATGTGAGTATTCAGCAATCTTGCAGCAA
>JAIKXP010000111.1 GCA_024684115.1 Sphaerochaetaceae bacterium | reverse complement strand
GAAAAAACAGGCGCCACTGTTTATCTTCCGTCTTATCCGCTCTCTCCCAACAACACATACAGAAAAGCCTACAGTCTGCTTTCAGCTTACTGGAAAGAGCTTTGCTCACATTATAAAAAGATCTTTCTGGTAGGAGACTCTGCAGGAGGAGGGATAGCGCTCTCCCTGACAGGTATTTTCAGAGACAGCGGAGAAAGACTGGCAGATAAAATTGTTGTTATCTCACCCTTAACAGACTCATCCCTTACTGCCTCTGACTATACTGAATATGAGAAGAAGGACCCCCTGCTGGGAGTAACAGGAATAAGAGAGTTTGCAAAACTCTGGTCTGATACAACAGATCCTGAAGATCCGTCAATCAGTCCGCTGTTTGGCAGCAGCAGGGGCTTTCCCCAGACTCTTGTTCTAGCCGGAACACATGAATGTCTTTATCCGGATATAATCAAATACTATGAAAAGATAAATAAAGAAGGTGTGGATGCCACGCTTGTCACCGGAAAAAAGATGAACCATGTATGGCCGCTTTATCCTATAAGGGAAGCTGAAAGAGCCCTTGGTTGTATAGCAGGTTTCTTACTTAATAATTAGACAGAAAAGTCCTATTTTAGTTATCATTCTCATCAACTATATATGCAATAATAATACTAGGAAAAATTGCGCTTATGCGCCTGGAGGAATATATGAGAAAAATCAACGCAGTTATTTTGATTCTTCTTCTTGCATCAGGCTTTGTGTTTGCACAGGCTATGGGAGAAAATCTTTCGAAAATAGTTGCTGATATGAACTCCGTAGAGGTAGAGGAAACACACAGCTTTTCAATCTCCACACTCACGGCAACAGCAGACAAGGAGGCTATTGCCGAAGGTTCTGTTATTGATACAGAACAGAGCGGTTACATTACAACTTCCGGATCTGTTGTAAAAAGATGGAATGCGGAAAAGGGCGTAACTTCAGTTGAAGTTGGAAAAGCTCTTTCAGGAAGTATTGATTTTACTGTAACAGGAAAGGCAGAGGTAACTCTTGAGGTTTCAAGTAACGGTAAGGAAAATGATTCAGCTGTCGGAATAATTGATGGATCCGGAAACCTTGTAGCTAATAAGGAGGGTGTTGAGACTGTACACGGTACCTCCAGGGCAACTCTGACATACAGTCTTGAATCAGGAAATTATAAGATTGTCTCTCCTGCAAATGACTCATTTAAGAGAGGTGCAAGAGTTTTCACTGTTACAGTTGTTGAAACAGTTAAAACAGCTCCTGCAGCAGAAGAAGAGCATGTATGGGATTTCAGATACTTCGGTGTTTCAGTTGGAGCTGACAGAAACTTTCTTGTAAGTGCAGGTGACGGCGTTAAGGATAGTGTATCTCTTTCTTCTGCAAGCTTTAAGGAAGACGGAAGCATAAATAAGAAGGGCGGAAAGTTCGTAGCAGATTCCCCGGCAGACGGCGGAAGCTACTATTACACAACCATCAATCCGCAGACAACTAACTTCTACTTCCAGGCAGATGTTACAGTTGACCAGATCAACCCGTCTCTTGACGGTCAGGAAGGTTTTGCACTGATGGCCCGTGACGCACTCGGAGAGCAGGGTGTTTCAGGAAACTGGATGGCCAACCTTGTTTCAGTTACTGCTACCAAGCTTCCTTCACCGGAAACAGCAGCTACAGTTGGTTTCCGCGCCTACACAGGAATCTACACACCGGAATCTTCCGACCAGAACGAGATTTCAAGTACAAGAGTCGGTTGGTTCAAGGATGCTGACGGTAATTCTGTTAAAGTCCAGGCTGGAAAGACCTACAGAGTAAGTCTTGAAAAGACAGATTATGCCTATATTGCAACTCAGTACGATCTGGAAACAAATGAAGTTATTGGTTCATACACTTACTACATTCCTGCAAAGAACAAGGATGCCCAGTCAGTTAAAAGCTATAAGGAACTGGATGACCCTCTGACATATCAGGAAGCAGATACAGCCTATGTTGCACTTGTAGTAGCAAGAGGCTTAAATGCAACATTCAGCAATATTAAGTTTGAAACAAGCGCCTGGAATGCAGAGGCCTGGAAACCGCAGCCCACAACCTATGTTGATCTTTCAACAGCAGTAATTTCTTCTGAAACTGCAGCAGGTGAAAACTACACACTTGTTTTCAGAACAAATGCTGACGGTAAGGCAAACATATACAGCAACGGAACTCTCGCAGCAGAAAACGTAGCTGTTAAGGCTAACGTACAGAGTAAGGCAACTTTTGCACTTAATGATAAGGAAAACGACATTAAGATTGAATTTACACCTTCTTCAGACTTTGTATTCAGTATCTATGAAAAGCTTTCAAGCTACGACACAGTCACATTCTCTCACAGCGTTAAGCTCAGAGAGCTCGGAAAGGACGGTGTTATCTACGCTTCTCCGTCAGGAAAGGCAGAGAACAGCGGTACTTCACTGAAGGATGCTGTTGACGTTAAGACTGCATTTGACTACGTTGCTCCGGGACAGACAGTACTGCTTGAAAGCGGCACATACGATCTTTCAAATGACAGCATCACAGTTCCCAGAGGCCGTGACGGTTCAGAGGAAAATCCTATTACAGTTACAACAGTGGACGGCAAGTTCGCAACTCTTGATTTCGGTTCAAGCGGCAAGGGTATGAAGATGTGGGGTAACTGGTGGAATCTTTCCAAGATCAATATCACACGCACAGCTAACGGTTCACACGGTATGCAGCTCGGCGGAAGCTACTGCACACTGGAGAGAGTTAACTTCTACAACAACGGAACCTCAGGTCTTACAGTTTCAGGCGACTCAAAGGATTCAAAGGATTTCTGGCCGGCATACAACATGGTTAAGAACTGTACATCCGTAAACAACGCAGACAAGGCTCTTGAGGATGCTGACGGCTTCTGTGCAAAGCTTACAACCGGGGACGGCAACGTATTTGACGGCTGTATCTCAGCTTACAACGCAGACGACGGATGGGACCTCTTTGCAAAGGTTTCAACCGGTTCAATCGGAAGCGTTACCATCAAGAACAGCCTTACCTATAAAAACGGCTATCTTAAGGTTAAGGAAGGAAGCACAGCCAAGAAGTTCGAGTTTGCAGATGTCTACTGTGACGACAACGGAACCCTTACATTCGGTCCTTCTGTTGAGATGGAAGCCGGAAACGGTAACGGATTTAAGATGGGTGGTTCAAGCCTTGCAGGCGGCCATGTGATCATGAACTCAATTGCTTATGAGAACAAGACCAAGGGTTTTGATTCCAACTCATGTCCTGATATCAAGGCTTACAACTGTACTTCCTACAACAACGGAAGC
>JAIKXP010000056.1 GCA_024684115.1 Sphaerochaetaceae bacterium | reverse complement strand
ACCATAGCTTCCCGTCCCAGCTCCGACGGGCTGTTCCCGGCTCTGACCACTGCTGACATACTCAAATATATACCTCAGGTGCTTGAATACTGTTCTGTAGACTGCACCCAGATTTTGAACCTGGACTCAACAAATATCTGTCCTTCACACTGGATTTCTATGGCGGACTGTATAAGGAAAAACTATGAATTCTACGACGGTTTTGTGATTACCCACGGAACTGACACACTTGCCTATACAGCAGCAGGCCTTTCCTATCTCATACAGAACAGTCCAAAGCCTGTTGTCCTTACAGGTGCACAGATTCCTATCTGTGAGGAAAATTCAGATGCCGGAAGGAATCTTCTGGATTCTTTCCTTGTAGCTGTAAATGAAAAAAGCCGCGGGGTTATGATTGTTTTCTCCGGTTCGGTCATTACCGGAACCAGAGCCAGGAAGAATTATACCCAGCAGTTTGCAGCATTCAGGTCCATGAACTATCCGGAGATTGCCAGAGTTCAGGCTGGAAAGGTCAGCTGGTATATTCCTCAGAAAAACTCAGGGAAGATAAAGTTCTATGACAGCCTTGATTCAAGGGTAGGGCTTATAAAGCTTGTGCCGGGCCTTGATGAAGATATTATGAAGTTCATCCTGGACCACTACAACGGGGTGATTATTGAGTGTTTCGGGGTTGGGGGACTTCCAGAGTATTCAAATTTCTATGACATAATTGATCAGGCCACACGGAAGGGAAAACTCATAATCATGACCACACAGGTGGCCTATGACGGAAGCCACATGGACGTATACCAGGTTGGTCACAGAATCAAGAACAGCCTCAGGGTCCTTGAAGCCTATGACATGACAAGTGAGGCAGCACTTGCAAAAACCATGTGGATACTCTCTCTTACACGGGACTTTAATGAAGCAAAAAAATACTTCTATAAACCTGTAGGAAGCGACCTCATTATCTGAAAACCCTGGTTACCTTACAAATTCTGCATTTTTAAGGGTGCAGTATATGTAGCTTCCTTCATTGTATGTGTCAAAGACTCCCATAACCTTTATCTCCGAATCAAGTACAGGGTAATCATCAGGGTAGACTCCGGGGTCTTTGAGTTCAAATTCAATTCCCTGAGCACAGCAGGCCGTTGCATCTCTGATTATGCAGGCGTAGTACCTTTTACCGGTGCCTTCATTACTGGTGGTTGCAAATGACCCCTGCATGATGACAGTCTTTCCTCTGTAGTTGTCAGGATTGCTTACCATGTCATAAACAACGGAGTAAACCATGGCGGAAGAGAGCTGTGTAAGATCTACATCTGCATGTTTTTCATTTAGTTCTTCTGAAACAGGAACTGGCTTTGAGACCTGTATAGCCGTGGTTTCTTCCTCTTTTTTTTCAAGATTTTCAATAACTTCTGAAATGCTGTTCGTGCCGGCAGGGTTGAAATTTTTTATCTTTGCTTCTTCTTTTGCACAGGAAATAAGAAAGATAAGGCTCAGTATGGAAACTGTAATTAAAAACTTTTTCATGATTTACCTCCGTTGTAAAATCCTGAGAGTGTCCTGTTATTTTCTTAATGCCTCTGAAAGAACCTCAAGATTCTCCTCCATGGTTCCGAGGTATGTTCTGCCTGATTCTATAGCGGCAGAAGTCACAGACTGCATTGAATTCATGGCCAGGATTTTCTGGTCTCCTGTTTTTGTAGCCCTGATTACAGCCCCGGCTATCTTCTGATCTGAGTTTTCAATTGTCAGCACGTATTTCAGACCCAGTGTGTCCACTTTTTCTGCAAGGAATATGATGGTTTCAAAACTTGCTTCAGATTCAGCAGAGCAGCCTGAGAAGGCAGCATAATAGTCTAGTCCATAGTCTTCTGTCATGTATCTGAAGGGGAAACGGTCTGCAAAGACAAGGGTCTTGAATCCGCCTTTTTCTACAGCCTCAGTATATTTTTTATCAAGATTATTGAGTTTTTCTATGTAGGAAGAGCAGTTTTCAGAGTATGAAGATGCATGTTCCGGATCAAGGAGAGAAAGATTTTTTTCTATCTCTCTGCATAAGAGAACTGCATTTCTCAGTGAAAGCCAGACATGTTCATCCATTTCTTCATGCTCATGTTCGTGCTCATGCTCATGTTCCTGCATGCCTTCTTTGTGTTCCTCTTCCACTGCAAGATCTCCAAGGCTCTCAAGAAGATTAATGACTTTTCTCTTCGGGTTATCTACCTTGCTTAAAATGTCTTCTATCATTTCATCTGAATCTCCACCCGTGTAGATGAATAGGTCACACGAAGATATTTTTACAATGTCTTCCGTTGTGGGCTGGTAGCTATGAAGGTCTACACCGCTGTCCTCGAGAAGTATTATTTCTACTTTCCCACTGTTCTCTCCGACAATCTCTCTGACCCAGTCATACTGGGGAAAGATAGTAGCTATTACCTTTATTTTATTCTCTGATGTCTCGGCTCTTGCTCCTGCAAAAAGGAGACCCGTTAAAACTGTTGATATTAATAAAACTGTTATGATTTTCTTCATTCTTTTTTCCTGTTGAGTAAGTATTTTTTATTTAGGTTGAAAGAGAAGAAAATCAGGAGTTTATACGGACTTTCATTATTACTGGAGTATAGCTCTCTACATCTGCATTGCTTTTGAAGACCTGGTGCAGAAGAAGTGTTAAGGAGCCTGACATTAATAAGAGCAGACCAAAGAAGATTAAAATGCGTCTTAATGCCGAATCAATGGAGATTATGAGGGTACAGATATGACAGTCCTCTCCATGACAGTCATGGTGAGACTCAAGTGCTATGAAAAACAGAGAGAAGAGTATTGATAAAAAAATGAAAACGCAAAGGGCCTTTAGAAGCCAGTGTTTAATTTCTCTTACCATGCTTACTCCGCTGGTACTTATTTTACATGCGAACGGTGGCAAAGAGAAGAGTCCGCGGAGCCTGTGGACGCAAATCAGTATCTTGGCTATAATGGATTACTCTTAGAGGTAATTGTGCAGCCGCAATATGTAAAGGTTCTGACAACTGTCTGCTCGTTTCTCTCAGTTGCCTTTTTTTTATATTCAGTTTATTTCGTGTTTTTTGCACTTATTGCATTAATCAAAAAGGAAAAAACATATCCGGAGACCGAAAAAAGAAACTTTTTTGAAATAATAGTAGCCGCAAGAAATGAGGCTGAGGTCCTTCCATATCTTCTTGAAAGCCTTAAAGGGCAGGATTATCCGTCTGACAGGTATGAGATTGTAGTCATGCCCAACAGCTGCACGGATAACACAAAACAGGTTGCCATGGACCACGGGGCCAGAATTCTTGAATGTCCCTTCACTCCTCATACAAAGGGACAGCTTGTGAACTATGCCTTCAAGTATTTCAGAAAGAGAAAGGACATAGATGCCTACGTCATCTTCGACGCTGACAATGTTGTAGATAAATCATTCCTCTCCCACATAAACAGGGCCCTTGAGGCCGGCTATGAGGCAGGTCAGGGTAAAAGGGTTGGAAAGAACTCTTCTGACAACTGGCTGACCCAGTGTTACGAAGTGTTCTTTGTCTATCAGAATGTGCTTTTCAACAAGCCCAGAACTGTTTCCGGAATCAACGCATCCGTTAACGGCACGGGGTGGTTTGTAAATAAAAAGATAGCTGACGAGGAGGGCTTTAACATGAAGACCCTCACCGAAGATCTTGAGTTTACAGCCCGCTGCGCAACAAGACAACACTCAATTGCATATGTTCCTCAGGCTGTAACCTATGATGAGTTCCCGTCTTCCCTCAAGGTTTCAATGAGACAGAGAACAAGATGGACTTACGGTCAGCTCTGCTGCCTCAGGCAGTACTGGAGAAAACTCATAAAGAATGTTGGAAGAGGTTTTTCAAACTTTGATGTTTTCATGCTCTTTATTTCTCCGTTCGTGCAGTTACTGAGCGTGATTGTCGGTTTAATAACACTCTCCATAAACTATTCTACAATCGGAGGACTTACAAACCTGGCAAAGATGGGCGTTTTCTCAGCCCTCGCTTCCTTCCTGGTCATGTTTGTGGCTTCTTCTCTTGCGGTAAAGAGAAACGGAATGAGCCCGCTGAAAAACATAAAGGGTATAGTCATGTTCCCCATTTTCACGGCCCTTGTGTTCCCGATAGTAATCTACTGCCTGTTCCTTAAGGACTGTGAGTGGAAGCCCATACTTCACGACAGGAAAATACCGATATCAGAAAAGTCTGTCTGAAATCAGGCTGTTCCTTCAATTACCTTATCAATGATTGCTGAAGCGGCTCTGCTGCCGAAGTAAATCTTTGTGCTCTCTTTCTTTTTTCTGGCGTAAGCCGTATCCGGGGTGTCTGAAAGGGCCTTCTCAACCATCGGACAGACCATATCCCTTGTGTGTGCACAGCGAGCCAGATGGTTGTTTTCAAAGAAATCAAGGTTGTGTATTTCAAGACCCGGGACTGCGTTCATGATTACAAGTGGAGTCTCAGAGATGGCAGCCTCGGTTGTTGTCAGTCCGCCGGCTTTTGTGAGGATGACATCTGCTGCACAGAACCACTGCGGAACGGAAGTGGTAAAGGCAACAGGCATTATGTTTTTCTTTCTTGAAAGCTGCCTATGAAGCCTTTTGTTGTTTCCGCACAGAACTGCTACGTTGCCCTGCGGTGTTATCTTTGCAATACTCTTTGCAAGCCTTTTCAGATGCCCGCAACCCATTGAACCCGCGCTGAGCAGAATCAGAACACTGTCCGGATTAAGGTCAAGAGACTCTCTGGCTTCCTTCTTTCCTGTCTTTTCGTAAAAAGCTTTTCTTACCGGAATACCTGTCTCCGTAATTAAATCCCTGTCTATTCCATGCGCCGCGAACTCTTTTGAAAGCCCCACCGGCACAAAATGTTTCTCTGGCGTTGTAAGCGAAGAGCCCGGAGTAAACGAATAATCTGTAGCAACGAGATAGAATTTCACATGGTTATCAAACTGCTTTTTGACATGAGTCATCATCATGGCCGCAAAGACATGGACACAGACAACGGCATCATAACCGTTTTCCATAAGGTAAGCGTGCAGCTTACCTGCACAATGTTCAAACGACTTAAAAGCAGTAACGGAAGACTTCTCACCTGATTTGTCATAGAGAAGGCCGTAAAGTCCAGGAGCGTATTTGTACATGACTTCATGCCCCTTGCTGATAAAGATTCTTCTTCCGAAGCTTACAAAATCAAGGGTGTTTTTTATGGTGCAGGAACAGCCTCTTGATGAAGCCTCTTCTGCCAATGCTTTAGCTGCTGAATTGTGACCACCGCCAGTACTGCAGGTGAGAAACAGTATCTTCATTTCTTTGCTTCAGCCTTCTCCATTCTAAGTGCTCTTTTATAGATTGATACGAGCCTTGGTCTGTTGAATCTCTGAATCATAATATCCAGAGAATTAAAAAGAATGTAAGCCAGGGTCCAGAGTATGGACCAGGGCAGCTCTATGAGGAACAGGAGTGCAAGGCCTGCAAAAACAAGAACCGTATGGGTTACTTCAGCAACGCATGTTTCCTGAAGCAGGTCATACAGATGGGAAGAGGAGAGGTCCGTTCCGACATCTTTTGACTGTGCATTTGCAGAAGCCTTACTCATGTCCATGAGGGAGTCCTTCCAGCTTTTGATCTTGAAGAGCTCCTGGTAGATCTTTCCGTTTTTCTCCCACTTGTGAGGAGCAAAGAACGGACTCTCAAAATTGAACTTTCTCGGGATTGCATTTCCTGCGAAGTGGGCAATGATTCCTATGATAACTACGAACCATGCAAATCTGAAATACTGGTACAGGAACGGGTAAATAGCCCATGAGGTCATCTTTGCAAAATATGCATATGTAGAAAACAGTAAGAGAAAAATAAGAAACCAGATTTTTTTAAAAATATAGACCAAGAATATCCTCCCATCCTTCGAGTATGTTCATTCTAACAGTAAAGATTACAACAGGCAACACATGAGGTTTTCAATTAAATTACCAGATAAGGGAACAATGGACTATAATTAAGCCATGGTTCAGATTCAGGCATTGATGCATAACAGGGAACAGTGGCTTTCCTTTGCCAGAGAGAAAGGGCTGTCTTTTGAGGTTCTCGAATTGAGTACTCCCGCCTGTCTTTCGGATAAAAAACTATCCGGGAGGGTGGAGGAGTGGTATAAGGACACCGGTCTGGCAACCTCTGTCCACGGAGCTTTCATAGATATAAACCCGGCAAGCTCAGATGAGGATTTTGCCGTGTTCTCAATGAGAAAATGCATGAATAGCTGTGAGCAGGCTGTCAGGATGAAGGCCAGGAACATTGTGTTTCACTCAAGCTGTTTTTCCATTCTCAGGGGTCCCTATCTTGAGTCCTGGGCTGAAAAAAGTGCTGCGTTCTTCAGTGAGTTATCAAGAAAGTACGATCTGAACATATTCATAGAAAACAGTCAGGATCTGGACCCCGGTCCGATCAGGACGCTTCTACAGATGTGCAACAATCCGAGAATCAGGGCCTGTTTTGATACGGGCCACGCCAACTGTTCTCCGACCCCTCTTTCAAAGTGGTTCTCTGAGCTGAAGGATTACATAGGTTACATCCATCTCTCCGATAACATGGGGCATTATGATGACCATATGCTTCTTGGCTCGGGTACGGTTAACTGGAAAAAACTCGACGCCTGCTACAGAAGCCTTCCTGAGGAAAGACGGAAGAACATGATCATGACATTTGAGTGCGGGGATCTGACCAGCGTAAAGAATTCTTATGATTTTCTTGAGAAAAACAACTTCATGGGCTTTGGTAATCCTGATGCAGTTCACTCAGATGTAAGATACAGGGAAACAGACTCCGAAGAGAGCCTTATAGAAGACCTTGCCCTTGAAAATGTCAGACTGCAGCAGAAAAACCAGAACCTCTTCGATACCTTCGGTCACTTCCTCTCGGACGATATTCTCAGAAGTGTAATTGACGTGGAAGGCAATTCCAGGCTTGGCGGAGAGGTGATGGAACTTACCGTCCTGCTCTCAGACATCAGGGGCTTCTCTGCCCTCAGTGAGTCCATGGAAACTGATAAGGTTCTTGATATGCTCTCCCATTATTTTGACAGGATGGTAGAGGAGGTCAGGAAGAACAACGGAACGGTTACCGAGTTTGCAGGTGACTCCGTACTGGCCGTTTTCGGTGCCCCGATTGCCCTCGAGAACCATGCTGACAATGCTGTTATGGCCGCAATCTGCATGCAGAAGGCCATGGAAGATGTAAACAGCTGGAACTGGGAACACGGCTATCCGACTCTGGAAATGGGAATAGGAATCAATACCGGGGAGCTGATTGTCGGAAACATTGGCTGCAGGAAACTTCTGAAGTACGGAGTAATCGGAAACGCAATCAACATGTGTTCCCGAATTGAAGGACTTACTGTTGGAAACCAGGTCTTCATCTCTCCAACCACAAAGGAGAAACTGACTCTTCCTCTTGAGCTGGCCGGTGAGAACACAATCTATCCCAAAGGATTTAAGCAGCCTGTTACGGTTTATGATGTAAGGGGTCTTAATGGAGTCTCTTTCTCTCCGGGAGCCCATGAAATGAGAAAGCTCCAGAGCGGGTTTAAGTGCAAATTCAGAATGTTAAATGACAAGATAGTCAGGTTGGAGCAGTATGATGCATTTTTCATTATGTTCGGACATTCTGATGCTGTTTTCTCTTCAATTGCAAAACTTAAGGTTTTTGATGATGTCAAACTGGCTCTTCCATGCGGGCGTCTTTACGGAAAGATTGTAGATGTTATGGAAGAAAGAGGACCTCTTACTCCGATGGGCAGGTACCATATCCGTTTCACTTCCCATCCTGCAGGGTTTGATAAATGGTATGAGTCAAGTGAGATGTAGGAACTTGGCAGGAAAAAACATGGATTTGAGGCTTATTTTCCTATGTTTTTAGGAATCCTGAGGGAAATGAGTGGATTTTTCCTGCAAATATGTAGGAATTCTGAAGGAAAAGAGGGGATTTTTCCTGCACAATTGTAGGTGTCAGAATAAAATAAGGGCTGCAACCTTTGGTGATTGTTACAGCCCTTTCATAGTAAAGAAATCAAGATTATTTCTTGAAATATCTCTCGAGAAGACCTGCAAATGCCTTTCCGTGGCGTGCTTCGTCACGAGCCATCTCATGAACTGTGTCATGGATTGCATCAAGGTTGTACTGCTTTGCAAGCTTTGCGAGCTCGAACTTGCCCTTTGTGGCTCCGTTCTCAGCATCTACCCTCATTTCGAGGTTCTTCTTTGTGCTGTCTGTGAGGACTTCACCGAGAAGTTCTGCAAACTTTGCTGCGTGCTCTGCTTCTTCGAAAGCTGCCTTTTCCCAGTAAAGACCAATCTCAGGATAGCCTTCTCTGTGGGCAACTCTTGACATGGCAAGATACATACCGACTTCGCTGCATTCTCCGTTGAAGTTTGATCTGAGCTCTTCAACAATCTTTGTTCTTACTTCTTCAGGAACGTTTTCACCAAACTGCTTGCCGACACCGACAACATGCTCTGCTGCCCAGGTCAATTCGCCTTTCATTTCTGTAAACTTGCTTCCTGGAACCTTGCACTGTGGACAAAACTCTGGTGGTTCTTCGCCTTCATGTACGTATCCGCATACCGGACATACCCATTTCTTCATAGACTTACTCCTTGCCGGAAGTATCCGGCAATGAAATTATGATTGGTAATTCTCATTTTTTCAATGTAATATATGAGCGTATGATTAAAAACCTTATTTTTGACATGGGACAGGTACTCATCCACTGGGATCCGGAACAGATTATGTATGCGGATGGCGTAACAGATAAAGAGGATATGGCTCTTATCAATAAGTATATGTATCACACCTCCGACTGGTCTCTCATGGACTGGGGATATGTTAATGAAGAGAAGATGGAAAAGCTTGCAATGGAGAGACTGCCGGAGAGACTCTGGTATTCTGTTCATAAGCTGCTTTTCGGTTGGTATGACCATATATATCCCATGGAGGGAATGGCTACCCTTATTAAGGATTATAAGGAGATGGGACTGAACATTTACCTTCTGTCAAATGCTTCATCTCTTCTTCATGAATACTTTCCGCATATTCCGGGAAGTGAGTACTTTACCGATAAGGTTGTTTCTGCAGACGTTAAGATGATTAAACCCATGCATGAAATTTATGAATATGCAATTTCAAAATTCGATATAAAACCGGAAGAATCTGTATTTATAGACGACCTGTGTGCGAATGTTGCGGCTGCAAGGCTGTGTGGACTCCATGGTTATGTATTCTATCCTTACCCGGATCAATTAAGGGTTTATCTTGACGATCTTCTTGCAGGGAAAGAAGATAAGACAGGTTTTCCAATTAAGCGGTAACAGCTGCTTTTACTGTTTGTGAATATTTTTTCTCTTTTTCTAAAAAATTTTTGTATATTTTTGCATAAAAGCTATTGATGTTTTTGCATAAAAATTCTAAAACTCATGCATAAACTTAGAAATTCAACCAGAAAGGGTACAAAAATGAAAAAGATTACAACAGTTATTCTTGTTCTTGCACTTTGTTTCAGCGTTTTCGCAAGTGCAGCAGCTGAAAAGACATCAGCAGATAAAGATTATTCAACTTACTCTCTTGAAGATCTCAAGAAAGTCATTACAACAAAGGTTTCAGGAAAGTTCACAGTTGCAACTTCACCGGACTATGCTCCGTATGAGTTCTACGCTGTAGCAGCTGACGGAAGTCTCCAGCTTGCAGGATTCGATATGAGCCTTGCTCAGTACATTGCCGATTTCCTCGGCCTTGAGCTTGATGTCATTCCTATGGATTTTGACGGCGTAATCGCAGAGGTCGGCATGGGTAACGTAGATGCAGGTATTGCAGGTCTTTCTCCATCTCCGGATCGTGCAGATGCCATGGAGTTCTCTTCAATTTACTATGCAGGTTCACAGGCTTTCATCTGCCTGTCAAAGAATGCTGACAAGTTCCAGAGTCTTGCTGACACAAACAAGGCTGAGTACAAGGTCGGTGTCCAGACTGGTTCAATTCAGGTTGGTCTTGCAAAGACAAACTCACCGAACGCTGACATTGTTGAGCTCGCAAAGGTCACAGATATCATTGCTGAAGTTCTCAACGGAAAGCTTGACGGTGCATATGTAGAACTTGCAGTAGCTCAGAGCTATGCAAAGAACTACCCGGAGCTCAAGGCTGCCCTTAATGTTCCTTACGAGTCAGAAGGAAACGTTGTCGGTATCAAGAAAGGCAACCTTGCTCTTCTCGAAGGTGTAAACAGGGCTATTGCACAGGCTCTTAAGGATGGCAGCATGGATGACTTCGTTGCTAAGGCAAACGAGCTCTCATCAGGCGAAATTTACGAAGGACTTATTAAGTAATGCTCAGCGCAGCCGGATTTGAAAAAACATTTCAGTACATTGACCTCTTCAAGCAGGGGGTCATATGTACTGTTTCTTTGTCTGTACTTACCGTTGTTTTTGGTTTCATAATTGCTCTTCTTCTTGCAATTGCCAGGATCACAAAGATTCACCCGCTTGATTATATTGCTACAGGATATGTAGAAGTATTCAGGGCAACACCTATGCTGGTTCAGCTCTTTATTGTCTACTACGTTGTTTTCGGCAATGTTTCCCTTCCCAGTTTCAAGCTTTTCGGATTCATCAGATTTGAGAGATTCCTTCCGGGTGTCGTAGCTCTGGCCATGAACTCAGGTGCATATCTTTCCGAAATCATAAGAGCAGGTATCCAGTCAATTGACAAGGGTCAGATTGAGGCTTCAAGGTCTCTCGGACTGAGCGGTTTCCAGACCATGAAGAGTGTTGTACTCCCACAGGCCATAAGGACTATTCTTCCTCCTATTGCCAACGAGTTTGTTACAATCATAAAGGAATCTTCCATTTGTTATACAATCGGAGTACAGGACATTATGTACGCCGTATCTGCAACAAAGGGAGCAACTTACAGAATTGCAGAGCCTCTGGTTATTGCCACACTGGTCTACTTCTGTTTAACATTTCCAACCAGCAAGATAATTGCATACTTTGAAAGGAGAATGAGTCGTGCCGACAGAGGAGAATAAGAAAGTAATATTAAAGGTTAAAGACCTTAAGAAGCACTACACCGGCGGAGAGATCAAGGCTCTGGACGGAGTTACGATTGATATATGCAAGGGAGATGTTGTTGTAGTTATCGGTCCTTCCGGAAGCGGTAAGTCAACATTTCTCAGAAGCCTGAACCTGCTCGAGCAGCCTACTGAAGGCAGCATAATCTTCGACGGTGTTGATATTGCCAAGAAGAAGTACAGGGGTGAGGACGGTAAGTTCCACAGGCTTAATATTGATGAGTACAGGAAGAGAATGGGTATGGTTTTCCAGCATTTCAATCTTTTCCCGCACATGACAATCATGGACAACATGACCCTGGCTCCGATTAAGGTAAAGGGCATGAAGAAGGAAGATGCAGAGCAGAAGGCTCAGGGTCTTCTCAACCGTGTAGGGCTTGGAGACAGGGCAGGTGCCTATCCTTCCCAGCTTTCCGGCGGTCAGAAGCAGAGGGTTGCAATTGTCAGAGCCCTTATGATGGAGCCGGATGTAATGCTCTTTGACGAGCCTACAAGTGCTCTGGACCCTGAGATGGTCGGAGAGGTTCTTGAGGTTATGAAGGAGCTTGCACATACCGGAATGACCATGATTATAGTTACCCATGAAATGGGTTTTGCCCGTGAGGTCGGAAAGAGGATTATCTTTATGGCTGACGGTAAAATAGTTGAACAGGGCGGACCTGAGGAAATATTCGGAAATCCGAAGAATCCAAGGCTTCAGGCCTTTCTTAAAAAAGTTCTTTGAGTTGATATGACAGCCGGTTGATTCCGGCTGTTATTATTTGCTATATTTAGTTGTACGCAATTAATTCGGAGGTATTATGGGAATCTATGATTTCAAGATGAAAGATGCAAAGGGAGAGCTTGTTGATCTTTCTGACTATAAGGGGAAGGTCCTTCTGATTGTAAATACAGCTACCGGTTGTGGCTTTACACCTCAGTATGAAGGTCTTCAGAAGCTTTACGACACATACAGGGAAAAGGGTTTTGAGATCCTTGATTTCCCATGCAACCAGTTCGGAAATCAGGCTCCGGGCTCAGATGAAGAAATTGTTTCTTTCTGCACCCTCAAGTACAACACAACATTCAGGCAGTTTTCAAAGATTGAAGTAAACGGAAAGAATGAAGCTCCTCTTTATGCCTACCTTAAGGGCCAGAAGAAGGGTCTTTTCGGTTCTGCCATCAAGTGGAACTTTACTAAATTCCTGATAGACAGGAACGGAAACGTTATTGACAGATTCGGACCTACCGAGATTCCGGAGAAGATAGAAGACAAGATAGTCTCTTTACTCTAATGCTTTGTTAGGGTTAAACTTCTTCCCATGCTGAAAAAAGAAAATATCAAGAAGATTGTAATTGTGGCCCTCTGGGCAGCCGTTGCAATCTTTCTGTTTATAAACAGGTCGTACATTACTCCGCAGAGGATTGCTGAGATCCTTCCCAAAGCCGGAGTAGGTTCGGCCCTTATTATTCTTCTTCTGTTTGCCTTAAAGAGTATTACGGTTGTTGTCTATGCCGGGATTCTCTACGCTGCAACTGCGCTGATTTTCCCTATGTGGTGGGCCGTTTTAGTAAATATGCTGGGCACGGTTGTTATGGCTACCGTTCCATACCTTCTGGGTTTATACGGCGGGAAGAAGACTATAGCAGATATAGAGAATAAATATCCGAAGGTTAAGAACAATCCGCTTCTTTCAGGTCAGCATCCTTTTACGCTTCTGCTTGTTCTAAGGCTTTTGAAGATTCTGCCATATGATGTGGTGAGTATGTACCTGGGTGCCAAGAACATTAAGTACCCCATGTATCTCGGAATCAGCGTTCTGTGTATGACGGATAACGTTATTCTTCTCACGGTCCTGGGTGCGAGTTTCATGAATCAGAACATTGGCCTTGCAATTGCTGCCGGTGTTCTTGAACTGTTGATTATTATAGCTTCACTCCTGTGGGTGAACGGTTTTACCAGAAAGCTTGGTAAGGAGAAAAAAATGAGCGTTTATGATTTCAGTGTTAAAGACAGGAAGGGTAACATGGTTTCCCTTTCAGATTACAGTGGAAAGGTCCTTCTTATTGTAAATACAGCAACAGGATGCGGTTTTACTCCGCAGTACGATGCGCTTGAGGCCCTTTACGCAGAGTGCAGGGACAAGGGTTTTGAGATTCTTGACTTCCCGTGCAACCAGTTTGGTCACCAGGCTCCGGGCTCAGATGATGAGATCCACGAGTTCTGCACCATGAAGTTCGGTACCGACTTCCCTCAGTTCTCCAAGGTGGATGTAAACGGAGAGAATGCAGATCCTCTTTTCAAGTATCTGACAGAGAATACAAAGTTCGAGGGTTTCGGTGAGGGCGAGAGTGCTGAAACCATGAATGCCTTCCTTGCAAAGCTTGATCCGGACTTTAAGAACAACAGCAAGATCAAGTGGAACTTTACAAAGTTCCTCATTGACCGCGAGGGCAGGATTGTTAAGCGCTTTGAGCCTGTCGTAGACATGGCAGTTGTTTCTAAGGAAGTTAAGGAAGTAATAGGCTGAATAGAGGCCATAGATTTATGGCTTTGTGAGAGAGGATTTCGGAACAGACCCCGGAATCCTCTTTTTGTGTTTTGCCGGCCTTCATGCTAAGTAAAAATACACTGTTTTGCTTTTATCTTCAGTGCAATGTTTTTTTCAGGGCAACTGGATGAAGAAATTTAGATAATCGACCTTACAATTATAAAATGGATGAAGAAAACAAGGCCTGCAAAGCTTTAAGCTGTCTATAAATACACTGCTTTGCTTTTATCTTCAGTGAAATAATTTTTTCCATGCCAATTGGATGAAGAAATTTAGATAATCGACCTCAGAATTCTGAATTGGATGAAGAGAGGAAGCTTGCGGGGCTTTAAGCGGGTTTTAAACTGTATATGAGGGACCTGTCTGATGATCAGAGAGATCACGGATGGCCACAGGGAGAAGCGTAGTTTTGGGTATGGAAGAGCAGAAGGAAAAATATTTAAGAAATTTTGTTACTATGTACAGTAACACGATTGACAGCAGAGGGTGTTTGTAGTAAAAAATGATTAAACCGTTGAGGA
>JAIKXP010000025.1 GCA_024684115.1 Sphaerochaetaceae bacterium | reverse complement strand
TGTCTTCTTGTCTACTTCGCCGTAGCTTCTGCCCTCCTGTTCTGACGGTTTATGGGTATGAAAGATAAAGACGTTAGTATAAGACTCACACCTCAGCAGGCCTGTTCTGAGGAGCTTATCCGCAAAGCCCTTCATCTGGGCCCTTCTGACACATATACCGTAATACGCAGATCCACTGATGCAAGAAGACGTGATGTATTTATTGACCTTCTCTGCCGCATAAATCCGTCAAAGCCTTCATTCACACCTGTTATATTCAAAGATGCAGACCCGCGTTACGGCCAGGTCCTCATAGCCGGCAGTGGTCCGGGCGGCCTCTTTGCAGCCCTCACCCTTCTTGAACACGGAATAAAGCCAGTTGTTTTTGAGAGAGGTAAAGACGTTCACTCAAGACGTGTTGATATAGCAAAAATCTCAACTCAGGATAAGGTAGACCCGTTTTCAAACTACAGCTTCGGTGAAGGCGGAGCCGGAACCTATTCCGACGGAAAGCTTTTTACAAGAAGCAGGAAAAGAGGAGACAACTCAAGGATTCTTGAGCTCTTCGTTCAGTTCGGAGCTCCAGCCTCCATTCTTTATGACGCACATCCTCACATAGGAACAGACAGGCTTCCCTCAATCATAGAAAACATGCGCCGCTGCATAATCTCCCACGGCGGAGAGGTTCACTTCTCGACCCTGGTGACTGACCTCATCATTGAGGGCTCTTCCGTTAAGGGCTGCACAGTTAAAGACCTTGTAAGCGGAGAAGAGTCTTCATACAACGGCCCCGTAATCCTTGCAGTTGGAAATGCAGCCAGAGACACCTACCGTATGGCCCTATCCCGCGGTATAGCCATGCAGAGCAAGGGCCTTGCAATGGGTGTTAGGATTGAACACCCTCAGCACCTGATTGACTGCATCCAGTACCACAATCCGTCAGGCCGCGGTCCCTACCTGCCTCCTGCAGAGTACAACTATGCGGTTCAGGCCTCCCTTGATGGCCGAAAGACAGGTGTCTACTCCTTCTGCATGTGCCCGGGCGGCTTTGTAGTTCCTGCAGCTTCAGATGTGAACCAGACCGTAGTAAACGGCATGAGCCCGTCAAACAGAGGCGGCAAATTTGCAAACTCAGGGCTTGTTGTAGAGTTTCCGGCCGACGGGCTGGAATTCTCAGACCCTCTCTCCGTCATGAAGTATCAGGAGGAGCTTGAGTACAGAACCTTCCTTGCTGCCGGCAGAACCCAGAAAGCTCCAGCCCAGAGAGTTACAGACTTTCTTCGCGGCCGAACCTCTTCCTCCCTGCCTGCTACCAGCTACACCCCGGGCCTGAGTTCCTTCAACCTTGAAGAAGTTCTTCCAGGGGAAATCGCACTTCCTCTTAAAGAAGGGCTTAACCTCATAGGCCGGCGCCTTCACGGCTATATTACTGAAGAGTCCATATTAATCGGAACCGAAACAAGAACAAGCGGTCCTGTAAGGTTTTTAAGGGATGAGAGCACTCTTGAAAGCTTAAGCCACTCCAACCTCTACCCCTGCGGCGAAGGAGCCGGTTTTGCCGGTGGAATAGTAAGCTCAGCAATCGACGGCATGAGGTGTGCCCTGTCAATCTGTGCCAGAGAAGGACTTGTCCAGGAGTAAACCTTCATCAGATTATAATAAAAAGAGCTACCGCCTGAGCGATAGCCCTCTTTGAATTCTAATTCAGATGTCAGTCAGTGAACTTTTCCCTGTTAATCCAGAGACCCAGTGCCGGGTTTGGAATGAAGTAGACTTCTTCTCCGTCCTCAAGTGTATTGTAACCGTACTTGAGCTTCTTCGGATCGTAGCGCTTTACCATCTCGTCGTAGGAAGCGCTGCAGAAACCTGCTGCATCAATTTCTTCACGGCTAATATTCTTAACTGCGTAAGTAATCTTGAATCTTCCGTCTGAAGAGCCGTGGATGAGGTGTGCTGCACAGCCTGCGTTTTCCCTGAGGTCTGCATTCTGCCTGTACTGCTCAAGGGTGTTGAGTCTGCCCTTGTATCCGTACTTTCTGATAAGTTTATCAATGGTCGGGTCTTCACCGAATCTCTCAACGCCCGGAGCCAGAACAAGAAGCTCTCCGCCGTCAGCTATGGCCATACGGGTTCTGTAAACACTCTTGTTTCCAAGCCATGTGCTCTTGAACTCCTTTGGATCGAGGTAGACAACACACTTCTTTATTCCTGTCTCGACAAAGTCAATGTTCGTCTTCTGGGAAAGTGCAATTGCATCTTCAAGAACCTTTCTTGTATTTCCGAAGAACATGCCGTGTGTGTTGATCTGTCCGCCTGGAGCTGTACAGACTGTAAGGATGAACCATATGTCTATTTCCTTGAGGAAGGTCTCAAGACCGTAGTCAAAGATTCTTCTGACAGGAGTGAAGTCCTTACCCATCATCCTTTCCATACCGTAAACGGCACCGACCATGTGGCTCTTGTTGATCATATCTGATCCGCCTGCTCCGACAAACAGGTTCTTGGCATGGTTAGCCATACCGATAACCTCATGAGGAACAACCTGACCTACGGAAATAACAAGATCAAAAGACTTGTCCATAACAAGACGGTTTACCTGGCACTCAATCGGCTCTGTCCAGAGTCCCTCTGTAATTCCTGAGATGAATTCACCGGGAACCTGACCGAGAGTTACAACGTCATTTCTCCAGTCGTGGGGTACAAAACATGAAAGAGGAATATCTCCGTACATTTCCTTGATTTCATTCTCAGTCATGGCTACGTGTGTTCCGAGAGCCTCGAGAATCTTAACCTCAACTCCCTTAGGAGCAAGATAGTGATAGATACAGTTGCAGATAAAACCTGCATTTGAGAAGAATCTTGTAAAATCCGGACCTATGAGAAGGACCTTCTTCAGGTTCTTCCTGCCTTCCATATCCTTAAGCCAGGACTCTACCCTGCTTTTGATTTCATTATTGCTGAGTACCATTTATTACCTCTTACAGTTTCTTAAAATATGAAATGCCCTCCTTCTTGAGGAGGGCCAAAGCGATTAAACGCTGTATGTGCTGGCAGATGTGCTTCCGCCTTCACCTGTCCAGTTGGTGTGGAAGAACTTGCCGCGTTCTGCGTCTACTCTCTCATATGTATGTGCACCGAAGTAGTCTCTCTGAGCCTGAAGGAGGTTTGCAGGAAGACGCTCTGATGTATAGCCGTCAAAGTAGTTGAGAGCTGAAGCAAATGCCGGTACCGGAACACCGCATCTTACTGCCCAGGATACAACCCTTCTCCATGCCGGAACGAGCTTCTCAATAACTCCCTTGAAGTAAGGATCAAGAAGGAGGTTGGAGAGCTGAGGATCCTTGTCATAAGCTTCCTTGATCTTGCCGAGGAAGACAGAGCGGATTATACAGCCGCCTCTCCACATGAGGGCAATTCCACCGTAGTTGAGGTTCCAGCCGTTAGCCTTTGCTGCTGTTCTCATAAGTGTGTATCCCTGAGCATAGGAGATGATCTTTGAAGCATAAAGAGCACAGCGGATATCTTCAATAAATGATTCTCTGTCTCCTTCAAACTTTTCCATCTGCTTGTCTTTGTAGACCTTTGAAGCTGTTACACGGTCTTCCTTCATTGCTGAAAGACAGCGGCTGAATACGCTTTCTCCGATAAGTGTGAGTGGTACACCTTCATCAAGAGCTGCAATTCCTGTCCACTTACCTGTTCCCTTCTGACCTGCTGTGTCGAGAATCTTGTCAACGATAGGCTGGCCGTCTGTATCCTTGTAAGCAAGAATGTCTCTTGTAATCTCTACAAGGTAGCTGTCAAGTTCAGTCTTGTTCCAGGCTGCGAATACGTCGTGCATTTCATCAGCTGTAAGACCGAGAAGATCCTTCATGAGGCTGTAAGCTTCACAGATGAGCTGCATGTCACCGTACTCAATTCCGTTATGAACCATCTTTACAAAGTGACCTGCTCCATTCTCACCGACCCAGTCACAGCATGGAGAACCGTCTTCAACGTGAGCACAGATGCTCTGGAAGATAGGCTTTACACTCTCCCAAGCCTTTGGGCTTCCGCCCGGCATGAGGGATGGTCCCTTGAGGGCTCCCTCTTCTCCACCGGAAACACCTGTTCCGACATAGAGAAGGCCCTTGCTTTCAACATATGCTGTTCTGCGGATTGTATCAGGATAGTGGCTGTTTCCACCGTCAATGATAATATCACCAGGCTCGAGGACTTCAAGAAGTGAATCAATGAAGCCGTCAACCGGAGCACCGGCCTTAACCATCATCATAACCTTTCTGGGCTTTGCGAGGTTGTCAGCAAGTTCCTGAAGGGAATGTGTTCCGATAATATTCTTTCCCTTTGCCCTTCCGTTTACAAAATCATCTACCTTGGATGTTGTTCTGTTGTAAACAGCAACAGTGAAACCCTTGGATTCCATGTTCATGACAAGGTTTTCACCCATAACTGCGAGACCGATAAGGCCAATATCTGCTTTCTTAGTCATTATATACTCCCGAAATAATTCAAACTTAACGTTTTACTCTTGCGTTACCGCTGTAGATGGCCCAGACCTGGTCCTCATCTGCAGGTGTACCATAGTCATCAAGGACTGTTGTTGCGAGAACACCGGAAGCCCAGCCGAACTGGATCCACTTTGGCTCTTCCCAACCCTTGAGGATGGCGTAAAGAAGACCGGCAACAAATCCGTCACCGCCGCCGATTCTGTCGAGAACCTGGATTTCTCTCGGCTCTTCAACATACCAGTTGTCTCCGGCAAGAACCAGAGCTCCCCACATGTGCTCGTTTGCGCTGAGAACCTGTCTGAGGGTTGTTGCGTAAACCTGAGCATGCGGGAACTGCTTCCTGACTTCCATGACCATTCCCTTGAAGGCGTCAATCTTTGAAGAAATATCCTTTCCGCCTGCCTCAGGTCCCTGGACGCCGAGAGCGAGCTGGAAGTCCTCTTCGTTACCTACGAGAATGTCTGCGTAGGAAGCAATCTCTGTGAAGCTCTTTCTAAGCTCTTCTTCTCTGCCCTTCCAGAACGATGCTCTGAAGTTAAGGTCAAATGAGATAAGTGTGCCATACTTCTTTGCGCAGCGGGCAAGCTCAAGGCAGAACTCTGTTGTATCTTCACTCATAGCTGCAATCAGGCCTGAAAGATGGAGAATTCCTACACCTTCCTTACCGAAGATTCTCTCTGTGTCAAAGTCCTTGACGTTGAGGTTTCTTCCGACTTCACCTGCTCTGTCATTCCATACTCTCGGACCTCTGAGTCCATAGCCGGAATCAGCAATATTGAACTGATGTCTGACTCCCCATGGTCCGTCCTGAGCTACTTCCGGTCCTTCATAGTCAATGTTTCTGAATCTGAGTTCGCTCTTGATGAACTGTGCAATCGGGCTTTCCTTAACAAAGGCTGTGAGAACCTTTGTTTTTAGTCCGAGAGAAGCCGAAACATTCAGAACATTGCTTTCAGCACTGGTAGCCTGAAGTCTGAACAGTCTTGATGTATGGACAGGAAGTCTGTCAGCCGGTGTAATTCTGACACCCATACTTGTGGGGCAGACAAGATCATACTTACAATTTTCCCTGATTTTAAGCATTTGAGTTTCCTTCTCTATCAATTATTCTTCAACGTACTCGTGAAGGGTCTTTCTTACAGCTCCAATTCCTTCCATGAGGGATTCGAATGCCTTGACAACCTTGTCCTTAATCGGAGATTCCCATACGTTGAAACCGAAGATGAGTACATTTTCAAGCAGCGGCTTTATGTACTTGTCATAAGGTCCCTTGTCTCCGAGCTTAAGTCCTTCAAGATATGCCTTTGAAGACTCAAGAAGCGGGTCCGGGCTGAGCTCGAACGGCTCTCCGTTGTCATCAACACCGAGGAGGTATCTGAGCCATGAAGCAAGTACGAGAGGAATGCACTTAAGGTCATCCAGGTCGAGCTTTTCATCTGCAAGGTAAGCCTTGATTGTCTCACCGAAACGGATGGCGAGCTTCTGGCTTGTATCTGTTGCAATTCTCTGCGGTGTATCCGGCATGAACGGGTTAACAAGACGGAGCTTTGTTACATCATCAATAAACTTCTTAGGATCAATGATTCCAGGATCTGTTACGACAGGCATGCCTTCTACGTATCCGATTCTCTCAACGTATTTGACAATGTCGCTGTCCTTCATCTCATCAGAAATCTTTGTGTATCCGAGCAGGCAGCCGATTACGCTCATGGCTGTGTGCAGCGGATTGAGACATGTACAGACCTTCATTCTCTCAACCATGTTTACTGTCTCACGGTCTGTGAAGTAGATGCCTGTCTTCTCAAGCTGAGGTCTTCCGTTAGGGAAGCTGTCTTCAATAACAAGATATTCACACTCTTCTGCGTTTACGAACGGAGCGATGAATGTATTCTTTGCTGTTACAACTACGTCTGTGCTCTCGAAGCCCTTCTCCTTAAGCATCTTCTGGACGTCTGCGTGTGGTCTCGGAGTAATCTTGTCAATCATGCTCCACGGGAAGGAAACCTTCTTCGGATCGCTGAGGTAATCAACAAATTCCTTTGTTACAAGACCCTTCTCGAGCCATGCCTTTGCTACTTCCATGACACCGGCCTGAAGCTTCTCACCGTTGTGTGAGCAGTTATCCATACTTACAAATGCGAACGGATATGCACCGGCCTTGAATCTTTCATATGCAAGGGATGTTACCATACAGATGATGGTGCTGCAGTTTTCCGGTCCTCTTTCAATATCAGCCTTAACATAGCCGGGAGCTGTAGAATAGCCCTTTTCTGTAATTGTAAAGCTTACCATCTGGAGTCCGGGATTAAGGAAAGCCTTCTTGAGGGCTGCATAATCCTCCGGGAATGCCGGTGAGCACTTGTATGCTTCTGCTACACTTGCAATGACTCTGAGATCTACAGTTTCGTCACTCTTGAGTGTTGCCATAAGGCAGAGATTGTCACAAGGTTTGTAGATGTCATCTATAATCTGATAGTCGAAGCCTTCTCCGACAACAATTCCTGACTCAGAAAGTCCCATTTCAATCAAATCCTGCATTCTTGCAGCCGGGAAACCCCTGAATATGTTACCTGCACCGAAATGAATCCACTTGCAGTCTTTTTCAGTTGCTTTACGCATCTTTTCAATATCGAAAGATGGAGTTTTGATACCTGCCTGTTCCCAGGCTTTCTTGTTTTTCAGATCTTCTAGACAAAGTTTCATGCCAAAAACCCTCCGATTGTGATTATAAGGCACAAGTTTTAAGTCCGAAAGCTAGAAAAATACGGTTTTCTTTTGCATTAAACAGTTAATGGCAATATTTATACATAAATGGCAAAAAACCTAAAAGACGCAAACCATTAAAAACCAGCTGCAAAATCAGGAATTACAAGTTTTGACAAAGTCTTCAGAAACAGACTGTTTGTGAAAAAAAGAGGCTGTAACTTCAGCCGGGAATACGACTTTTGTTACAGCCTCTGGAATGACAATATTTTTTAAGAGGTCAGTTTGCAGTAGCTGTTGAAGAGAGGAAAATCTCGAAGAACTTCTGTGTGAAGTTGTCCTTGAATTTGTCGCTTGCGAAGACTGCTGCTGCGTAGTCATTGATTGTGGTCTGTGCACCATAGGCGCTGTAGAGGGAGCTGATGTAATACTCAAGGGAATTATCCTTTGTATCTTCTCCTACTCTGACAATAATATATGCATTGTCAACAGCAACCGGATCAGTTACATAGCCTTCTTTCTCTGTGAACAGAGTTCTGCAGAAATTCTCGTCTGCTGCTGCAGCGTCTGCAAGGTAACCGAGGTCACCTGTTCCGACAAAACCGAGAAGGAATGAAGAGTTTCCAATGTTGTTTGTAGCATTTTCAACTGTTACAAGGCCATAGATATCAGAAGCTGCATAGAAGTCTTCTTCTGAAAGAGCTGTAGCTGAAGCCAGAGCTTCATCAATGTAGGAACCTACGACTGACGGCTCGTTTTCAAGAATGTATGCCTTGATTTCTGCAAGTGTCGGCTCAACTGTGTTTCCGTTTTCATCAACAGACTTCTCCATGCCTGAAATGTCATACATGAGGGCAAGTTCATCAGGAAGAACATTGTAATCAATTACTATGTACTCAAAGTTTCTTGCACTTGTAGCCAGATCGAGAACGTATGAAAGTTCTTTCGGGGAAACCTTTGTAGTTGTCATGTCAGAAAGGACCTGCTGGTATGTGAAGATCTTCTTTACATAGTTGTAGTAGGAGTTTCTGTCTGTTACGGAAGATGCCTTGTAGACTTCTTCACTGAAAGAGCTGTTTTCATCTTTATATACACCACTGTCAATGATGAGTCTGTTTACAAGTTCAGGAGAAACGGTAATACCGGCCTTAACTCCTTCCTTGTTCATGGCCATGTAGATAACTTCATTCTGATATGCCTGATACCATGCAGACCAGAGAGCGTTGAAATCTCCGTTCTGAAGGGCTGTAGCATAATCAGACTGACCGAGTGATGTAGCAAATACTGAACCTGCTTCATACCTTACAGGCTCTCCGTCATAATAACCGAAAACATTACTGTCGTCCTTGCTCTGCTGAATCATGATGACAATGTAATAAGCACTACCGACCATCAGAAGTGCAAGTGCTACGATGATGATGGTTGTTATGACTCTCTTGGCTGTCCAGGGCTCTTTTTTGCCTCCCTGTTTTCCCTTTTCTTTCTCAAGAACCGGTTTGACATCTGAATTGACATTTTTGTCTGCCATTGATGACCTCTTTTATTTCAATCTTATTAAGCTTTAGATGAGAAAAGCATTATAAAAAATAATGCAGATTAAATCTTATGTCAACGCAACTCAGGTTGTTGGAACCATACCAATTGACTAATTAGCTTCAAAAACATTATAGTTTCCTCACCACGGGTAGTAGCGCAGGGGCTAGCGCGTCTGGTTCGGGACCAGAAGGTCGGTGGTTCAATTCCACTCTGCCCGATATTAAGCTGTAACGCAAGTTGCAGCTTATTTTTTTTTCAGGAAAAGAAACTGTTGAACAGTTCCTCTGCACTCTTTGAAGAAGCGGAGGAACTTTCAATCTTTTTTTCGGTGAGTCTGAAGTAGTCACAGAAGTTTGGTCTGTCCTTATCCTGAACAAGTTCATCTACACTTTCCCTGCAGCCGTAGTGTGAAGACGGGCTGTAGAATTTACAGCACCTGCATGTGTGCAGCGGTTTTCCGCAGGACGGGCATGTTGTTGAGTAGTATACGTTTGATACGGAACTTCCGCAGTACGGGCAGTTTGCCATAAAAAACCTCAACCCAATCTCAGTCTGCTTCCGAGAGAAATCATTTCTCCCTCTTCATATTTATCATGGGTAAAGCCGAACTTTCTTCCGTCATCCTTAAAGCGTGGAATTACATGAATATGGATGTGAGGCACTTCCTGACCGGAAGCCGGATCGTTGTTTATAAGTACGTTTGTTCCGTCGCAGCAGAGAACTTCCCTGAGCTTTTTATCCATCATTCTTGCAACCTTCATCATGTCAAAGAGTACGTCTTCCGGGCACTCTCCCATGTTTTTATAGGGCTCCTTTGCAATCACAAGTGAGTGGCCCTTTACTATCGGGTTTATATCCATGATGACAAAGCATTTATCATCTTCATAAAGCTTTACTGAAGGGATTACTCCGTCCCTGATCTTTGTAAAAACAGTCTCCTGCATCTTATCCTCCTGTCACAGATGTGTTTCATCAAACATATCAGAAAGAATGGCCCTGAACCTGGAATCATCCTGCTTCAGAACCTTTGATCCGCGGGTTATCTTGCACAGGCTTATCTCCATTTCTTTTGCAATTGCCCTCTGCGGTGTTCCTCTGTATATCTCCTTCATAAGATACCAGCGCTTTGCAATATCCTTGAGTTCTGCACTGGTGAAAAGCTCACCGAAAAGTGCCCGCATATCCTTTTTGTCCGTTGTTCTGCTGAAAATATCAATCAGTTCCTCAAGATTATCCATACGCCTTCCCCTATTCTTCTTCAGGCACCGCGCTTCTTATTGAGAATTCACAGCCGCAGTACCCCTGTCTGTACAATCCCATTTCCTTTGAGATCCTGATGCTATTCTCAAAACCGGCTTTCTTCTTGAAGTCATACGGTTCGTAACCTTCAAATTTTTCGCCCTGTTCAAAAATCAGGGAAGACTTCTTGAACCTGCTGACGGTAAGTGTTGTTGTAATCTTCTCTATCCCAAGTTCATCTGCCATCTTTCTTGCAGCCCTGAGGTTGTACTCATAGCATAGCTGGCACCTCTTTCCCAGTTCCGGCTCGTCTTCATAACCCTGAATCCACTTAAGCCAGTCCTCATGATCATAATCACTTTTTATGACCGGAACTCCGTAACTCCGGGCTACCTTGAACAGCTCTTCATATCTTTTTGTATTTTCTTCTTCCGGATAGATATTGTTGTTCTGGTAGTGTAGAACCACATCCCATCCTTCATCTATAAGTCTTTTGACACTGCTTGTGGCACAGGGGCCGCAACAGCAGTGAACCAATATTCTTTCACCCATGGTTCTACTATAATCCCAATTGGGACAACCAACAAGAAGGCTCATAAATTAAAAGACTTCCGGGAGGATCTCAATCCCGGAAGTCTGGGTATTTTATTGTCTTTTCAGACAAAAGGTCAAATTAGAATGACATCCATCCACCATCAACAGGAAGTTCTACACCACTGATGAAGGAAGATTCATCTGATGCAAGGAACAGACAGGCCTTTGCAATCTCGCAGGGATCTCCTGTCGGGTTTGCAGCAAGTGCAATAATATCCTTAACTCTTCCGTATCCTGTCATGTTGGGTCTTCCCATAGAACTGCTAATTTCTGTGGCAAATCCGCCAGGAAGAATAACGTTACATCTGATATTATCTTTCTCATACATATAAGCTGTGTTTCTGCTCATTGCGTTCAAAGCTGCCTTTGAAGCACCATACAATGCACCGGCTGCCTGATGCTTTGAACCAACAGATGAAATATTGATAATATTTCCTCCCTCGCCCTGAGAAAGAAACACCTGACAGGCTTTCCTCATAGCCGCAAGAGGACCATATACGTTTACAGAAAAAACCTTCTCATATCTTTCATCTTCTACATCAGCTATAGGTGACATGTCATCCATAACGCCTGCGTTATTTATCAGAACATCAAATCTTCCAAAGACCTCTACAGCCTTATCGATTGCAGCTTCAATATCTTCTTTATTTGATACATCTCCTGCAAATGGAAGGACCTTACCCTTCTCGTTCTCAAGTTCCTTTGCAAGCTCTTCGAGTCTCTCTCTTCTTCTTGCGAAAGCAACTACGTTAGCACCTTCCTTAACAAACAGTCTGACTATCTCTTTTCCCATTCCTGCTGAAGAACCGGTAACAAGACATGTTTTCCCTACAAGCTTCATTTTATCCTCCAAATAGATAAATAATTATTTACTAAAATATACAACAGTAGTGTTTGATAATACACATCATAATGCGATAATATGTTGGATATCAGATAAAATAATTATAAGTGTTGGATAAAGATATGGCAGAAGATAGAAGAATCAGAAGGACACTCAATTTAATACACAAATCTATGATTGAATGCCTGCAGACAACTTCAATTGACCATATTTCGGTCAAGCAGCTGTGCTCAACAGCTGATATAAACAGAAGTACCTTCTACTTTTATTATCAGGATCTTCAGGAGCTATATTCAGAGCTCGAAGAAGAATTCCTCAAGAAGGTTGATAAGGCCATGTTTGATTATTACAACAAAAGCATTAACCTCCATATTCATCTTCTGAATCTGGTAAAATGCTACGATGAAAACAGTGAGATGTTTCTCTCAATGGTAAATTCAAGGAATAAGGCATTTTACAATGCACAGAAAGCATTTATCGAAAAATATCACTTTATAGATGATAAAACCCCTGAAGAAAGAGATTATTTCATACAGTATTACATTTCTGGCATTACCGGAGTAATTACACACTGGATTCTTACAGGAAAAAAACAAAGCCCCGAGTACATAGCCTCCTTTCTGGCAAATAACGGCAGAATTGTAGAACCTTCTTGAATACAAACCTCTTACTATCTATTATTTGAGCCATGACGCTAATCTCTCAGTACAAAGGTCTCAGACGTGAGATTTATGTACTTTTCTTCGGAAGAATAGTTACAAGCCTCGGGTCAATGGTCTGGCCTCTGCTCACCCTTATCCTCAGCAGGAAGCTTGGAATGAATGCAACTCAGATTGCCGTCATTACAATTGCTTCAGGAATTATTTTTCTTCCTGCTGGAGTAATCGGAGGAAAGCTTGCTGACAGATTCAACAAGAAGATGGTAATAGTCTGGTGTGACCTCCTGTCAATAATCTTCTACATTATCTGTGCCTTCACTCCGGTTTCCCCGGTAACAGTATTCATGATTATGGTAGCCGGAGCCTGTCAGCAGCTTGAGTACCCGGCCTATAATTCCCTGGTAGCAGACCTCTCCCTTTCAAAAGACAGGGAAAGAGCCTACTCCCTGGGATATCTAGGTATGAATATGGGTCTGGTCTTTGCACCGACCATTGCAGGCTTTCTCTTTGAGAACTACCTCTGGGTTGCCTTTCTCACAAGCGGTGTATCAATCGGATTATCAACTCTACTCATATTCTTTCTGATAAAGGACATAACACCGGTTGAAGAACCTGAAGATGCAGGAGAATACCAGAAGAGACAGGAAAATGTTTCCATCTTCCAGGTC
>JAIKXP010000005.1 GCA_024684115.1 Sphaerochaetaceae bacterium | reverse complement strand
TAAGTCCTGCTTCCTGTCCGAGACGTGAGGCAATAGGATCAAACGGAACGTTCTTTCCCGGAACCCATTCATCTCCTACCATCTTTCTGAACTCAACCCATGACATGCTGTCTACAGGTTTTGCATTGGGGTCTTTTTTCGGGTCTGCTGTATAGACTTTCCTGATGTTTGAAAGGTTTACGACGAGTTTTGCTCCGAAACGCTTTGCAAGATAAACAGCATCTGTATCTGTTGAAAAACCTGGCTTCCAGCCGCCTGCTACAAGGATTCTTCCCTTGAAAGGAATGTCCTCAACGGTCGGGTTTGTAACAACTGTGTCCTGGCAGAGGTCTCCGAAAACAGCCTTAACCAGCTCTGCGTTCAGATGTGTTGCCTTGATTCCGATCCAGTCCTGGGCAAGTGCGTTCTGCTTTTCCTCTTCTGAAACAACAGCTCTGTATGCCTTCTGATAGTTTCTTGCCGGGGCTCCGCCTCCGCAGACAAAAATCAGCTTATCTTCGGGGTTATCATTTAGGTACTTTGTAACACCCTTTACAAGGTCTGAAAGAAATTCACTGTTAACATTATCAGGTGAAATGATTGAACCGCCGAGAGAAAGAACTGAAAGTTTCATTTAATGCCTCTGAAAAAAACTTAAAATATTTTTATAGTTTCAAAACCCCGTTTCTGACAGCTTAAAATGCCGTTTTTCGGAATTTTTAACTGAAATAATTCTAATCTGTCTCAGAGTAAATTTCAACAAGCATGCCTCCTTTTGCTCCTTAGGTATCAGAAAGGCAGAAAACGGTCAGCCGGATACATGTTCTGTGTGGCAGAAACACCGGCAACCGGCCTTTACCGGAGTATCAGATGAACGATCTCAACACAATTCTAATTGAAGGCAGACTTGTCAGAGATCCTGAGTTCAAAGAGATTCAGGAAAGAGGAACCTTTGTAACCAGGTTCTCCATTGCAACAGCCCGGTTCTACTATGACAAAAACAAGAACTGGGTTCAGGACACTTCTTTCTTCCAGGTTGAAGTATGGGGACAGGCAGCAATTGTCTGTGACCAGATACTGAAGAAAGGAAGAACGGTGAGGATAGTCGGAAGAATCAAACAGACCAGATGGAAGGACAGGGAGGAAAGAAACAGGGAGAGAATATGCATTGTGGCTGAGCACATTGAATTCAAACCTGAAAAACGCAGTGATTCTGCTCCTGTCGAGCAGCCTACCCGCATGGATTCAGCCATGACTGAAAGAATGAGGGAAGACGCACGCCGGTCTGAAGATGAAAACTTAACAGCTTCAGAAGAACCCATATCAGAAGACAACACCCTCACTACAGAGGAAGAGCCTCTGGCCGAAGAAGGTCAGGAGGAAACTCAGGTTGATTTTGAATAAAAGGAGGCTGATTCAGTAATATTTATAACACCGGACCTGAATTATTTTTTTACTCATATCAGGGGCCGCAGATGTTTTTCTCTGCGGCTCTTTCTCTCTGAGTGAAAAACAAATACAATAGCAGCATGATTACTACACAAGTCAAGCTTGAAAAAACATTTGAAAACATGATCTTATCAGCAAGCGGCTGGCGCAAAGTTTTTGCCGCTTCCGGAGATGAAGAAGATTTCACAACTGAAATTACACCTGAAGATTCACTTATCTGCACAGCCATAGGCCTGGTGTTCGGTGAATACCTTGAGAAACTGGAGGGATCTGAAATTCTCCTTGCAAGAGATGCAAGACCCACCGGAGAAGCCATCTGCGGCATTCTTTACAGAACCCTCACCCACATGGGCTGCAGTGTAAGGTACTGCGGAATCTGCTCTGCTCCTGAGATTATGGCTCAGTCTGCTGTTCATCCTTACAAGGGCTTTGTGTATGTATCTGCCAGCCACAACCCGGTGGGACACAACGGAATAAAGGGCGGAGCTCATGGAGGAGTATTTGCAGCAGAAATAGCTTCTGTACTCATAGAAGAGCTTAAAAAGAAGATCTCAAGCGTAAGTGAACTTGAGAAAGTCTACCTTTCCTGCGGGAACATAGAGGTTTCCGAGGACTGCTCACTTAAGAAGCAGTGCCTTGAAGACTACAGGGCTTTTGTGCTTAAAACTGCATGTCCTGAAGGAAAGACTGAAGATTTCATAGGGAAAATCAGAAAGGCAGCAATCGGAATAGTCGGAGACTTAAACGGAAGCGCAAGGTGCCTGAGTATTGATAAAACCTTCCTTCCCGAGATGGGATTTAAATGCTGCTTCATAAACGACACAGCTTCAGAGATAAAGCACGCAATTGTTCCTGAGGGAGAAAACCTCAGGCCATGCAGGAACATGCTTGAAAAAATGCATGAAAAGGACCCTTCCTTTGTGCTGGGCTACACCCCGGACAATGACGGAGACAGGGGCAACCTTGTATACATTGATGATGACGGACAGGCAAAGATAATTCAGGCTCAGGAAGTATTCGCTCTCTGTGTCTATGCCGTTTTAAGAAACGCTGCAAAGAACGGGACACAAAATCTTGCAGTTGCAGTAAACGGCCCTACTTCCATGAGAATTGATGAACTTGCAGCAAGATTCGGAGCTAAGACAATGCACGCAGAGGTCGGAGAAGCCAATGTCGTCAATCTCGGACAGAGCCTCAGGGATCAGGGATACGCAGTGCCCATACTCGGAGAGGGTTCTAATGGAGGGAACATTACCTGGCCTGCCAGGGTAAGGGACCCCATGAACACCATCATGAGTATGGCAAGCCTGATAGCCGACGGAATTACAATTCCTCAGGCTTTGAGGGAGCTGCCCGCCTACACAACAACCAGTGTCTTTGCCCCGGCGGCAATAATCCGCCTCAAGACAAGGAATTTCTCATCACTTAAAGCTTCTTACGAAAAGAACTTCCCATCTTTCTGGGAAGAGAAAAAAGCTGAGCTTGAAAAGTACGGAATCAAGGATTATCTGGAAATCAGGACCAAGGGAATAGAAGAGCTCACCGGAGAAGGAAACGGCACTCCCGGAGGACTGAAGATGGCTCTGCTTGACGGGGATAAGAATATTTGTGCCTACATCTGGATGAGGCCAAGCGGAACAGAACCCGTTCTAAGGATACTTGCAGACGTTAAGGGAAATGAAGTTGAGCTTCATGACAGTCTTCTTGACTGGCAGAGGAGCATGATTCTTAAAGCAGCTGAGGGGCTCTGATTACTGAGCCCTGTCATTCATTCCAAGATACTTTCTCAGTGCAACGAGATACTCAAGAAGCTTTGAGTAGATTGCCTTTGTCTTTTCATCAGTCTCAGGGTTGTTGAGTTCAAGCTTTATGTCCTCTTCACTCTGATAAATGTTGTAGCCTCCGCCCGGTGGACTCATGAGGCGGTTCACTGCAAAGTACTTCCAGCTCTCCAGCTGCTTTGGAGTCAGAAGCTCTGGATAGTTTCTGCACACGTGGCGCCAGAGCATGCTCCTGCAGCGCGGGTCCTGGAAATTCAGGTCCAGCTCAAGTCTTCTGGCCGGCTCCGTTCTTCTTATCATCCTGAAAAGACTCTTGTCATAATCAGAGAAGAATCCGGAGTAGATGGCACAGTCCGGGTCCACCGGCTGACTCTGCTCTCCGAAGGTAAAATCCTTGAGCACGGAAACGAGCTCTGCATAGTGGTTTACTATGGTTTCCATGTGCTGCAAGCATATGCGGCGGTCTATTCCAAGCCTTACGTAATCCTTTTCATTGATTGTATTTGCAGGAGCTATGAACGGAATTCTGTTCACTGCAATCCTTACAACAAGAGGATTGTCCCTGTCAAAGATTACCTTCTCAAGATCCTCTTTCCTGCCGCCGGCAGCACTGATAAGCGGAGCCGGGTCTTCTGCAAGATTTATACAGATTACGTTGTTGCTGATTCCGTTGGAAACGGTAAGAGGCAGGATGAGGGTCGTAGCCCCGAGTTCCGTTCTGAATGCGTTGTTTGTATAGAGAACCGGCCTGCTCCCCGTTCTTCCAAGACCCAGCACGTTCATAACGTTTTTCTTATCCCTGAGGCTTAGGTAGTACTCGTAAAGCCTTGGCTGTTTTTCCTTTATCAGTTTTGCAACTGCAATTGTAGCCATGACATCTACAAGTGCGTCATGAGCTCCTACCTGTTCTATGTTATTTGCCTCAGTCATGGCTGTGAGCTTGAAGACCGGCCTCTTCTCTTCATTTGAATAGGGCCAGTTTATGCCCTGCGGCCTTAAGTCGTGACAGGCCCGCACCAGGTTGATTATATCCCACCTTGAGCAGTTGTTCTTGTACTCCCTTTCATAGGGGTCAAGAAAATTCCTGTAGAGGGCGTTTCTTATGAACTCATCATCAAACTTAATGTTATTGAATCCTGCAACACATGTTCCACGGACACTGAAAATGGAGTTAATCTGCTCTATGAACTCGCTTTCAGGTATGGCCTTTTTTTCTTTAAGCGTCTGAGGGACAATGCCCGTAACCGCGCAGGCTGACCGCTGCGGGATATAGTCCGGAGACAGGCGGCAGTAGAGCATGACAGGATCCCCTATCGGGTTCAAGTCTGTGTCCGTACGTATGCCGGCAAACTGAGCTATCCTGTCGTTGAACGGGTCAGTTCCGAATGTTTCAAGATCATACCAGAAAAAGCTTTCAATAGTGCTACTCATATGTTAAATATAACATAACTTCAGGTGTTTCGGATACATGCTTTTTTCACATAAGGCTTGCGCCCTTGCAAATATAAATTGGTGTGTATAATATTTATTTCCATGAAGAGATATCTGTCTGCCACTGTGTTTTTGATGTTCATCTTAACCTCGGTTTTTGCAGTAAATGACTCCATTAACAATGACCCGAAACCCTATCCTGCTGTCACGGTTGACGACCCGGGTGATTATGTTTTTGCGTCAAAAGAAGATATTCAGAAAGCCATAACGGTCGTGGTAGACAGTGCTGCAGCAGTACTTACAACAAACTACGGAAATACTGCAATAGAACTTCCATCAATTGCCATAACCGCCCAGGATTCCGGACTTCCTTCAAGAATTACTTTCTTCCTGGCAGACCCGAACAGTTTTACCAGGGAAATTTCAAAACACATGGGAGCTGAAAACACGAACTTCTTCTCCAACATTATCTCTTCATTTTCTAAAGCCGTTTCCGACCCGCTGCTCGGAGCCGTCTACTACGGCCTCAGTTCAAGACATTATGAGCCGGGCGACTACCTTATAAGCGGATCCGTTGTTTTCTCATTTCCCGAAGGTTATGAAGGACTGAATGTTTCTGAAATAATCTACTCAGGGATAACTGAAAATAATCCGGTCAAGGTTTCGACAAACCTAAACCTTTTCGGCCTTCAGCTTGAACAGCCGGTAAAGGTTGTCGGAGACTTCCTTGTAAGTGTGGAAAACAAATCAAAGCTTGTAATAAAATCTATAGGAGAATACAGAATCAACGACACAGTTTATGAAAACGGAGTATTCGTATTCTAGTAAACTCATAACATGAGGAAGGTGTTTTATGGATATTAAAATCAAGGAATTCCTCGACAGACACTGTCTGTCAGAAGAAAGCTACGACATAGATGAGCTTTGCTCCTATAAACTCAGACAGATGGAAAACGGTCTTGACGGGAAAAAGTCCGACCTTGCCATGATCAACAGCTACTGTTCCCCGGTAGATTCGGTGAATCCCGGAGAAAAGGTAATAGTAATAGATGCCGGAGGAACAAACCTCAGAACCTGTCTTGTTTCATTTGAAGAGGACGGAAGCACCAGAATTGAAGATTTCCAGAAAACAAACATGCCCGGCTCAAAGGGAACTCTGAGTGCAAAGGAGTTCTTCAGCCAGATAGCAGATGCAGTTGAGCGCCTCATAGACAGGAGCAACCGCATAGGTTTCTGCTTCTCCTACCCTGTTGAAGTTCTCAGCAATCATGATGGAATCTGTCTTCTTATGACAAAGGAAATCAGCGCTCCGGAGGTAATAGGAAAGAAGATTGGAGAAGAGCTTCTTCTTGAGCTTTCCCGCCGCGGTCACAAAACAGATGATAAGAAACTGATTATTCTGAATGACACTGTTGCAACCCTTCTTGCCGGCATTTCAAAGGTAGCTGAAAAAGGCTGTGAAGGCTGCATGGGATTCATTCTCGGAACCGGAACCAACACCGCCTATGTTGAGAAAGACACTATAATCAACGAAGAATCAGGAAACCTTTCCTTCCCTACCGGAGACATAGACAACCTCTTCCTTGCCTCCACACCGGCTCCTGACCAGTACATTCTTGAAAAGATGATAAGCGGCAGATACCTCGGTAACGGTTTTGAGTTCGTTCTCAGACAGGCAGCTGAAGAAGGCCTTCTTTCTAAAGACTGCACCTTTGAAAATGTAGATACAATCCAGCTTTCAAACTTCCTCAACGGGGAGAAGTCAACAATTCACGCTGAAAATAAGAAGGACAGGGAGACAGTAAAGGTTCTTGCAGACGCCTACATAAGCCGCTCAGCAAAGTTCACCGCTGCAAACCTTGCAGCCTCAGTTCTCAAATCCGGGTACGGAAAGGATAAACCTGTTCTCATAAATGCAGACGGTTCTACCTTCTACCTCACCCCGGGTGTCTGTGAGAAAACCGGTGCCTACCTTGAAAACTACCTGAAGTCAAAGGGTCGCAGTGCTGTTTTCACACGCATAGAGAACTCCCCGACCATTGGAAGCGCAATAGGAGCTCTGAGCATCTGAGGCTTCAGGCCTTTGTATCAATACTGTCTCTGAAGACTACAAAACGGTCAAACAGGTACTCTGTAGTAAAGTTAAGAATCATGTTCAGTGCGGTTACAAGGTACTCGTTCCACATAAGTGTATCTGCAAGATAACTTCCAAGCAGTGTTGAAAGAGGTGTGAAAACCGCATAGTAGCCCAGTACTTTGAGCATGGCCACAGGCACGTTTGAAGCACTCTTGAATGTGTAGTTTCTGTTAAGGGTAAAGTTCCACAGCACTGAAAGAATAAGTGCCGTAAGATAACAAGGCCAGTACGGCAGATCCAAAAGCTCATTCATAAGAGTAAAAGCAAGGATCTGAACTATACCGGCCGAAATTGAGAACAGCGTAAACTTAACCGTCCTCATAAGTTCTTTATTTTTCATACGGAGAAATATACATTTTCACCGCATTAAACTCAACAATCAGTGACAGCAGCTGTGGCCTTCTCCGTGACCGTGTCCGCATTCATGGCCCTCACCGTGGCCACACTGATGACCTTCTTCATGATCATGATGGTGACACTCTGTATTCGGGTCGTACTCAAGTGTTCCTCCAAGGAATGCTTTTACTACTTCATCTGCATTTCCGCTTACTCCCGGAAGAATCTCGATTCCAACCTGAGAAAGACCTGCTCTTGCTCCCATTCCAATTCCGCCGCAGATGAGGATCTGTACTTCAGCTGCCCTGAGGAAACCTGCAAGTGCTCCGTGTCCTTCACCGTTTGTATCTACAACCTGAGAACCTGTGACTTCTCTCTTGTCTACATCAATATCGTAAACCTTGAACTGTTCTGTTCTGCCAAAATGCTGGCCTACCATTCCGTTGTCGTAAGTAACTGCAATTCTAACCATGTTGACTCCTATTTCGTTGATTTTTGCACTGTCGGGAATGGAATCTATCTGGTAGGCGCCTCCGGTTATGTGGATGCGCTTCCCGTTTAAAAGGGCATCTGAGATCTTAAAACGTGCACTTTCATAGATTGATGTAACCGTAGCCCTTGATACTCCCATCTCAAGAGCGCATTCCTCCTGCGTCTTTTTCTGATGGTCAATCAGTCTTACGGTTTCAAGCTCATCAAGCTTCAGCAGCACCACATCCGTTTCCTTCGAACCTTCCGGTCCAAAGCTCCAGAACTGAGGATAGCTGCATATTCTCCTGCACCTTTTAGGTCTGGGCATGTCCCCTCTCCTTTTCTGACATATGCCAATTACTCTTATAAGATAAGACTGTTTCTGGCATATGTCAATTATTCGTCAGAGTTTTCCCCTTCTCCCATGACCCCGAGTACCTCAAGGGCCCTTTCAACATCAGGGCTGTTCACCTGAACCTCTATTTCAGCCTTTGTTGAGCGCCCGAGATAAAGAACACTGTAGGAGCCTGCATCATGATTGATTCTGACAAACGGGATTTCATTTGACTTGAGAAGTGCTTCAGCCATATCTGCCTGCAGAGAGTCATAAGTCGTGTAGACAGTTTCAAGTTTTATTTCATTCATACACAAATATTAATATGAGAACCGGGCATTCTCAAGCCCGAGCTGGAGCTGTAGAAAAACCCGGGGGTTTTGTTTGTGTTTCCAGCACTGTTTTACTAAATGCTGAGGGGCATAAAAAAGGCTGCGACCTGAGAGAAGTCACAGCCAGAAGGTGTAATACACCAGTGCTTACTTTGAAAGCTCAATACCTGCGGCCTTAAGGGCTTCAAGAGTGTCATCTTCAGGTGCATTCATGCAGATAACCGGGTCTGATGCAAGGACAACTCCGTCAGAAGCACAGCGCTCCTTCCAGTTTTCCATCCATGCACCGTCTCCCCAGCCGTAAGAACCGAAGAGAAAAACTTTCTTTCCGCTGAGAGAAGATTCACACTCTGTGAACATAGGATCAAACTCACCTTCTTCAAGGACCTCATCTCCCATAGCCGGACAACCGAATGCAAATGCTGAATAATCGGCTGCCTTAGCTGATGAAAACTCAGAACATGTAAGAAGATCTGCATCTGCTCCTGCACTCTTGACTCCATCAAGAACTGCCTGAGCCATCTGTTCTGTGTTGCCTGTACCGCTCCAGTAAACTACTGCTACTTTACTCATAAAACCTCCAGCTATGGTTAGCCATAGCTAACTTAATATAACAGGACTTAACTTGTGCGGTCAAGTCCTGTTCTTAATTGAGTTTTATGCGTCTGTCTGTGTTAAAAATCAGAAGGTTGTTTCGTCCGGATTTCTCGGAGCCTTTATGCCGAGAACTGCAAAATCTATGTCGGCAATTGCCTTCACATCTTCTTCTGAGAGCTCAAAGTCAAAAACATCTGTGTTTTCAAGGATTCTTGATTCAGTAACGCTCTTCGGAAGTGGAAGCAGTCCGTTCTGAAGACTCCATCTGACACATATCTGTGCAATACTCTTCTTATACTTCTCAGAAAGAGAAATCATAAGTTCGCTTGAGAAGATTCCGCCTGTTCCAAGCGGGCTGTAAGCCTCAACAACCATACCCTTTTTCTTACTGAAGGCTACAAGTTCAGTCTGAGGAATTCCCGGGCACACCTTGATCTGGTTTACCATAGGAAGAATCTTTGCACTCTCCATAAGAGCTTCATAGTGGCGTTCACAGAAGTTTGAAACGCCTATTGCACGGAGTTTTCCTTCAGCATAAGCCTCTTCCATGGCCTTCCAGGAACCGGCATTTGCCTCTTTCCAGTGATCTCTGAACTTTGCAGGATTTGGCCAGTGAATCAGGTAGAGATCCACATAATCAAGACCGATGGCCTTGAGGGATCTGTCTATTGCTGCACGGGCCTGTTCGTAACCGTGATCCGGATTTGCGAGCTTTGTTGTGACAAAGATTTCATCACGTCTGGCGCCGCCGCTTCTGATGAAGTCGTTGATAGCCCTTCCTACGCTTTCTTCATTTCCGTAGGCTGTTGCCGTATCAATGTGCCTGTAGCCGCTCTTTAGGGCTGAAAGAACACTGTTGTAACCCACTTCTCCGTCAGGAGTCTGCCATGTGCCGAATCCGACACAAGGAATGGTGGTACCGTTTAATAGCCTGTAACCGTCAGTAAGTAACTTATAGTTCATAATCTGTTTTCCCCTGTGCTCAGAATAGGAAAAAAACGGTTCCGTTTTCAAGGTTTGGACCCGCTTAAACTGCCAATCATTGACTTTACACAGTCAATGAGGCTGCGGATTGAGTATTGGTTTATGGATTCACTTTTAATTCCCATACCGAGTTCGCGAACGGCAGGGGGAGAGAGAGGAACACACATGACATCGTCCCTTCTTCCGCGGATCATGAGTTCGCTCATAATGGTAACGCCAAGTCCGTGGCCGACCATCCTCATGACAGTCTCATCATCAACCTTTGTGTTTCTGCACTCAACCTTATTAAACACAGGACCCAGGACCTTCAGGACTTCCTTGTCAAACTGACCATACGGCATGAGAAATTCCTTTCCTGCAAACTCCTCCACAGGGAAACTGGTGCGCCCGGCTATAGGATAGGAAGCCGGAAGAATTGCATATAAAGGCTCACTGTAAAGAGGGAACCACTCGCAGTTCATCCTATCCTGCCTGCTTGCGAAAATGAAGTCGGTCTTCCCGCTGTCCAGAAGTTCAAACGGTTCAATTGCATGGTCGACCATTCTGAGGTCAATGTTAACCTCAGGACATGTTCTTCTGAAGTTGTAGAGAATCTGAGGCAGCCAGTTGAGAGCCATGCTGGCATAGGCTGCAACCCTTACAACCCCGGCCTTCTCCTGCTTGATTTCAGAGATCCTGTTATTAAGCTCCGTGTTTGCCCTGAGAAATTCCTTTATAAGGGGAATGAGGGCCTGACCGTTTTCATTAAGCGTAATTCCCCTGTGTCCCCTGTCTATTACGGGAAAGCCTATCTCGTTTTCAAGGCTGTCCATCATGTGGGTAAGTCCGCTCTGTGTGTAACCAACTACCTCAGAAGCCCTTGAAAAGGAGCCGAGGTCCGTAACTGCAACCAGTATCTCAAGTTTCCTGCTGTCCACCGTTATGCTCCAAAGTATGACATTTTGTCATATATGTATTATATATTCGGATTTTTAATTACCCCAATTCTTTTTTATAATTTTTAATCGGGAGAACGTTTTATGAAAAAACTCACATCAAAACAGACAATAATTGTAGCAAGTACGCTCTTCGGCATGTTCTTCGGAGCCGGAAACCTCATCTTCCCCGTCCATCTCGGACAGATAGCAGGCAGCAGCGTATGGCCGGCAACCATAGGATTCATCATTACGGCAGTAGGAATTCCCATTCTCGGTGTAGCAGCCATAGGATCAACACATTCTGACGGTCTGCAGGAACTTTCCTCCAGGGTTTCTCCGGGATACGGTTATTTCTTTACCTGCCTTCTGTACCTTACAATCGGTCCTTTCTTTGCAATTCCGAGATGTGCAACAACATCTTTTACAGTGGGGATGACCTCCATTCTCGGAACAGATGCAAACCTTGCCGTGGCACAGCTAATCTTCTCTCTTGTCTTTTTTGTTATAGTTCTTCTCTTCTCCCTGAAGCCGGGAAAAATCACAACCTCAATCGGAAAGTTCATAAACCCCGTGTTCCTGACACTTCTTCTGATACTGGTTGTGTGTGCCCTGGCAAACCCGGGAGCCTCAGTTTCAGAGATAGAGCCTGCTGAGGCATATAAAAATGCAGCCTTCTTCAACGGCTTTATTGAAGGCTACGGAACCATGGATGCAATAGCCGGACTTGCCTTTGGAATTGTTGTCATAAACATTATCCGTTCAATGGGTATAACAAAAGACTCAAGAATTGCAAAAGACGTTATCCGTTCAGGTGTCTGGACCGGAGCCCTCATGGCTATCATCTATCTCCTTACAATTATTATGGGTGCCCAGAGCCGCGGCCTGTTTGCCACATCAGATAACGGTGGAATTGCCCTGGCTCAGATTTCTACACACTATCTGGGAAAGGCAGGAAGCATACTCCTGGCCCTCACCATTACATTTGCTTGTCTTAAGACTGCCATGGGGCTGGTAATCAGTTGCAGTGAATCATTTGAAAAAATGTTCAAGGGGAAGATTAAGTATAGAACTCTTGCCATTATCATAACGGCTTTCTCTTTCCTCGTTTCAAATATAGGACTGAATTCAATCATTACCTATTCAATTCCTGTTCTCATGTTCATCTACCCCATGGCTATTACCCTTATCCTTCTGGCTCTTACCGGTAAGTGGTTCGGCCATGACTCAAGGGTCTATAAATGGGTTACAGGCTTTGCCGCAGTTGCTGCAGTCTTTGATTTGCTGAAGACTCTGCCCAGCCCGGTCACCCCGGCGGTAAATCTTGCAAGAGAAATCCTTCCGTTCTTTGACATAGGTCTCGGTTGGGTTGTTCCTTCCCTGATAGGACTGGCAATCGGTCTTATCCTCCACTTTGCAAAACCTGTTGCTGAATAAATACGACAGTTTTTTCTCCTGAATTACAAGGCCGGGTCTTAGGAACCGGTCTTGTTTTTTTCATCTCTTCAGCTGATTGAATATTTCACCCGTAAATGTATTGTGGAAGGAGAAAAAATTCCATACTACATGACATATGCATTGGAGATAGAAAAAATTTTGCATTTCACAATACATTTGTATCAGAGACGGAGAAAAATGTTGATTTCTGATACATCTGACTTAGTTCTTTATCCATTTGCGGTTAAAGGTATAGAATAAAGGTATGAAGTACGTACGTTTTGAACAGAATGATAAAGAGTTTTACGGTGTTCTGGATGGAGAAAAGATAAGAATCCTGGACAGAAGCTATTTTGAAGGCGGAAAGGAAACAGGAGAGACTGCCAGTTGCAAAGATGTGAAACTGCTGGCTCCCGCAGTGTTCAGCAAGGCGCTTTGCATAGGATTAAACTACCGCGACCATGCAGAAGAGTTCAAGCTGCCGCTACCGGAGAAGCCAGTTGTATTTATGAAAGCTTCTACTGCAATTCTGGATCCGTTCGGAAAGATTCACTACCCTAAAGACATGTCAGAGCACCTGGATTACGAGGGAGAACTTACAGTAGTAATCTCCAGAAAGTGTCGCTCTGTCAGTGTAGAAGAGGCTGCTGATTACATACTGGGCTATACAATTGCAAATGACGTTACCGCCAGAGACCTTCAGCCAAAGAACGGCCAGTGGACCGTGGCAAAAGGTTTTGACACATTCTGTCCGGTCGGTCCCTATATTGAGACTGAGGCAGACCCGGGTAACCTTGAACTTACGACAAAGGTAAACGGAGTTGTAAAGCAGCATTCGAACACAAGGAACCTGATTTTCCCGGTGCCTTATCTGGTAAGCTATCTTTCACATGTCATGACACTGAATGCCGGAGACATAATCCTTACCGGAACACCGAGCGGAATCAGCAGACTTGAAAGCGGAGATGTGGTAGAAATCAGCATTGAAAAGCTCGGAACACTGGTTAATACCGTGGATTGAGGCTTCTGAGACTCTATAACAATAATTATTTTTATAGTACTATCTTGTCATGACATTAAAAATTACGACTATAGGTGAGGTACTTGTTGATCTCACCCAGACTTCTATTGACTCAAACGGAATAACACATTTTGCCGCAAATCCGGGAGGAGCTCCTGCAAACGTAGCAGTAGCAGCCTCAAAACTGGGAGTAGAAACAGCCTTTGTAGGTTGTGTAGGCAAAGATTCTTTCGGTGAACTTCTCAGGCAGGCTCTTTTAAGATACGGTGTAAACACTGACGGACTGCAGGTTACTTCCAGAACCGGAACAACCCTGGCAGTAGTTACCGTTGCACCATCCGGAGAGAGAAGCTTCTCCTTCTTCAGAACTCCTGGCGCAGACACCCAGATTGATGAGACGGAGGCCATGAAGCATATCAGAGGCACGGACATTTTACATTTTGGAAGTGTCAGCCTCACAGATCCTGCATGCAGGGAAGTAATTATGAATGTAGTCAGCAGGGCAAAGGAGGAAGGTGTCATTGTTACCTATGACCCCAACTTCAGGGCAAGCCTGTGGGATGACCACCAGGTTGCAGTACGCCGCATGAGAGATGTACTGCCCTACTGTGACATTATAAAAATCAGTGATGAAGAGACGGAGCTCCTTACAGGAGAAAAGGAGCCCATGAAGGCCGCAAAGGTACTGCTTGATAAAGGATTGAAGCTGGTTCTTGTAACACTTGGACCGGATGGAGCCCTCTTCTGCACAAAAGACACATTTGCAACCGTACCGGGGTACAGAGTAAAGGTTGCTGATACAAACGGAGCCGGAGATACATTTTTCGGAGCATTGCTCAGTTGCCTGGCAAAGAGGGGCAGCATAGAGAATCTCACGAAAGAAGAGCTCACAAAGTATGTGGATTTTGCAAACAGGGCCGCTTCAATTACAACAAGCCGCAGCGGTGCCATGCCGGCCATGCCATATTTTAAGGAGGTAGAATAATGGACAAATCAAACTGGAATGAAGAATTTCTGAACAGATTCAACAGACATGAAGAAGAGCTCAGGTATCTCTACTGTGAGCTTTACCATAACGACATGCAGGCATATGAGTACTTTGTCTCAATGCTTAACAGACTTTACAATGAGCGTTCAGAGTCCCTGAAAAAGATAGACAGGGCAAGAGAAGCCTTCCCTGACTGGTACAAGGGAAACAACCTCACAGGTATGCTCATGTACGTAAACTGCTTTGCCGGAAACCTTAAGGGAGTTAAGGAAAAGCTGGATTACGTTGAGGAATGCGGAGTCAACTATCTGCACCTCATGCCGCTTCTTGAGAGCCCTGAAGGAAAGAGCGACGGTGGTTATGCCGTAAGCAACTTCCGCAAGGTTCAGCCGGAGCTTGGAACCATGGCAGACCTCAAGGCACTTGCTACCGACTGCCACAAGAGAGGCATTTCAGTATGTCTGGACTTTGTCATGAACCATACAAGTGAAGACCACGAGTGGGCAAAGAGAGCCAGAGCCGGAGAAAAGGAGTATCAGGACCGCTATTTCTTCTACGATAACTGGGATATTCCAAATCAGTTCGAACAGACTGTACCTCAGGTATTCCCTGTAACTGCACCGGGCAACTTCAGCTGGTGTGATGAGGCAAAGAAGGTTGTTATGACTACCTTCTATCCCTACCAGTGGGACCTTAACTATGCAAACCCTGTTGTCTTCAACGACATGACAGACAATATGCTCAACCTCTGTAACCACGGAGTGGATATTATCCGTCTTGATGCTGTTCCTTACATCTGGAAACAGCTCGGAACAAGCTGCCGCAACCTGCCGCAGGTTCACAACATGGTCAGAATGATGAGAATGGTATGTGAAATTGTATGTCCGGGAACACTTCTCCTTGGAGAAGTTGTCATGGAACCGAGTAAGGTTGTTCCTTACTTCGGAACAGTTGAAAAGCCGGAGTGCCACCTTCTCTACAACGTTACAACAATGGCCACAATCTGGCACACGGTTGCAACTCAGGATGTAAGACTTCTGTCCCACCAGATGGAACAGGTCTTCAGGCTTCCGAAGGACTACACATTCCTCAACTATCTGAGGTGTCATGATGATATTGGATGGGGTCTTGATTACCCGTTCCTCTCTCAGTTCGGTCAGATGGAAGTCTCCCACAAGAAGTACCTCAACGACTTCCTTACAGGAAAATGGGGTGAAAGTTTTGCCCGCGGTGAGCTTTACAATGATGATCCGCGCCTTGGAGATGCAAGACTCTGCGGAACAACAGCTTCCCTTTGCGGAATTGAGAGCGCCCTTGATTCAGATAATCCGGTTGCTCTTGATAAGGCACTTCACCTTGATATTATGCTTCATGCATTCATGTTCACCTTAAGCGGAGTTCCTGTTCTCTACAGCGGAGACGAGATAGCCCAGGAAAATGACTACAACTACCATGACAATCCGCTTAAGGCTGAGGACAGCCGTTACCTCCACAGAGGAAACCTTGACTGGGATAAGGCTGCAAGACGCAAGAAGAGCGGAACAGTCGAGTACCGCATGTTCAGGGCCATCAGAAGACTTGAGAAGATCAGGGATGAACACAGAGCCTTTGACTCAACTGCAGATACATGGCTCGAGCCTACTGCAAATGTCGGTGTAATCGGAATAGGAAGATACTACAAGGGTGAAAAGGTTGTTGCATACTTTAACTTCACAGGCAAAAAACAGTCAGTCTGGATGCTTCAGAATGAAAAATACAAGAACCTCATGACCGGAAAGAATCACGGTCATGCCTTTGCAGATATTGAACCGTTTGACTTCAAGTGGTTCTGCACGGAGTTTTGAAAATGAATAAGAAACTTATTTTTCTGGACATTGACGGCACCCTTACGGAGGCCGGCAGCAATACCCCTCCTGAGAGCGCTCTCAAGGCAGTAAGAAAGGCCATGGAGAACGGACATAAGGTTTTTCTGTGCACTGGACGCAACCCCGGCATGCTGGCTCCGGTTCTCGCCTATGGATTTGACGGAGCCGTTGCCTGCGGTGGCGGACACGTTTTCACGGGAGACAAGGTCCTTTTTGACTGCCCGATGACTCAGGAGCAGGCTGAGACCGGAATGAGGACACTCAGAAATCAGGGAGTTTTCCGCACAATTGAATCAAGAGATGTTACCTACGGAGACGAGGATCTGGGAGAATTCCTGGCCGGCGCTTCGGAGGGAAACAGCGAACTTATGAGATGGAGAAAGGCACTTGCAGAGCAGCTGAATATACGCCCGATGAGCGAGTATGACGGCAGACCCATCTATAAGATTGTATTCATGTGCAAAACCTACGACCAGCTTGATGAGGCTAAGAAGGCTATGGAGAAGGACTTCAACTTTGTTGTCCAGGACGTTGCTGCTCACAACTGCCTCAACGGTGAAGTCGTAAACAAAAAATTCGACAAGGGCCGCGGAGTTAAGATTGTTGCCGACTACTATGGAATTCCAATTGAAGATACCATAGGTTTCGGGGACAGCATGAACGACCTTGAGATGATTGAGACTGTCGGAATGAGTGTCTGTATGGACAACGGAAGCCCTGCTCTGAAAGCAAAAAGCAGAATGGTCTGCCCGGCTGTTACTGAGGACGGTCTATTCAAAGCCTTTCTTGAGCTCGGTCTGATATAAAAAAGTTCTTTATAATTATTCTTTTTCTTTACTTCTTAATAATGTAGAAGTAGAATGTTTAAGGATAAAACCTTTGCCGTGGGTGTCCATACCCACGGTTTTTTATTTTCAGGAGGAAAAATATGGCTCTCGACTACAGAAAATGTGCCGAGCAGATCGCTGCCAACATTGGCGGCGGTGCAAACGTAGTCAGCGCAGCACACTGCGCCACAAGACTGCGTCTGGTAATTGCTGACAACAGCAAAATCAACAAGAAGGCCCTTGAAGACGTTGAAGGCGTCAAGGGTATGTTCGAATCAAACGGACAGCTTCAGCTCATTATCGGTACTGGTACAGTAAACAAGGTTTATGACGAGTTCCTCGCCGTAACAGGTGTTTCTGCAGCATCAAAGGATGATGTTAAGAAAGCTGCCGCTTCAAAGATGCCTCTCTGGAAGAAGATTCTCAAGACTCCTGGTGATGTCTTCGTACCTATTCTTCCGGCAATCGTTGCATCTGGTCTTATGATGGGTCTCGTAGAAGCTCTTGCAAAAGTCATCCCTGCTTTCGCAGCATCCGGATGGTTCCAGTTCCTTGACATGGTTGCAAACACAGCTTTCGCCCTTCTCCCTGTTCTTGTTGCTGTTTCTTCAGCAAGAGTATTTGGAGGAAACATCTTCCTCGGAGCAGTTATCGGTATCATGATGGTCCACCCGGCTCTTATGAACGCATGGACAGTCACACCGACAAATCAGCCGGAGGTCTGGATCCAGCTCGGATTCCTCAAGATTTCGGCAGTAGGTTACCAGGGACATGTTATCCCGGTCATTCTCGCAGTCCTGCTTATGTCCACGCTTGAAAAGTGGCTCCACAAGCATGTCCCTGAGATGATTGACCTCTTCGTAACTCCGCTCGTAACAGTTCTCGTAACAGCTTTCGCTACATTTATGGTTATCGGACCTATCTTCTCAGTCCTTGAGAACTGGGTTCTTGCCGGTGCACAGTGGCTCGTAACTTCAACAGGCGGTATTGGAGCTCTCATCATGGGTGCTATCTATCCGTTCACAGTTGTCATGGGTCTCCACCACATGTACAACGTTATTGAAGCAGGTATGCTCGCTTCCGGCGGCCTCAACATCTGGATGCCGATCGCTTCAGCTGCCAACTTCGCACAGTTCGGTGCCTGTATTGCTGTAGCAGTAAAGTGCAAGAATGCAAAGCTCAAATCAGTTGCTTTCCCATCATCACTTTCAGCAGCACTCGGAATTACTGAGCCGGCTATCTTCGGTGTCAACTTCCGTTTCATGAAGCCGTTCATTGCCGGTGTTATCGGTGGTGCAGTAGGTAGCCTCTTCGGAGCTCTTGCAAGCCTCGGAGCAACAGCTTACGGCGTTACAGGTATTCCTGGATACCTCATCATCAACAACAAGCTTACTTACACAATCCTTCTTCTGATTTCCGGCGGTATTGCATTTGCAGTAGCAACTGTCATCTGGAAGGAAGAGAAACCTGAAGAAGCTCCAAAGGCTGAAGACAAGAAGGTTGAAGCAAAGCCTTTTGATGCACCTGTAGTCATCAAGTGCAAGAACGGCGTTGTAAAGCAGCCGGTTAAGGGAACAGTCATCAAGAGAGAAAAGATTGCTGACGCTACTTTCTCATCCGGCGTTCTCGGAGACGGTGTCGGAGTTGAACCTGTTGAAGGTCTCGTAGTAGCTCCTTTTGACGGAACAATCTCTTCAGTTGCCGAAAGCAAGCATGCTGTAGGTATTGAGAGCAACGGTATGGAACTTCTCATCCACGTCGGTATTGATACAGTCAATATGAACGGTGAAGGTTTCACATGCCTCGTATCTGAAGGTACTGCAGTCAAGGCTGGCCAGCCTCTTATCCGTTTTGATATGGCTAAGATTGAAAAGGCCGGTTTCAAGAAGACTGTTGCCGTTCTTCTTACAAATTCAGAAGATCTTGAAAATGTTGTCTGCGGTTAACGCAGGCAACATGCCAGTTTAAACTTTATAAAAGAGGAGAAGAAAGTTTTATGAAAACATTTGAATATACAATTACAGATCCTGTAGGAATCCACGCACGTCCGGCAGGACTCCTTGTTAAGGAAGTCAAGAAGTACACATCAACAGTTACAGTCGCAAAAGGCGAAAAGGCTGTTAATGCTCTTAAGCTCATGGCTCTTATGGGTCTTGGTATCAAGCAGGGAGAGACTGTAAAAGTTACAGTTGAAGGCGCTGATGAAGATGCAGCAGCTGCAGGAATCGAGGCTTTCTTCAAGGCAAACCTTTAATCTGAAAGGAGTTTGATATGATTTCTATTCAGGGAAAAGGCGTTTCTACAGGAATTGCAATAGGTCCTCTTTACTTCTATCAGAGAGCAAAATCAGAAATTGTCCGCGCTACAGTCAAGAATGCTGAAAAAGAATGGGAACGCTTCAAGGCTTCTCAGGAAAAGGCTATTGAACAGCTTGGCAAGCTTGCCGACAAGGCAAGGGAAGAAGCCGGAGACGAGGCAGCCCTTCTCTTTGAGACCCACCAGCTCATGGCCGAGGATCTTGACTATGAAGAAGCAATTCAGGGACTCATTGAAGAAGAGTTTTTAAATGCTGAAGCTGCTGTTTCTGATGTCTGTGCACAGTTCGCAGAGATGTTTGCATCTATGGATGATCCGTACATGCAGGCTCGTGCTGCTGACGTTAAAGACGTTTCTTCAAGAATCATCTCCATCCTTACAGGTGCTGTACAGGGCGGAATTGATTCAGATGTTCCTGTAATCCTCGCAGCAGATGACCTTGCTCCGAGTGAGACAGTCCAGCTGGACAAGAGCAAGATTCTCGGCTTCATCACTGAAGGCGGAAGCGGCTCAAGCCACACAGCTATTCTCGCAAGGACAATGGGTATTCCTGCAATCATCGGTGTAGGTGATCAGATTAAGAAAGAATATGAAGGCCGCGAAGTCATTATTGACGGAACAAAGGGCCAGATTATTGTTGATTCTGATGACAACACAAGAAAAGTCATGCTTGCAAAGCTTGAAGAGCAGAAGAAGACACGCGAGATGCTTGAGAAGCTCAAGGGCCTTGAGAACAAGACAAAAGACGGACAGACCATTCGCATTTACTGCAACATTGGTTCTCCGGACGATGTAGCCCCTGTTCTTGGAAATGATGCAGGCGGTATTGGTCTTTTCCGCTCAGAGTTCCTTTATCTGAACTGTGACGACTATCCGACAGAAGACTACCAGTTTGAAGCTTACAAGAAAGTTCTTTCAGACATGGGAGACAAGGAAGTTGTAATCAGAACACTCGATATTGGTGCTGACAAGCAGATCGGATACTTTGATCTTCCAAAGGAAGAGAACCCGGCCATGGGTAACCGTGCCCTCCGTATCTGTCTCAACAGACCTGAGATTTTCCGCACACAGCTCAGAGCCCTCTACAGAGCTTCAGCTTTCGGCCACCTGTGCATTATGTTCCCGATGGTAACAAGTGTATGGGAAGTCAGAGAAGCCAAGAAGATGTGTGAAAGAGTCAAGGCTGAGCTTACTGCAGAAGGAAAGGCTTTCAGCAATGATGTTCAGATCGGTATCATGATTGAGACACCTGCTGCTGCCGTCATGAGCGACCGCCTTGCAAAGGAAGTAGACTTCTTCTCCTGCGGTACAAACGACCTGACACAGTACACTCTTGCCTGTGACAGACAGAATGCAGATCTTGGAAGATTCTTCAATCCTCATCACCCGGCAGTTCTCCGTCTTCTGAAGATGGTCTGTGACAATGCTCACAAGAACGGAATCTGGGTTGGTATCTGTGGAGAGCTCGGTGCAGACCTTTCTCTTACAGACACATTCCTTTCAATCGGAATTGATGAGCTCAGCGTTTCTCCGAGAGCTGTTCTGCCTCTCAGACAGAAAGTCCGTGATACAAACGTGGCTCAGGTAAGGGATGAGGTTCTCTCCTCCCTCCTCGGTGACAAGACTCAGTTAAGCTGATTTAACCGGAATTACACTGCGGGCACCTTCGGGTGCCCGATTTTTTATGCATGAGGGGTAATACTTTTAGAATTTTTTCTGGTAAATAGTATTACTCCAGGGTTTTGTGCAGTATCATTTAGCCCATGGGTGAATCAAACACAGCAAGATGGCACATCTATTTCTCAGGCAGGGTCCAGCATGTGGGCTTCCGCTACACAGCCTACTACTTCTGCAAGGCCCTCTACCTCACCGGCTGGGTTAAAAACCTCCCGGACGGCAGGGTTGAAATGGAAGTACAGGGCAGCCTTTCTTCTCTGAGAAAGTTCCTTCTTCAGATAAAGAGCGTAAATCATATCCATATTGATAAAGCCCTGGTAAATGAAATACCTGAAGAGCCGCATGAAAGGAAATTCAGGGTTCTCTAAAAAATAACCTGCACAAGAACCATGTATATAACGGTTCCGCCAAGAATACTTACAAGCGAATTCCTCTTTATGACCTGAAGCAGTACCACGGATAGAACTGCAATTACAACCGGAAGAGCCTGGGAAGAAGAGGCAAAAGATACGTCCTTGAGGCAGTAGATTACAAGCATGCCGATTATGGCCTGGGGCAGAACCTTTCCAAGGTACTGAATGTAAGGCGGAACCTTCTTTCTGAAAACAATGAAGGGAAGAAACCTGAGGATTATGGTAACAAAGGCCATGATGAAGACAAGAAGATACTCCCTCATTTCTCACCCTCCTCTTTTCCCCTCACTATGGTAAGCACAATTGTTATCAGCACCATGGCCGGAATGAGGAAGTTCTCACTTCCGAAGGCCAGAAGGCACAGCAGGGTGGAAACAAGACCGGTTATGGCGGGGATATGATCACGGGTAGTTATGAACTGCTCTGTGAAGGAAGCTACAAACAGAGCCGTCATGGAGAACTCTATTCCGGCTGTTGAGAAAGGAAGAACAGAACCAAGAAGACAACCTATTATACTGCCTGTAACCCAGTAGCACTGGTTGAACAGGGATACAAGGAACCTGAAGAGGTTTTTGTCACACCCCTCAGGTATTTTTCCGTCACAGAGAAGCGAATAGGTTTCATCCGTGAGGGCAAAGATAAGGTAGGGTTTGTACTTACCGCTGTCCCTGTACCTTTCAGTCATGGAAATGCTGTAGAAAAGATGGCGTGCATTTACCATGAGGGAGGTTAAGGCTGTGGTAATAATACCGGCTCCACCGGAGAGGAGGGATACTCCTACGTACTGAAGAGAGCCTGCAAAAATAAATATGCTCATAGCTGCAGTAAGAAGTACACCGTACCCCGCCTTCTGCATAAGGATTCCAAATCCTATGCCTAACACTACATAACCCGCAAGAACGGGAAGAGATTTGTAAAATGCTTCACTGACTGTACGCTTTTTCATCTGTGTCAGTATAGTAAAACGGGGCTGTTCAGTTAAGAATCAGCCCCGGTCGGAATCTGGTAATACTGGGAATACAGGTAAGATTAATCAGGGAGCTTCTTTATGCCAGAGCGGAAACAATACTGGCTCCGGCAAGAATACCTGCCACGGTCAGCAGTATTCCGACAATCAGGAGAAATTTATTGGGGCAACGTTCTCTGATGCCATTCTCAGAAGGAGACCAATAGAGTTTCATTGTTTCTCCTTCCTTAAAAGATTGCTTTCTACTTGAGTTGATGTTACACCTTCTAATTGACTCCAGACCCTCAAGTTCATACTTAACAATAGGATAATATGTATATTTGGCGGCGCCGGAAAAACGTCCCTTTTTAGATATCTGGCGTTCATATGTTCCTGTAATAACTCCGTCAATTGTCTGAAGATTCTTCTTTTTCAGTGAAATATAATTGAATACAAGGCTCACGCCTGCGACAACCATAATTATAGAAAGACAGATCATGGCTGGAATCTGCTGTCCCTTGTTCTGATAGAAAGCAAGGAGTATGAGCAGTGCTCCACAGATTGCAGTCACCCAGGGATTGAATACTCTCTCGTCTATATCCGTAAGAAATGACGGCTTTCCCGTAACTTCATCAAAGTACAGCTTCACATTCTGATGTGCATTGTACTCTGTCGGAGAATTAATGGTTAAATGTTCTTTCTTTCCGGTCTGTGGATTTACAGAGTCAACCTGAACCTGATAGAAGTTGAAAACTTCACGGTCCTGCTCATCTTTTTCAATAATATGCTTACAATACTTAACTTCCCCGCTTCTATGTGACTGCGGGCGACGCATCCTGTTATACTTTCTGATTTCTCCGGTACCGATCAGGAAGATGATGATTCCGGGAATATACATTATTAATGAAGATAAATCAGGCATCTCTGTCCTCCATAATTATTATAGCACATGAGAGAACAGAAAACGAACATAAATATGTGTTTTTGTAGTTATATTCGAACAGATTTAAGTTAATTTGATAGTTTTAGTGCGTTCAGCACAAGAAAGTATGTTTGTGTTTTATTTAACAGGAACAGTTATTACGTTTATTCCTTCCTGCCGCAGACTTTCAAGTACCTGAGGATCTGCAAGCTCATCAGTTATAAGGGTGTGGGCACAACTGTAGCGGCAGCTTCCGTAGGAATTTCCCTTTTCAGTCCGTGGACGGAGTTTGGTGTGGTCTGCAAGAATATACAGATGCTCTCTTGTCCTGGCTACCATAATTTCGTTTATACCGATTTCTGTGGGAACGTCGTAGCGGAATTCTCCGTCATCGTAGACTGCGGCACATCCGAGAAAAGCCTTGTCTGCATGAGTTTCAAGAAGAGTCTGCATGGTCATGTCTCCAACCAGAATATGGTTATGAAGAAGACCTCCTGTAAGTTTGATAGAAACTGAGGAACCAAAATTTCCGGCCACTGCTGCCCCGTTGTTGGTTATAACAATTATGGTCTTGTCTTCAGCATACTTGAGCATATTAAGTGCTGTCATACTGCCGTTTATGTAGATAGTCTCATTTTCGGAAACAAGTCCGGCAGCATATTCTGATATACGGCGTCTGCAGTTGTTAACTTCCTCAGTAGCTCTTACAGTACTGCTCTTCTCTTTGGAAACAGCTCCTCCGTGAACCCTCTGTAAAACACCCCTCTCTTCGAGTGACCTTAAGTATCTTCTCACGGTCATCAGGGAGATACCAAGTGCCTCAGACAATTCCTCTGTATGAACCTCTCCACGTTCCTTGACCATCTCGAGAATCATGTGCTGCCTTTCATCGACAGCCTTTCTGTCTTGCTTCATTTCAAGTATATTTCCTTCAGTGATCATTTAGGGATCCTATAATACCCGGCAAATCAGACCATTTGGAAAAAGACAGTACATCTTCTACTGTTCCAGTTTCCTCTCCACAAAACCAGATGGCCTTCATACCTGCTTCTAAAGCTCCATAGTAATCGTTTTTGATACTATCCCCTACATACACACATTCTGATATGTTGCAGCCAGAGAGTTCTGAAGCTTTATGAAACATTTTAAAGTCAGGTTTCTCAGAACCAACCTCTTCACTTGTTAAAATATAATCAAAATATTTTGTGAGGTAAAGGTCTTGCAACTTTATAAACTGTATAAAGGCCGTCATGTTAGTAACAGCCATTATCTTGAATCCTGAATCTTTCAGAGAAGACAAAGCCTGAGAGACCCCTTCAAAAGCAGCTGATGACTCTATAAGTGTATTCCAATAAAGGAGATACATGTTCATGGCATGGGGAAAAACCGGTATGCCGTACTTATACAGTGCACGCTGAAAACGGATAAGGCGGTTGTGGATGGCAGAGGTAGAATTCAGCTCTGAGACAATGGCTGCATTTACTTCCTGCAGGACTGAAAACAAGGTCTCTGACTCCCATGAAAAGTTCTTATGTGCGTAATCAGCAAGGGCCTCCATTGCCTTTCTGTTGCCTTTTTCGTAGCTGTAAAGAGTGCCGTCTATATCAAAAAAAATTGCTTTAATCATACTGTAAAAGAAGGACTGCGGCGGGCCGTTTATCCGACCCAGCCACAGTCCTGAGCAAATCAGAAATTATTTCCAGTAAAGGAGGGTTAGTTTAGGAGATCAGCTTCCTGAAGTGCTGCTTCTATTTCCTTGTCGGACATGACGTTTTTCAATGGAATAACTGTCTTGCCAATTTTAACAAGGTCATCGAAATTTTTTGCAAATGTACGTGCGCAGAATACTATATCGTAATTCTTTGCAGCGCTTTTCCCTTCTGATACAGAACAATGTCTGAGTTCTGCGACTTTAATGCCATATCTGTTAAAAACTTTTTTAATAGCATTTTCCATCATAAGTGAAGAGCCGGCTCCATTTGCACAGCACGCAAGAATTTTTTTATTATCAAGTTTCATCTAAAGTCCTCTCTCTTTAGTTTATTAACAGTTATTTTGAAGCCTTACCGGCCTTGTACTCCTTATACTTCTCATAGTCCTCTGTAATAAGGAAGTAGCCCTTCGGGTCCATACGGTACTCGATCTGCGGGATTGCAAGAAGAACTACAACAACGATACCGACACCGAAGTATCCGAGGTAGTGCATGACAACTGTAAAGAGCGGCCATACTGTATCCCAGTCGAACATTCCAAGGTAACCACCGTAGTTTGCAAGACCAACCCAACCGGCAATCAGAGCAGCACCAACGACCTGGATGATACCTGTGAAGAACGGAATGATAAGACAAGCCTTGAGACCACCCTTCTCGTTAGCAACAAGACCGATTGTTGCGTTGTCGAAGAATACCGGTACGAATCCGCAGATGATGATTGTCGGAGATCCGAGAACGATAAGTGCGACGATTGCAAGAATCTGACCTGTAAGACCGGCGAGGAAGCCGAATGTAACAGCGTTGGAGTCACCGAAACCGTAACATACAGCACAGTCAACACCAGGAACTGAAGATGGGAGAAGCTTATCAGCAATACCCTGGAAGGAAGCTGTAAGTTCTGCAACGAATGTGCGGACACCAAGCTGCAGGATTGCGAGATAGACTGCAAACTGAAGTGATGTGTTGAAGATGTAATATGCAAAGTTCTCTGATTCCTTTGTAGCTCCGTTTGCAACAAAGAATGGCTTGCCGATAACAATCATGATGATTCCGAAGAAGACAGTCATGAGGATGGCTGTACAAACCATGTTCTCATTGAAAATTGAGAAGAAGCCAGGCATTTCAAGCTCACCGACTTTCTTAACCTTCTTTCCCTTCTTTCCGCCGAAGAGCTTTCCTGAGAGCCAGTAAGCAAGACGAATACCGAACATCTGCTGGTGGGCAATAGCGAAGCCTGCACCGTCTGTGAGTTCCTGCATAGGCTTAACTGTGAGGTTGGATCCAACTGCCCAGTAAGCACCGAGGATAACTGACATAACAACCATCAGAGCAACGTTGTTGTTGCGGAGTGCCGGAAGTGCAAAGAGAATGAGCCAGTAAGCTGTAGCAGCCTGCTGAACCTGAACGTGACCTGTGGTGAACAGTGTGCGGCACTTTGTAAGCTTGTTAAAGCGAACAAGAAGAATGTTGACAATGAATGCAATAAGCAACAGTGTCATAACCTGTGAGAAGCCCTTTCCGAAGACCTCTTCAACACCTGCTGTAACAGCATTCTGACCATAGTACGGGTCAATAACACAAGCTGTGAGGTTAAATCTTTCCTTAAGACCTGCAAGAATCGGGCGGAAGTTGCTAACCAGTCCACCGGAACCGACATTAAGGATTAACATACCAATGATAGCCTTAAGAGTTCCAGCCAGCGTATCGTACCATTTCTTACCCATCAGGCAGTAGCCTAAAAGTGTAAGAAATCCGACCATGTAAGGGGCCTTCTGCAGAATATAAGTTGCAAAAAAGGTCCAGATAGCGTTTAGAATCTGCATACTTTTTCTCCTATGTATTTTTTACGTATCTCCCATATGTCGATACGAGCAGTTTCAAATAATTACTCTTCCTCACAGGGATAAGCAGCAGCGGCTGCAAGAATGTCTTCTCCGCTTTTTGCTTTCTTCAGAGCATTAAGAAGGTCTTCATTCATGAAGTACTGAGAAAGAGCCATAATGTTCTCCATATGCTCTTCAGAACTGGCAGAAGACAGAGTAAAGAAGAGATTTGCTTCTTTCTTCTCTCCATCCTCGTCGCAGCCGAAATCAATTAATTTTTCGGAAACCATGAAGCCTATTGCGCTCTTGTAGGCACCATCGGCGTTTTCTGTTGTATGAGGCATGGCCACGTTATAGTCAAAGACAACATAAGGGCCGTATTTCTCAATACAGGAAACAATCTGCTTGTAAAAATCGGGACTTACAGATCCATCAGCTACCAGCGTCTCAGCGCTTAGACGTACAGCTTCCTGCCAGCTTACGTTTTCTCCGCTGATAAAACGGTAATGCTTTTTTTCTACTATCTCTTTAAATATGTCCTTCATAGCCTCTCCTCCATTTTCCGGCAGTTCACGTAAACATAGTAAAACAGGTTTATTTACAAAGCAACAATAATGTTTGTTTTTTGTTTGATTTTTTTCATTTCATATTATTTTTACACAAACAAACAAGTTTAGGACATTTTTTAAAAACTTTATGTTGACTTATGCGTATTCATAAACTTATGATTTATATTGATTTCTAATAGAATATCGGCCAAGATGGCCAATGTTCTAAAGTGTTCGGTTTTTGTTCGATATCTTTTAAGATATTAAGGAGTTTAACATGAGCAAGATTAGCGAGATGACAAGAGAAAAATGGGTCATGAGCACATTCCCCGAGTGGGGTACATGGCTTACTGAAGAAATTGAAAACTGGGATGTCAAGCCAAATACTGTAGCAATGTGGTGGCTTGGATGTGTAGGCATGTGGTTCAAAACCCCTGGAGGAGCAAACATTACAGTAGACCTCTGGGCAGGTAACGGAAAGCGCACACACGGAGACGGCAAGATGAAGGTTGGCCACCAGATGGCAAATATGGCCGGCGTACGCGCCATGCAGCCAAACCTCCGCAACGTTCCTTTCGTAATTGATCCGTTTAAGATTAACCATCTTGATGCTGTTCTGGCTACACACTATCACCAGGACCACATGAGTGCTGAGCTTGCTGCACATGTTGTAAATACAAAGATGACAACAACTGATGCAAACGGAAAGGAAATTCCTGTTCCTTTTATCGGTGCACAGAAGTGCGTTGACTACTGGGTAAGCTGGGGCGTACCAAAAGAGCAGTGTATTGTCGTTAAGCCCGGTGATGTAGTCAAAATCAAGGACCTTGAGATTGTTGCAGTTGATTCATTCGACAGGACATGTATTGTCACAACAGATTCAACAGGTCCGGACCGCGAGGATCTGGCAGGCAAGTGCCCGACAGACATGGACGAGAAGGCAGTCAACTATATCATCAAAACTCCTGGTGGAAACATCTATCACAGCGGTGACTCACACTACTCCATCTACTTTGCAAAGCATGGCAAGGACTACGATATTGATGTTGCAACAGCTGCTTACGGCCTGAACCCTGTCGGCATACAGGACAAGATGGAAGCTACAGATGTTCTCAGAATGGCTGAAGCCCTCAACTGTAAGGTTGTTATCCCGATCCACCACGACGTATGGACAAACTTCCAGGCAGATGTAAACGAAATAAAGGTTCTCTGGGAAATGAGAAAAGACCGCCTGGACTACAAGTTCCATCCGTTCTTCTGGGAAGTTGGCGGACACTACGTATATCCGGATGACAAGGACCGCATGGCCTACCACCACGACAGAGGATTCCACGACTGCTTTGAAAACGAACCGAACGTTCCGTTCCGCAGCGTGCTCTGATTTCATTTTCGAAAACCCCCGATAGCCGGCCTTCAAAGCCGGCTATTGTGACCTTTAGAAGCATAAGGAAAACTAATGAAAGCTGATAAAAAAGTAATTGATCATCTTAATAAGTGCTATGCACTCACAGAGTTTGACTACGACGGAGAAAGACACCTTGTTGTTGCCGCTGAAAAGTCAGATCCATGCTACATCTACAACCTCAAGGGTGAAAGGACAGACACACTCTGGGAAGGCCCGGGTGGAGTCATGACAGTCTGCCAGTACCCGTTTACTGCAGATAATGACCCTGTTCTTCTTGCCACCAGAGAGTTCTACTCTCCAAACAACAGTGCTGCAGCAACCATCTCTTACTACACAAGAGAAGCAGACGGAAAATGGAGCTGCCACAAGCTCTGTGACCTTCCGTTCGTACATAGATTCGGAATTCTTGAGAGAAACGGCGAACACTACCTGATAGCATGTACTCTCAAGAGCGCACACGCCTTCAAGGATGACTGGACATGTCCCGGAAGAATCTGGGTCGCAGAACTTCCGAAGAACATCCGTGATTACTCAGAGGAGAACCAGCTTGTTCTCACCCCGCTTGTAAGCGGACTGTACAAGAACCACGGATTCTGCAAGTGCACTGAAGACGGATACAACTACGCCCTCGTTGGAACAGACAACGGCGTTTACAAGGTAACTCCTCCTGCACAGAAGGGTGGCGAATGGACGTACGAGACTCTTATTGAAGACTGCGCAAGCGATATGCTCTACCAGGACTATGACGGAGACGGAGAGAAGGAACTTCTGGTACTCTCACCGTTCCACGGAGAGAATCTTACAGTCTACAAAAAAGAAAACGGAGCTTTCAGATGCATCTACCATGCCGAGAAGAAGATGCCGTTCCTCCATGCAATATGGGGAGCAGAACTTAATGGAAAGCAGTACGCATTCCTCGGAAACAGAAGAGAAGACAATGAGCTCTTTGTCCTTTATCACAATGGAAAAGACTACGTAATTGAAGTACTTGATAAGGGTGCCGGTCCTACGAACGTCATGTACTACAGAGACGGAGATAAGCACATGCTCTTTGCAGCAAACCGCGAGACTGACGAGGTTGCCCTCTACGAGCTTCACGTCTGAGGACCATGATTATGGAATACTCTCTCGGACTGTATGAAAAGGCCATACCTGCAGGAAAGGACTTTGCAGAAATGTTTGCAATTGCCCGCTCCTGCGATTTTGACCGCCTTGAAATAAGTATTGATGAATCAGATGCCCGCCTTGATCGTCTTGACTGGGACAGTTCCCGCATACGTGAACTTGGAAACCTCTCAAGGGTTATGGGCACTCCCCTTCTTACCATGTGTCTTTCCGGCCACAGAAAATACCCAATGGGCTCACATGATGCAGAGACCCGCAAAAAATCTCTTCAGATAATGGAGAAGGCTATCCGCTTTGCCGATTACAGCGGAGTATCCATAATCCAGCTTGCGGGATACGACGTGTACTACGAAAACGGAGATGAGGACACTCAGAAGTACTTTGCAGAAAACCTTGCACTGAGCACACAGATGGCAGCAGAAAGCGGAGTAATTCTTGCCTTTGAGACCATGGAAACGCCGTTTATGGACACAGTTGAAAAATCCATGAAGTACGTGAACATGATCAGCTCTCCGTACCTCGGAGTCTATCCCGATATAGGCAATCTCAAGAATGCGGCAGTCCTGTACGGCCATGATGTAGTAAACGACATAAAAACCGGTCATGGCCATATTTTTGCCACACACCTCAAGGAAACAAAGCCGGGCCTATACAGGGATATGAACTTCGGAGACCCAGGCGGCCATACAGAGTATGAAAGGTGTATTAAAGAAGTTCTCTCCATGGGGGTAAGAATCTTTACCGGCGAGTTCTGGTACCAGAAGGGACAGGATTACATAAAAACCATTACAGATGCCTCTGCCTTCCTGAGAGCAAAGATTGAAGCAGCGGCAAAAGAACTGGAGGACTGACACATGCTTGAACAGCTAAAAAAAGAAGTATACGAAGCAAATATGCTTTTACCGCACTATGGTCTGGTAACATTCACATGGGGAAATGTATCAGCAATCGACAGAGAGAGCGGACTGTTTGTAATCAAACCCAGTGGAGTTGATTACGAAGTGATGAAGGCCGGGGACATGGTTGTAGTAGACCTTAACGGAAAGGTTGTAGAGGGTCATTACAAGCCTTCTTCAGACACACCTACACATGTGGAGCTTTACAAGGCCTTCCCGAATATTGGCGGAGTTGTACACACCCACTCTTCATACGCAACAAGCTGGGCTCAGAGCGGAAGAAGCATTCCCTGCTACGGGACGACCCATGCAGATTATTTCTACGGTCCAGTTCCCTGCCTCAGATGCCTGAATAAGGAAGAGATTGCAGATGCCTATGAAGAAAATACAGGACACCTGATTGTAAATGAGTTTGCAAGACTGAACATTGATTATGAGGCAGTCAGCGCAGCACTTTGCAAAAATCACGGACCTTTCTGCTGGGGAAAGAACGCCATAGATGCAGTTCACTGCGCAGTTGTTCTTGAAGAAGTTGCAAAGATGGCTTACAGAACAGAATTGATTAACCCTAAGGTTGAAGATGCTCCTCAGGAGCTTCAGGATAAACACTACTACCGTAAGCATGGCGCAAATGCCTACTACGGACAGAACTGAAACAGGAGAAAGATATGAAATCATTTGAGTTCACAGTAAAGGATCCTGTCGGAATCCATGCACGTCCGGCGGGAAATCTCGTTAAGGAAATAAAGGCTCTTGAAGGAGTAAAGGTTACTCTTGCAAAGGGAGAAAAGGCAGTTGATGCTACACGCCTTCTTTCAGTGATGGGCCTTGGCGTAAAATCCGGCGATACAGTCACTTTTACCGTAGATGGTGAAAATGAGGATGCCGTTGCTCAGAAGCTTTCTTCATGGCTTGAAGCAAACCTCTGATTATATTATTTTTTTGACTAAGGGGCTGTGACATAACAGGTTTTCCTGTAAAAGTTGCAGCCTCTCTTTATAGAGGCAGGAATGAAGGCATTATTTCTTGATATTGACGGCACGCTACTTGCAGATGACAGAACCATCCCGGAGCAGAACACGGCTTCTATCAGAAAAATGCTTGAAAAAGGCCACTTCGTAATCCTGGCAACCGGCCGTCCGCTTCACAGTGCAGTCATGATGGCTGAAGATCTTGGCCTGACCGGCAGGGGCAGCTACATAATCTCCTACAATGGAGGTGTCCTGTACGACACATTCAACAGCAAGGTAATCTACCGCTCTCCCCTAAAGCTTGAAACAGTGAGAAAGGTCTTTCATGAGGCCGAAAGACGCGGCATACACATACAGACCTACAATGACAACGAGGTTCTCGTAGAAAAACGCTGTGACAATGATATTGTCCGTATGGCCTGTACCAGAATGCGCATTCCATTCAGAATCCTGGACAGCATAGACAACCTTCAGGAACCTCCCGTAAAAATGCTCATAGCTGACATGCACAGCCAGGAGCCTCTTTTAAAGCTCAGGGATTGGATTCTCTCCTGGGCGGGTGATGAACTGTCCTGTTATTTCTCAAGAGATGAATTTATGGAGATAGTAAACAGGGGCCTGAACAAAGGCAGCGCCCTGGAGAAGATGGCAAAACTTCTTGGAGTAGATATAAAAGATACGATAGCTGCCGGCGACCATGACAACGATATAGACATGATCAGAGCCGCCGGCACGGGCTGCGCCATGTTAAATGCCACAAGCGGGGCAAAACAGGCTGCAGACTACATTACTGAGAAAGACAACAACCAGGCAGGCGTATCAGAAATAATAGAAAAGTTTATTACATGATCGGGTCGCCTGCAGCGGTTACCATGATAGGATCTCCGGCTGCGTTGAGGATATAATAGTTACCCTTTATGTCCATCATGATCGGGTCCCCTGCTGCTGTTTTGAGGGTTGTGAGCATGATCGGGTCTCCTGCCGCTGTGAACTTACCCTGAAGCATGATCGGGTCTCCGGCTGCATTTCTCATGATCGGATCTCCGGCAAACTTGATCGGTGCAATATTCACAGAAGCTACCTTAGCCTGATTGACGGCAGCAATCTGCTGCTGAGCTGCGGCGCATGAGCAGAGTAAAGCCAGAAGCACCACACAGATGAAGATCAATAACTTGTTTTTACTCATTTTCAAGCCTCCTTCCGACATATTCAGGAATATAAGATGTCTACCTGTATAAACACTTTAGCAGTCATCAAGTTACAGGTCAAAGAAATAAAGCGTCATTATGACTATAATTGTATGTATTAACTCCTGTTCTGTAGACCAATCGGGTTTTTTTTAATAAATTTCTCTACATGCTAAAACTATTATTTAATAGTGTCAGGCAGTACAAGAAGAACGCACTCCTGACACCGTTGTTCATGATTGGTGAAGTAGCTATGGAATGCATAATTCCTATGATTATGGCTTCCCTCATTGACCACATGTATACGGAAAATATGTCTGAACTCCTGAAATTGGGAGGAATTCTGCTTGCCATGGCTCTGTTCTCCCTCTTCTGTGGCGTCATGTCAGGCCGTAACGCAGCTACAGCCAGTGCAGGTTTTGCCGCAAACTTAAGACATGATGTTTTCTACCACATACAGGACTTTTCATTTCAGGACGTTGATAAGTTTTCAACCTCAAGTCTTATCACCAGAATGACTACCGACGTAACAAACGTCCAGATGGCATTCATGATGATTATCAGGACTGCTGTCAGAAGCCCTCTCATGCTTATCTTCTCAGTCATCATGAGCTTCAGGATCAACTCACAGGTTGCCACCATTTTCATGGGAATAATACCTGTTCTGGGAATAGCCCTCTTCCTCATTGGCCGCACGGTCTTCCCTGTATTCAAGAGAATTTTCAAAAGATACGACGCCATGAACGCTTCCATTCAGGAAAACGTAAATGGAATCAGGGTTGTAAAGTCCTTTGTACGTGAGGACTTTGAGATTGAAAAATTCAAAAAGACCAGTGAGAACGTTAAGAAGGACTTCACTTTTGCTGAGCGCATTCTTGCCCTCAACGGTCCTGTCATGATGTTCTGCGGATACGGAGCCATACTTCTCATCAGCTTTATCGGAGCCAGAATCATAATCTCCTCCGGCGGAAGCGACATGAGCCCTGGCCAGCTTTCATCTTTCATGACCTACAGCATGCAGATCCTCATGTCCATGATGATGCTCTCCATGATAGTAGTCATGTGTTCCATCTCCCTTGAAGGAGCCAGAAGAATTACTGAAGTACTTAAAACTGACAGCAGCCTCAAGTCTCCTGAGAACGGAAAAAAGGACGTCAGAGACGGGAGCATCGACTTTGAAAAAGTCAGTTTCAGATACAGAAATCAGGGCGGAGATGATTCGCTTAAGAATGTGGATCTTCATATCAAGAGCGGCCAGACCGTTGGAATCATAGGTTCCACAGGCTCATCAAAGAGTACCCTAATCCAGCTCATCCCCAGACTTTACGACGTGAGCGAAGGCTCTGTTAAGGTTGGCGGAACAGATGTCAGGGAGTACGACCTTGATTCACTAAGAAAGCAGATTGCAATTGTTCTTCAGAAGAATGTCCTCTTCTCAGGCACCATCAGGGAAAACATAAGGTGGGGTAAGGAAGATGCCACTGATGAAGAGATTGAACTTGCATGCCGTGCTGCCCAGGCCCATGAGTTCATAGAGCAGCTTCCTGAGGGCTACGAGACAAAGATTGAAAGAGGCGGAACCAACGTTTCAGGCGGACAGAAGCAGAGACTGTGCATTGCCAGAGCCCTGATTGCAAAGCCGAAGGTTCTGATTCTCGATGACTCAACAAGTGCTGTAGACACACGCACAGATGCTCTTTTGAGAAAGACTCTTGCCGACTACCTGCCGGGGACTACCAAGCTCATAATTGCCCAGAGGGTTTCTTCCGTTGAAGAAGCCGACACCATAATCGTCATGGATGAAGGCAGGGTTGTCGAATCCGGAACCCATGAAGAGCTGATAGCCAGAAAGGGTATCTACTACGAAGTCTGGGATTCTCAGACCAACGCAAAGGAAGGTGCATGATGGCTGGACCCGGAAGAAATATGAAATTTGACAGAAAAGGCGGTATGAAGCCGCAGATTAAAAAGGGCACCTTCAAGCGTATTCTCGGATATGTCAGAAAGGATTACGGAAAGCAGATGATAGTGGTCATCTTCTGTATTATCCTCGCTTCCGTTGCCTCTCTTGTTTCAACAGAATCCATCAGACGTCTTCTTGATAACGTAATTGTCCCGGGCATGAGCCTTGGAATGGACAGTGTATGGAAAGACTTCATTGGAATTATTCTGACCATGGGAGTTTTCTACCTTGCTGCAATAGCTGCAAACCTGATCAGAAGCCTGGTTATGGCTGAAGTTTCTCAGGGCACTCTGAGGAACCTCAGAAACGACATGTTCTGCAAGATGGAAAAGCTTCCCATAAAGTATTTTGACACCAACCCTCACGGGGAGATCATGTCAACCTATACCAATGACACGGACTCTATCCGTGAACTCATAGGCCGCTGTATTCCTGCCCTGATTGAAAGTACACTCTCAATTGTTTCAGTGTTTACCATGATGCTTATTTACAGCGTCTGGCTCACACTTGCTGTAATTATCGGTCTGTTCTTTATAGTCAGGATTTCCGCAGGCGTTGCCCAGAAGTCAGGAAAGTACATGGTAAGCCAGCAGCGCTCCATTGCTGCCGAGGAAGGCTTTATTGAAGAAATGATGGAAGGCCAGAAGGTTGTTAAGGTCTTCTGCCATCAGGATGAAGCCAAAGAGGATTTTGACAGGCTCAACGAACAGCTTAGAAGCGACAGCACAAAGGCCAACAAGCTTGGAAACATTCTGGGACCTGTGAATAACAACCTGGGTAACATTCTCTATGTTATCCTTGCCCTGCTCGGCACCCTAATGGTTCACTTCGGAGTTACAAACCTGAGCCTTTCCGGTTTCTCAACTGTTTCAATCGGAATTATCGTTTCCTTCCTCTCCATGGCCAAGTCCATGAGCCAGGTAATCGGAAACCTCTCCATGCAGGTCAACACATTCACCATGGGTCTTGCAGGAGCTTCCCGTATCTTTACCCTGATTGACCAGGAGGTTGAACAGGATGAAGGCTATGTAACCCTTGTCAACGTTGATACTGATAAGGACGGAAACATAATCGAGAGCGAGAAGCAGACAGGAAAGTGGGCTTTCCGTCATCCGCATTCAGCAGACGGAAGTATTACCTACACCCCGCTCAGGGGAGACATTGTCATGGAGAACGTGGATTTCAGCTACACTGAAGGCAAACAGATTCTCTTTGATGTTTCTCTGTATGCAAAACCGGGCCAGAAGATTGCCTTTGTAGGTTCAACCGGTGCCGGTAAGACAACCATTACAAACCTCATCAACCGCTTCTACGATATTGAAGACGGAAAGATCCGCTACGATGGAATCAATATTAACAAGATCAGGAAGGCAGACCTCAGAAAGTCCCTCGGAATAGTTCTGCAGGAGGTTAACCTCTTCACCGGTACTGTTCTTGAGAACATTAGGTATGGACGACTGGATGCAACGGATGAAGAGTGCATTGAAGCAGCAAAGCTTGCAAATGCAGACAGCTTCATCTCCCGTCTGCCGGATGGGTACAACACCATGCTTACCGGTAACGGTTCTGGAATTTCCCAGGGCCAGAGACAGCTCATCTCCATTGCCAGGGCTGCAGTTGCAAATCCGCCGGTTCTCATAATGGATGAGGCCACCTCCTCCATTGATACAAGAACCGAGGCTCTTGTTCAGAAGGGTATGGACAACCTTATGAAGGGCAGAACGGTCTTCGTAATTGCCCACCGCCTTTCTACAATCAGAAACAGCAACGCCATCATGGTTCTTGAACATGGAAGAATCATTGAAAGAGGCACTCACGAGCAGCTTCTTGAGATGAAGGGCACCTACTGGCAGCTGTACACCGGTGCATTTGAACTTGAATAAGATTACAGGGCTGTAACTTCCGCTGAGAGTTACAGCCTTTTTATTTCAAAATCTATTGAAAGTACTCATTCACAATCCTGATAGCTCAGTACCTTCCTGATGGGGGTTTTAAAGACTCGCTTCATCCAATTCATAATTCTGAGGTCGATTATCTAAAATTCTTCATCCATTTAATCTGAAAAAAACTTTTCACTGAAAGATAAAGGGGAAAAGGGATATTTATAGATAGCTTAAAGGGTTGCAAGCCCTTGTGTCTTCATCCATTTTATAATTCTGAGGACGATTATCTAAATTTCTTCATCCATTTTATCTGAAAAAAACTTTTCACTGAAAGACAAAGGGGAAAAGGGGTATTTATAAGCCTCTTAAAGCTTTGCAAGGTCTTATATCTTCATCCATTTTATAATTGTAAGGGTTATCCGGTATGAAAGCTACTGTTTATCCCTTACTGCAGAGTTGGTGATTATGATTCCTAGGCTTACAAGAACAAGGGTAATGAGGTATTTGAACTTAAAGAGATCCTCTCCGAGAATCAGCGCTGAGCAGATTACACCGGAAATGGGGTTTACGAACTGATAGGGAGCTATACGGCTTATGTGGTTGAACTTTGACAGGGCTGTCCAGATAAGAAAGCACACGGCAGAGATCAGAGCCAGGATGAGGAGAATACCGTAGCCCTCTGCTCCTCCGTCCGTCATGCGTCCACCGAAGATGAGGCCGGTGAGAAGAAGCTCAAATCCGCCGATCAAGAGGTTGTAAGCAGTTGTAACAACCGTATCTCCTCCTGTGACCAGCTTCTTGGCAAAATTGGCACCAAGAGCAAAAAGGCATGAGCTTATTATCATGAAGCCCTCCCCGAGGAAGGTGACCCTGCCGAATTCCTGACCGGTAAAACAGATTATGATTCCTGCAAAACCGAGGCTTATTCCCAGAATTTTCATAAAGTTCATCTTCTCGGTGCGGAAGACGTAACAGGCAAAGATGGTCATGGCAAAAGGCTGGACGGAGTTAACGATTGAACTGCTGGCCCCTGAGCAGTAGTTGAGAGCAATGTATTCAAAAACATATACAAGATAGCTCTGGATTGTACCCAGAAGAAGCAGCCCCTTGAGCTGATTCCTGTCTGGAAGCGGGAACTTCCTGTCCCTGAAAAGCACAACAGCAAAGAGGAGTACGGAAGCGAGTACAAACCTTATACCGCCAAAGACAAGAGGAGAAGCAACACCGCTTATCCCGAAAAGTGAGTAACCCTTTTTGATGAGAGGAAAGGCAGAACCCCATGCAGCCTGGCAGAAAATTGCCAGAGGCACAACGGCCCATGTAACTGAAAGATAATTCTTCTTCATGACGGACTAATTAAACATCAATTCAGAAGACTTTGCCATATTGATGACACAGCATTTAGTAAATAAGATTAAGAGCATAGAGGGATTATCAAGGAGGGAAAGATGAGGAAATTCAGGAAGCTGGTTGAGGCAGGAGATTCAGGACTTCAGGACTGGGCAGAGAAAGAGCTCGAAGAATATGCTGAAACAATAGAAAAACATCCGCATCTTCCGGTCTCGGAAGATGAACTTGTCTCATGGATAGGAGATGCAGATGCACTTCTGGTGCGCACGGAACCCAGAGTCCCGGCATCTGTCATAAGCAGGTGCCCGAATCTTAAGTACATAGGCATGTGCTGCTCCCTCTACTCTAAGGAAAGCGCAAACGTAGATATAGATTATTCAGAGAAGCACGGGATTACAGTATACGGAATACGGGATTACGGAGACCACGGAGTAACCGAATATGTTATCTACCAGCTTGTAAGAATACTTCACGGCTACGACTACCCCAGGTGGAAGAAGCGCCCTCTTGAGCTCACAGGTCTTAAGGTTGGCTTTGTAGGTTTCGGAACAAGCGGCCAGCTCACAGCCAGAGCCCTTTCACATCTGGGCGCTAAGATTAAGTACTTTGCAAGGTCCAGAAAGGAAGAGATGGAAAAGCTGGGAATGAACTACAGCCCTCTTGATGAGCTTCTTTCATGGTCAGATGTAGTTATTACATGCCTGAACAGAAACGCAATACTTCTTCACGAAGAACAGTTCAAGGCTCTTGGAAACGGAAAGATTATGATTAACACTTCAATAGGACCCGCTTCCGATATGGGTGAACTTAAGAAGTGGATTGAAAATGATTCAAATATTTTCTGCTCGGACTCTAAAGAAGGAGTCGGAGAGATTTATGAAGAGCTTAAGGACAGAAAGAACCTTATCTGCACCTGCTACACAGCAGGAATGACTGAGCAGGCCTTTGACCTCCTGAGCAGAAAGGTACTGGACAACATAAAGACGGCTCTCAGTACAGAGAAGTAAGAAGGTTTACACTGAGGTACGGGTCATCCTTTACCTCGCTGATAAGCTCAGCTCCGTTTGCCCTGGCGCAGTCCACAAGCTTTTTAAGGTCCTTTATGTAGAGTCCCGGGTTCTCGTGGGAATCCATGTAGAAACCGTCTCTTGAGCCGTTTGAATGAACGTGCATGGTCTTAACGGCCCCGGTTTCAATAATACTGCAGGCCTCAGTTACAGGATCAAAACCGAAGACTGCGGAAGAGACCTGAAGGTGACCGGTATCAAGGCATAGGCTGAGACCCTTTTCAGAGAGCAGATGCATCTCCTTTGGGTGGATGAACAGGTAGCCCGGCCTTGGAACAAGGTTTTCAAAGCACAGCTCTACCCCGGATTTTTCAACCTCCGAAGAGACTTTTACAGCGTTCTCAACCATAACTTCAAAGGCCTCACGGTACTCAGCGCAGTTAAGATAGTCAGGAGAGGCAATTCGCGGAAAGCCCTCAATGCTATAGTTCTTAAGAGGTGATTTTTCAACCTGGATGAGCCTTTTCTCAGTGTCTGTGTAAATCATATCCTTCATGGCATAGCCGGGATGAAGAACAAGGCGCCTGGCTCCGAGTGAGGAGGCGTACTCTGCATCTTTGAGAATTTCATTCTCTGACCAGGACAGTGCACCCTGCCAGCCAAGATTGGGAAAGAATTCGCGTTTGGGAGTCAGGGCATGCACGGACACAATGCGGCCTTGAAGAAGAGATACTGCTTCTTCAAGCAGATCAGGATTAAAACTGTATGATAATTCAAATGAGCAGTCCGGGAAGTCTGTGGAAATCTTCCTCAGACTTTCCATGTTCCTAACTCCTGACAGAGACAGTCCGACTCCCATTAAATGACCTCTCAGAGAAAGCTCTTTGCAAATTCTGCGGCAGCCTTAAGATCCTCTTCATCAGGCTTACCCTTGTGAATTCCCTTGAATTCGCCGCGACAGTGGAACTCTTTCTCCTCCATGGGGATTCCAGCCTTATCAGCCTCGGCCTTAACCTTTTTCCATGTGGAGTTCAGCATGGCAGCTGAGCCGAAGTTAACAATCTTACCGACCTTTGAGCTGTCCAGTGAGCGTATGAACTTGCGGACTTCCGGGTCAATTGAGAAGGCGTAGTAGGAATTTCCGAGAAAGAGAATGTCTGTCTTTTCATCAAGGCCGGCTTCAAGAGGAAGGGCCTCTGTCTTGAGAACTTTTGCGATAGCCTCGGCAAGTTTCTTTGTATTGCCTGTTTTTGTGTAGTATCTTACGGCGTATTTCATGGTTTTATCTCCTGAAGACAGAATATAACTGCAGGGAAAACTGTTCCATAGCTAAACTACATGTTTACGGTATTCTGCGGTTTTCCCTCAATAAAAGATTTTATATTTGCAAAAGTTGTGTCCATAATCCTCTGTCTGCTCTCCTTCGGAGCCCAGGATATGTGGGGAGTTATCAGGCAGTTTCTGGCCTTGAGGAGAGGGTTGTCTTCCCTGATGGGCTCAGTGGAGACAACATCAAGGCCGGCAGCATATACCTTACCGCTTTCAAGGGCCTCGTAGAGGTCGTTCTCATTTATAAGGCCACCGCGGGCGTTGTTGATTATGATCACCCCGTCCTTCATCTTACCTATGTTTTCCTTATTGATGAGGCCGGTGTTTTCCTCTGTTAAATTGCAGTGAAGGGAAATTACGTCCGAAGAAGCAAAAAGCTCTTCAAGATCAACGTAGCGGGCTATCTCCATTCCGCTTTCATCTCTGTGCGGGTCACAGGCTAAGACATTCATACCAAGGGCGCGGGCTATCCTGCCCTCAGAGCGGCCAATTCTTCCGAAACCTATTATTCCCATGGTCTTTCCTTCAAGCTCTATGAGGGGATAGTCCCAGTAACACCAGTCGGATGAAGAGGCCCACTTTCCGTCCCTTACGGACTGGCTGTGGTGCCCTATGTGGTGGCAGATTTCAAGAAGAAGAGCTATTGAAAACTGACTAACGGATGCCGTTCCATAGGAGGGAACATTCATGACCGGAATACCCTTCTCAGCTGCACAGGCGCAGTCGACTACGTTGTAGCCGGTCGCAAGAACGGATATTGCCCGGATGCCCGGGCAGGCTTCCATGGTCTGCCTTGAAATAGGAGTCTTGTTTGTGATAACAATCTCGCTGTCCCCTATGCGTGAGGCAATCAGAGGAGATTCCCCGAAGGATGTTCTGTCATAGACCGTCAGCTCGCCAAGCATTCTGAGTGCGTCCCAGGAAAGGTCTCCGGGGTTTTCCGTATAACCGTCAAGTACAACAATTTTCATAGCCATCTCACTCCATGGTAATTATAGCAAAAAAAAGGTGTTCAGAGGCCCTGAAATGAGCTTTCTGAACACCTTCCTTATAGAACTTATTTAATCTTCCAGACAGGCTCTTCCGCGAGGGATGTGAAGAAGTTCTTCAGGATGTTTTCCTGATACTCACCCTTGAAGGTGCCGTTCCTGAACTTCTCAGCGGAAACTTCCCTGACGTTAAGCCAGCTGTTTCTCTCGTCTCCTGCGACAATCGGGTTAAAGAGAACGCCGTTGTCCTGGGCAGCCTTATAGTCGCTCGGGGCGTCTCCAATCTTGAGCACGTGGTCCGGTTCATATCCGTGAGTCATGGCCTTCTTTATGCACTGGCTCTTGGTGCCGAGCTCCTGACCTGCAATTGCTGTCATAAGAGGTGCAATTCCAACCGCAGTAAGCTCTCTGACCAGTGCGTCATGAGGGGTGGCAGATACGACAACTACGTCTGCGAACTCCTTGAGCTTAAGGATGGCCTCCTTGACTCCCGGGAAAGGCAGGATTCCGCGCACAATATGCGCAATGTTCGCATCAACCTCCCTTGACCACTGTGCTGCCTGCAGCAGCAGAGGGTCGCAGTCCGGGTGAGATTTTGCATACTCATCAATTGCTACGGCGCTGAGGCTCGGAGTCTCTTCAATCCACTTCTTGAGCGGTGAGAGGTCCGGAATTACATAGCCGCGCTCCTTGAGCTCAGGCCTTGCATACGAGAGTTCAAGTGTTCTTACAACTGCCGGGAAACGGTTCCATCCGCGTGAGCGTGAATAGAGGTTTACCCATTCGTGGACTTCACGGACATACTTTGATGCACCCTGAAGGTTCCATACATTTACAACTGCCGGACAGAAGCACTCCTTGTGCTTGAGCTCCATGTTATCCAGAAGACAACCGTCGCTGTCTATACAGACCAGGTAGTCTTTGGTTCTCTTCATATCAGTTAATACATCGCCCATACAGAGACCTCCGGCTTAGATTCTTGTGTCAATCATTCCGCAGAATGCATCTACCGGGCTGACTCCCTTGAACTCGCTGACGCCTGTCATCTTGTCCATGAGTGCATCAAGAGTAAACTCGTGTGAGTCATAGCAGTTAATGAAGTTCTTGACCTGAGGAACGTCTGCAAGGTGGAACGGACAGTTGAAGCTGACAAAGACTACAGGCAGCTCATCAACATACCACGGGTTGTCCCAGCCTCCCTTTGAAATGGCCCATTCGAGTCTCTGGTTGGTCTTCATTGTTCCCGGAACATTTGCAAAACAGAGAACCATGTCATAGTTATCTGTAAGGTCGCTTACCTTCTGCTTCATTCCGTAAATACCCTTGTTGCCCTTGCCGCCCTTCTTGAGCTCTTCAAGAACACCAGGTCCCTTTTCCTTGACAATCTGCATGATCTTTGCAATCGGATCAACGTAGATTGTAACCTCAAATCCCCTCTCCTCGAGTTTTGCCTTAAGGTCATTTGTAAGCTTAGATCCGTCAAGAGCCATACCGGCAGCAGCCAGGAACTGGTTTGGATGAGGTCCTACGCTGACAAGAAGAATTCTCTTCTGCTTTTCCGGAGAAATCGGGAAGAGCTTCTCTGTACTCTTAACAAGTGTAATTCCCTTGTCTGCAATTTCCTTTGCAACGAATCTGTTTTCTTCTGCACCGATCTTGCAGAGGTCTTCCTTCTTCGGGAATTTGTCCATGGTCCAGTGGTCGAGACCAACGTGGGCCTTAAGGGCAAGGATTCTGTGAAGAGCTTCATCTACGCGCTCCTCTGTAAGTCTGCCGTCAAGGTAGGCACTCTTCATGTACTCAAAGTCTTCATCAATGTCGTTGAAGAAAAGAAGCATGTCAATACCGGCCATGATTGCGCCCGGGACAATGTCACTTCTCTTTCCGGCGCCTGTGAGTCCGACCATGTGGGAAGCATCTGATACAACTGTTCCGTTGAATCCAAGCTTGCCTCTAAGGAGGTCTGTAAGAATCTCGTGGCTGATTGTTGCAGGCTTGAGGTCCTTGTCTTCAAGGTCCTTTCCTGTGTTCTTCTTGTAGAA
>JAIKXP010000051.1 GCA_024684115.1 Sphaerochaetaceae bacterium | reverse complement strand
ATGGTCAATATTCAGACCCTGCTGCTCAATTCTGTACTCTTTACGTATTTCAGCGTCTTTGCAGTGAAGAAAATGCACATGATTCCGGTAAGAAACGCGGATGAAGTAAAGTTAAGCCATATGCCGTTAAGACCCAGTCCCCTTAGCAGAACAAGGGAGAGAATCGGGAAGAAGAGGGCTTCACAGAAAGAAATTAAAATGGCTCCTCCTGAGGCCTCTATTGAGAGCATGAAACCCACTGTTGCAAAACTCAGCCAGCGCATGAGGTACCCGAGTCCGAAAAGTGGAATGGCTGTAACGGCCAGCGTCAGAACCCCTTCATTATCGGCAAACATAGATGCAATTACATTGGGGAAGAAGAAACAGACGCAGGCAAATACTGCACCCAGAATGACAAGAACAATATAGGTAATCTTTTCAAGCTTTCTGACCCTGTCCATATTTCCGGCTCCCCAGTTGTAGCTTACCGCCGGCTGGATTGCGTCGGTTGTTCCGTACATGAGAGGCTGGGCAACGCTGTCTATGATAAGAAGCATTCCATACACTGAAACTGCTCTGGCTCCGCCGAGACCTACAAGGATTGTATTGATAATAATGGCTGGAATCTGGCTTGCCATTGAGTTAAGGAATATTGAAAAGCCGTTAGCAAAGATTCTATAGGCCATCTTGAATCCGTATGCCGGGGAAGCAAACTTAAGCGGCATTTTACCGAGAACAAACGGAGTAAAGAAAATGAGAATGATAACAAAGGCTCCCAGAGTATAGCCGTAAGCTGAGCCGTCAAGTCCCATATCCGTGTATTTTATTAAGATATATTCAAACACACCGCAGGAGAGGGCAAAGATAAGGTTGAGAACAAGGCTGAATCTGATCTTCCCGCAGTCCTTGAGAAAGTTGTCCATTGCATAGATTATTGTTGTTACAGGTCCGCAGACTGCAAAAATCCTGAGGTACCTTATGGCCAGTCTTGAGAGGTTTCCTTCAGCTCCTGAAAAGGACAGAAGAACAGGAGCAAGCAGATACATGATTACACCTGTAACCACTGCAGATATTTCAATTATAAGAATGGAGGCAGTGAAGACAGAGTTTGCCTCTTTCTCCTGTTTTTTTCCTATTTCTATCGCAATTACAACAGAGGAACCGACTCCTATCATGTCGGAGATGGCAAAACATATGTTTACATAAGGCATGGCAAGGTTGAGCGCAGCAAAACACTCTTCTCCAAGAAGACGGCCAACAAGTATTCCGTCAATGAGAAGATACGCAGAGGCAGCGAGCATGCTTATGGCTCCCGGAATTGTAGCCATGAAAAAGAGTTTTACCGGGTTTGTTTTTTCAAAAAAATGTTTTTCCATTCCGTAAAACTATAATTACTTTTCAAATTTAAGGCAAATTCATAAGTTCTGCATAAATTTGCAGGATATGCAAATATTTATATTGACCATATTTTTTAAATGGTATAGTTTGTCCACGACTGAATAGATCATGATAGAGGCGCGTCTGTTAATAGTAGCTGCTATGTTTCAGGTAATTGCATACAGCGAAAGGAGCAGATGCCGAGGGTCTGAAGAGAAACCTGTATTTTCAGATTCCGGGATGCTGGAAAATATCCTGCATACTGTCGGTTAAATGACCGGAGAGCTGTCATATTCCTGTTAAGGATACGGGATAATTCCTGAAACAGAACTATGATAAGCATGGTTCTGTTCAGAATTTGTAAAAAAGGAGTTATCCCATGAACGTATTCCAGACCGCATGGTCACTTCTTCCTGCAATAATTGCAATCGGACTTGCCCTTATTACAAAAGAAGTCTACTCATCACTTTTTATCGGTATTCTCTCTGGAGCTCTTCTTTATTCAGGTTTCAGTTTTGAGGGTACACTCGTTCACATGCTTGAGGATGGCTTTGTAAGCTCAATTGCAGATTCCTACAACGTAGGTATTCTTGTCTTCCTCGTCATGCTCGGTGCTCTTGTCAGCCTTATGAACAAGGCCGGCGGCTCAGCAGCTTTCGGCGAGTGGGCTTCAAAAAAGATCAAGACAAAGATCGGTGCCCAGCTTGCTACAATCACACTCGGCGTACTTATCTTCATTGACGACTACTTCAACTGTCTTACAGTCGGTTCAGTCATGAGACCGGTTACAGACAAGGGTAAAATCTCAAGAGCAAAGCTTGCCTATCTTATTGACTCAACAGCAGCTCCAATCTGTATCATTGCTCCTGTTTCTTCATGGGCAGCTGCAGTTTCAGGCTTTGTACCTGAGGGTGGATTCGGACTCTTCATCAGAGCCATTCCTTACAACTTCTACGCAATTCTTACTATTGTAATGATGCTTACACTTGCAATTACAAAGTTCGAATACGGTCCAATGAAGAAGTATGAGGACATTACAGACAAGACCGGAGATGTCTTCTCAGGACTTAAGGCTGTATACGGAGACATAGATACAAAGCCAAACGGAGCTATTGTTCTTGATCTTGTTCTTCCTATCGTAGTTCTCATCATAAGCTGTGTAATCGGTATGATTTACTCTGGCGGATTCTTCTCAGGCGAATCTTTCGTAACAGCTTTCTCCAACTCAGATGCTTCAGTCGGCCTCATGCTTGGTAGTACAGTAACTCTCGTAATTACAATTATTTACTACCTCATCAGAAAGAGACTTTCATACAAGCAGGCCATGCAGGGTCTTCCGGAAGGTTTCAAGGCTATGGTTCCGGCCATCCTTATCCTTATCTTCGCATGGACCCTCAAGGCAATGACTGATTCACTCGGAGCCAAAGAGTTTGTAGCAGGTCTTGTTGCTTCATCAGCAGGCGGACTTCAGAGCTTCCTTCCGGCTATTGTCTTCGTAATTGCCGTAGGTCTTTCATTCTCAACAGGAACAAGCTGGGGCACATTCGGAATTCTTATTCCTATTACAATCTCAGTCTTCCCGGCAGATACTCCGCTCGGACTTGTCTGTGTTTCAGCCTGTATGGCAGGTGCTGTCTGCGGTGACCACTGTTCACCTATTTCAGATACAACTATCATGGCTTCAGCCGGTGCACAGTGTGACCACGTTGTCCACGTTGCAACACAGCTTCCATATGCACTTACAGTTGCAGCTGTTTCAGCAGTTACCTACATTATTGCAGGATTCATTCCAAACTGGCTTATTACACTTCCAATCGGAATTGTACTTATGATTGCAACAATCTTTGTTCTGAAAAAGAAGTTTTCAAAATAATAAGCAATAGTTTGCAAACAGAGGCTGTAACAAAAAGCTGTCATTTCGACGGGGTGTTACAGCCTTTCTTCTTTTAAGCTGCATTTCAACTTAAATCTTTGCAAGCCTTACTCTCTTCGCTTCATCCATTTCAACTATTTGAGGTCATTTATCTAAAATTCTTCATCCAATTGATATGGAATAAAATGTTTCACTGAAAGATAAAGGCAAAAAGGTGTATTTACAGGCAGCATAAAGGGTTGCAAGGCCTTATATCTTCATCCATTTTATAATTGTAAGGTCAATTATCTAAATTTCTTCATCCAATTGACCTGGAAAAAAATGTTTCACTGAAAGATAAAGACAGGACGGTGCATTTTTCTTACAGGACACAGATAGAATGACTGACTTCTGTTACAGCCTTTTTTGTAACTTGCTGTTGCTGTAATAAATTTGTATCTTATAGATAAGAAATATTGGAGGTAACAATATGTCAAAATCCAGATCTGATGTACTTTCAAATCCTGTACTCAGAATTAACGGAATACTAAAAAACGTCTATCTTTGGATGGCAGCAGGACTCAGCCTTACCGGTCTGGCAGCTTATTTCGTAGGTACAACACCTGCTATCTATAAAGCAATCTATTCTTCAGGATTTGGAGTCTTTATTCTCTTTGCCGTAGAAATTGGAATTGTATTCTATCTTACATCCAGGCTTGATACCATGAGCACCGGTGCTGCAATAGGTTCATTTCTTGCCTATTCAGTTGTCAACGGTGTCATGCTCAGCTATATATTCCTCATTTATACAGGCACTGTCATAGCTCAGGCATTCTTCGTTTCTGCCGGTATGTTTGCACTCATGAGTATTTACGGAATGGTTACAAAGAAGAACCTTAACCGCCTTGGAACCTATCTCATCATGGGTCTCTTCGGACTTATCATTGCAACCTTTGTTTCCATGTTCTTTGCAACAGATACCATGTTCTTCATCATAAGCATAGTTGGAGTAATCATCTTCCTCGGTCTTACAGCCTATGACACACAGAAGATTTCAAATCTTGCAAATGCTTACGGAGACAGCATGGACGAAGATACATATGTAAAGGTTTCCATTCTTGGTGCCCTTACACTTTATCTTGACTTCATCAACATCTTCCTCTATCTCCTGAGACTCTTCTCAAGATCAGACAGAAGCTGAAGTACATCTTAAGATTACCCGAGCTCTTCGAAAGAAGGGCTCTTTTTTATTAATCAGATGCCAAATCGCAGACCATTCAGGGAAAATGAGCCCGGGTCTGCAAAACAATCTGAAAGGGCAAAAAAAAAGGACTTACGCGATTGCATAAGTCCTCATGAATCAACTTAAAAAAGCTCAGCGGGTCTTCTCTTTGATTTCCTTTGTTACCTTTGCAACAAAATCATCAAGAGACATGGAAACCTGGTCGCCTGTGTCTCTGCTTCTGACGTTTACAGAACCGGCTTCTTCTTCCTTTGCACCGAGGATGAGCATGTATGGAGCTCTGTCTACCTGCTGTGCTTCACGGATCTTGTAACCGACCTTTTCATTTCTGTCATCAAGAACAACACGTACTCCAGCATCTTCAAGAGCTTTTGTGACTGTAGCTGCATACTCATTGTTCTTTTCGCTGACCGGAAGAACCTTGACCTGGAGTGGGGCGAGCCAGACAGGGAACTTACCCTTTGTCTCTTCAATAATATAGGCCATGAATCTGTCGAGAGAACCGAGGATTGCTCTGTGGATAACAACCGGTGTCTGCTCCTTACCTTCGGCATCAATGTACTTGAGGTCGAACTTCATAGGCAGACAGAAGTCAAGCTGACATGTTGAAAGAGTGTACTCTGAACCGACAGCCGGTTTGACGTTAACATCAAGCTTAGGTCCGTAGAAGGCTGCTTCTCCGATTTCTTCAGTGAAATCAATCTTAAGGTCCTGAAGAACTCTTCTGAGGGCATCTTCAGCAGTGTTCCACATGTTGTCATCCTGGTAGTACTTCTCAGTATCAGCAGGATCCCTGAGGGAAAGAACGCAGCGGTAGTCTGTAATACCGAAGTCCTTGTAAACGTCATTGATAAGGCCTACAACCTGTTTGACTTCCTGCTCAATCTGCTCAGGAGTTACAAAGATATGGGAGTCGTTCTGACAGAAGTGTCTGCCTCTTTCAATTCCCTTGAGTGTTCCGCTGGACTCAAATCTGAAGTCATGTGCAACTTCGGCAAGTCTGATAGGAAGCTCTCTGTAGCTGTGAGGTCTTGAAGAGTAGATCATCATGTGGTGAGGGCAGTTCATTGGTCTTAAAACAAAACTCTCGCCTTCAACTTCCATTGGAGGGAACATGTTCTTTCTGTAGTGAGCCCAGTGACCGGAAGTAATGTAGAGGTTAACTGAGCCGACACATGGAGTCATAACATGCTGATAGCCGAGCTTGCGCTCCTTGCCCTTAATGTAGTCCTCAAGTTCCTGCCAGATGATGTATCCGTTAGGAAGGAACATGGGAAGACCTTTTCCTACAAGGTCATCTGACATGAACAGACCCATTTCCTTACCAATCTTTCTGTGGTCTCTTGCGCGGGCCTCTTCCTGTTCCTTTTCATACTGCTCAAGTTCTGCCTGGCTTGCAAATGCAACACCGTTGATACGGGTAAGCATCTTGTTTTTGGCATCATTCTTCCAGTATGCGCCACCCTGCTGGGTAATCTTGAAAGCCTTGAGGGCGTTGGTATAGGTAACGTGAGGTCCAAGGCACATATCAATATAGTCACCCTGCTGGTAGAAGCTTATGACAGCATCTTCAGGGAGGTCTCCAATGTGCTCCTCTTTATATTTAGCATGACGCTCATGCATGAGTTTGACAGCTTCATCTCTCGGAAGAATGAAAGGTCTGACCGGAAGGTGCTCCTTTGTAATCTTCTTCATCTCTGCTTCAATTGCATGCAGATCTTCATCTGTGAGTTTCCTGTCTCCAAGGTCTACATCATAGTAGAAACCTTTCTCTGTAGCAGGACCGTATGCAAAGTCTGCTTCAGGGTAGAGTCTCTGGATGGCCTGAGCCATAAGGTGGGCTGCAGAGTGACGAATAACGTGACTGACTTCTTCTGCCGGACATTCGGCAACTGTTCCGTCTTTGTAGATTATCTTCATAGGGTTTTCTCCCGTAAAATTATTAAATCCGTAATATTATATAGATTCTTAAGAAAAACATAAACCCCATTATTGACACGGATTCTTCATAAAGCTTTACTCAAGACTTATGAATATAAGAAATACAATAGAAGATAACAGGAAGCTTTTCAAAAAGGTACTGTTGATAGCCATACCGATCATGATTCAGAACGGATTTACAAACTTTGTAAACCTGCTGGACAACATAATGGTCGGAAGGCTCGGAACCGAGCCTATGAGCGGAGTAGCCATTGTCACCCAGCTTATATTCATATTCAACCTCTGTATCTTCGGAGGTTTCTCAGGAGCCGGAATATTTACGTCTCAGTACAACGGGAAGAATGACCAGGAGGGAGTGAGAAACACCTTCAGATTCAAGTTCATACTGGGAATAATCCTTGTTCTTCTGGCTGTTCTTGTATTTGAAATTTTCGGAGACAGGCTCATAGGTTTCTATCTGCACGAAAGTGAAGATGGCGGAGACCTTGCACTGACCCTCTCATGTGCAAGAGAGTATCTGAATGTAATTCTGTTTTCACTTCCCGGCTTTGCACTGGTCCAGTGTTACGCCTCAACCATGAGGGAGTGCGGACAGACTGTTGTTCCCATGAGGGCTGGAATTGCAGCAGTTCTTGTTAACCTTTTCTTCAACTGGGTCTTTATCTTCGGAAATCTCGGCATGCCTGAGATGGGGGTTAGGGGAGCTGCCCTGGCAACGGTAATTTCAAGATATGTAGAGCTCTCAGTAATAATGGTATGGGCACACAGACATACGGATAAGCTTCCGTTTGCTTCAGGTCTTTACAGAACCCTCAGGGTTCCGGCAAACCTTATTTCAAGGATCAGCAGCAAGGGCATGATACTGCTTGTAAACGAGCTCATGTGGTCACTTGGACTGTCCCTTATTTCTCAGTGCTATTCACTGAGGGGACTTAATGCAGTTGCCGGAGTAAATATTGCTGAGACACTAAATAATCTCTTCAAGGTCGTATTCCTTGCCTTCGGTAACAGCGTAGGAATTATTGTCGGAGCACTTCTCGGAGCCGGAAAGATGGAGGAGGCCGTTGAGACAGACAGAAGGATCATAGGCTATTCGGTCATAATAAGTTCCTTCATAGGACTTATCATGTTCCTTTTCTCAGGACTTTTCCCGCAGATATACAATACAAACGATTCAGCAAGAGCCATTGCCTCTTCCCTTATAGTCCTTCAGGCCATCTTCCTTCCGGTAGAAGCCTTTAAGAACGCAACATACTTTACTGTTCGCAGCGGTGGCAGAACCTTTGTGACCTTCCTCTTTGACGGCTTTTCAATGATAGCTGTATCTTATCCGGCTGCATTTATCTTAAGCCGTTTTACCGAAGCACCGGTAACTCTTATATTCCTGAGCGTACAGCTGACGGGACTGCTTAAGTGTCTGGTGGGTTACATACTGGTAAAGAAGAGAGTCTGGGTTAGAAATATTGTCACAGAAAGTAAATGAAGACGCAGGGCTTACCGGTTTTAAGGTTAGTTCCGCACACTTCATTTCCCCTGATTCTGTACTCAATTTCATTTCCTTCATAGCATGAAGAGACGTATGAAATCTCAAAGTGCCTGAACGGGTTCTTCTTGAGCTGCTCAACGGTAAAGAGACTCTGGAAGCTTCTCACGTATGCAATATTGTTCATGTGCCCTATGAAATCTATGTCGGTAGACCTTACTTTGCAGACTCCGAGAACCTCAGCATTTGAAAAATCATGGTCTATCATCCTGAAGTCAGAAGGGCAGACCCTGTTCTCTACATATTCAAGCTCCGGCATGACAGTTTCTGCTGACACGGGTCTTCCTGTCTTTATATCCAGAGCGGTCCACTCGGACTTACCCTTAACGCATACCTTGTCCCTTACGCTTATGGTGTACTCCCTGTAAGCTCTTCCGTTCCTGATCTCTGAAGCCATGGTCGAGACGGTGCAGTCACTTAAAAAGGACGGGGACTTCTCAATGTCTACCATGGTCTTTGTTGTGACCCAGACAAGGCCTTTATCAGACATGTCCTTGAAACCTATACCGAGAAGCTGTGCATGCTCTGTGGCAATGTCCTGAAAACAGGTCATCATGGCCGGAAGTGAAAGATGCAGCGTGGCATCACTGTTACCTATATTAACTTTAATTGATTCAGAGTGAAGGTTTTCCATACCTGATAATCTATCATTTTTTATGTATAAAGAAAAAGGTGGAAATAAAGCAGAATGCGAATAAAATAGATATGGGAGTTATCATGAAACAGTTAAAACACCTTACTCACAGGCAGATGTGGATATTTGCCATCGGTCAGCTTGGCTGGAGCCTCCTCGGAGGAATAATCAACGCCTGGCTAGTCACTTTTTATCTTCCTACTGAAGAAGGTATAGTAAAGCTTGTACCACCGGGACTTATTGTCTTCGGAGTATTCACGGTTCTTGGAATCATTACCTTCGGTTGCCGTATCTTTGATGCCATAACGGATCCGCTCATTGCATCTTTAAGCGACAGAAGTACTAATAAAAACGGAAGACGTATTCCTTTCATGAAGAAGGCTGCCATTCCTTTTGCAGTTGTTACCGTATTGGTCTTCATGGCTCCTGTAAACGCCATGAGCGGAACAAACGTAGCCTGGCTTTCAGTCATGCTCGTTCTCTTCTACCTCTTCATGACCATGTACTGCACACCTTACAACGCTCTTATCTCTGAGTTCGCAAAAAACCAGGAGGAGAGAATGTATATTTCTACATCCATCTCCCTTACATACTTCTTCGGAACCATGCTTGCCTACACACCGTTTGTATTTGCCGGCATGCTCAGAGGGGCAGCAGGCTACTACAACAGCTACAGAATCTGCTTTGTAGTTCTGGCAATAATTGCCCTTGTATGTATGCTTCTTCCTACCTTCTACCTCAAGGAGAGGGACTTTGTAGATTCAAAGCCTGATAAGACAAACACATTCAAGAGTCTTACATCAACCTTCAGGAACAAGGGTTTCAGAATCTTTGTAGGTTCAGACATTATGTACTGGGTTGGTCTTACACTTTTCCAGACAGGTCTTCCTTTCTTCGTTAAGGTTTCCATGAAGCTTGATGAGTTCTACACCATGGTATTCCTCGGAGCCATGACAGTTCTCTCGGCCTGTTTCTATCCGGTAGTCGGAAAGCTCGTCAAAAAGTTCGGAAAGAAAAAGCTTACAATCTGCGGCTTCCTGGGCCTTGCTCTCGCTTACACCGTAACTGCCCTTATCGGAATACTTCCGCTTCCGGGAATTGTATTCGGTGTCATAATTGTTCTTGTTTCTGCATTCCCTATGGCTCTTCTCGGAATCATACCGCAGGCTATTGTAGCTGACGTTGCTGAGGAGGAGTCCGTTGTAACAGGTGAAAACAGACAGGGCATGTTCTTTGCTGCCAGAACCTTCTCCATGAAGTTCGGTCAGAGTGTAGCCATGCTTGCATTCACTTCCCTTGCCATTCTTGGAGTCAACGTAGACGTAACTTCAAACGACATAACAGCTTCAGCTTTCGGACTGAGGATTGTTGCCATAGTTGCAGTTGTATTCTGTGTGGCAGGAGCCCTTATTCTTAGCCTCTACAATGAAAAGTCTGTTCTTAAGCACATTGCCAAGGCAGAAGATTCAGCCTATGTTGAGGCGGTAAAATAATGGATTACAGAGTACAGTACCGCAGAAAGTCAGACGGAAGAACGGTTCTGATCAATAAGCCGGATGAAAACCTTGATATCTCTTTTAAGAAGACTGAGGGCAGTCTTGAGATGAGCGTCAGCGCTAAAAGCGCAGTAACACTCGATTATGCCCTTCTTGAAAACATTTTAAAGATAAAGAAGGCAGATGTCTTTTTTCTTAACGGATACCAGTCCTGGACGGATTCCAGGGAGGTAAGCCTTCAGGAAGGAGCAAAAGAGAAAGATGTCAGAAAGATTCCGGGTTTTCTAAACAGAAAATTCTTCTTTGACCGCTACGGGGACTCTGTATTCTATGACTACAGGCCATCTCTTGTTCACGGCTATGATGTTTTCTATGTAAAGGGCGTTAACGGGTTCTTTTCTTTCAACAGAAACTTCGAAAACGCCTTTGCAATCTATGAGGTGGACAAACAGAGCGGAAATCTCAGTGTGCGCTCGGACGTGAAGGGAATAGAGCTTGAAAAAGGGGAGAGCTGCTGCGTATTCAACCTTTACACATCCGGGAACTATGAAGAGGGCCTGAAGGCTTTCAGAAGTTTCTTCTGCTGCAGTAAAAAGAAAAAGATAGCCGGCTACACCTCCTGGTACAACCACTACCAGAACATAAATGAAGAGATTATTTCCAGCGCCCTTGAGAACATGGATGAGAGGTTTGACCTCTTTCAGATAGATGACGGCTATGAGACCTTCATAGGTGACTGGCTGGAAGTAGATGAGAAGAAGTTTCCTGAAGGACTTAAGAAAACAATAGATCGCATTCACGGGAAGGGGAAACTTGCAGGTATCTGGATGGCTCCCTTTGTGGCTGAGACAAAGAGCCGGCTCTTCAGGGAACACCCGCAGTGGATCAGGAAGGACAGAAACGGCAACTACGCCTGCTGCGGGTCCAACTGGAGCGGTTTCTACGCCCTGGATCTTCAGAATCCTGAGGTCCTTTCCTACCTGAAGAAGTGCTTTGATTTCATGCATGGCCTTGGAATAGACTTCTTCAAGCTCGACTTCCTGTACGCATCCATTATTGAAGAAACCCCGGGAATGAGCCGTGCCCAGGCCTGCAGGAAGAGCTATGCTCTTTTAAGGGCCCTTGCGGGCGATGCTCTTATTCTCGGCTGCGGTGCCATCTGTTTCCCGTCCTTCGGGTACTTTGACTATATGAGGATTGGTCCTGATGTATCCCTTTCTTTTGACGATGTATGGTACATGCGTTTCATGCACAGGGAAAGAATCTCTACAAAGGTTACACTTCAGAACACTGTCTACAGGTCCATCTTTGACGGTGCCCTGTTCGGAAATGATCCTGATGTAGTGCTCCTGAGGGACAGCAACATAAGCCTTACACCACAGCAGAGGGAAGCTCTTATTACCATAAACTCAATCTTCGGGTCTCTCTACATGACAAGTGATGATGTATCTCTTTATGATGAGAAGAAAAAGAAGCTCTTCAGCCTCTGTATGGACATGTTCCACAACTCAAGCGAAAGGAGCTTTGAAAAACATGGAAAGACAATAAACATCAGCTGTAAATATAAGGACAGCACAAGAAAAATAACATACGACGTTGAAAAGGGAATTCTCTTATGAGTGATAAAAGTTCAGTAATATTCGGCAACAGCATGCCTGATAAGGTTGTAAGACAGGCAGAGAAGAGTAAGGCTTCCTATATAAAGAAGTTTGGAGATGATTCACAGAAGCACTACAGCCTGGGATTTGTAGACATACCGGACCTTGATTTTATCGGGGCGAAGAACATTGTCTTTTCCGAAAAGAGTCAGAAGTTTGATGAAAAGGCCCTGATTGTCGGAAACATAAGGATGGGTTACGGACACTACAGAATTTCAATTGCCATGGCAAGTGCTGCAAGGGCCCTGGGCTACACTCCCTACTGGCTGGACCTGGCAAGCTTTGATGCTACCGGAAGCAAGATGATCCGTGCTCAGAATGACCTGTACTCCCTTGCTTCAAGGATTTCTCAGAAGAGCAGGCTGTTCAACTCCCTTGTCTGGGAGCCTATGAACTGTGAGGGATTCAGGAAGATAAGCTACAACGCCAAGGACCAGAAGAACAGTGAGCTTCTTGTTCCTGTATTTGAGAACATAGATAAGAATATACCGTACATTGCCACACATGTGTGGCCGAGTCAGGGGGCAGTTCATGCCGGTATGAAGCACGTTGTAAACGCCATTCCGGATAACTGGCCCATGGGACTTCACCTCTCAGAGGGAGCGGTGCATGCTGTTCAGACGCCTTTTGCCTACCTGGGCTACAAGACCTTCAACGGTTTTGACAAAAAGCCGCTTAAGGGTATGAGTGAAGATGAGCTTAAGATGGTGGGCCATTTCATTGACCACGAGCTGGTTGTAAACCTTGAGCATGACAATGAGATGAGGAAGAAGAGGGCGCTGGAGAACAGGCCGCTGAGGTTCCTGCTCACAGTCGGAGGAGCGGGTGCAGGTTTTGACCAGTTCCTGGAGATAGTGCGCCACCTTCTGCCCTATGTTAAGAAAAACAAGGCTGCCATGCTGATTAACTTCGGAGACCATAAAAACGTCTATGACAAGATGCTCTCAGTTCTCGGAAAGATGGAAACGATTAACTATTTTGACCGTTACAGCGAGCTCAAGGAGCTTAAGAAGAAGCTGGAAACAGAAGATGTAAGCGGTGTTTACTGCATCTGCAACGAGAATATTTTCCAGGCTGTTTATGCTACAAACCTTCTCATGCCGGTTTCCGATGTTCTGGTAACCAAGCCATCCGAGCTTGCCTACTATCCTGTTCCAAAAATCTTCATGAAGCATATTGGCGGACACGAGGTTTACGGAGCTATCCGTGGCCGTGAAGCCGGTGACTCAACCTGGGAGTGTCCTGACAGTGCTTCCATGTCTTTCATGCTTGACAAAATCCTTTGCGACAGAGAAATATTAGCTCATATATGTGACCAGATTACTGAGAACAAAAAGATGGGAATGTATGACGGAGCCTACGGCTGTGTCAAACTTGCAGTAAAGGATTTATGAAGAAGTTTTTCAGAAATGTATGGGAAATAATAAAAGGTACATTTATCCTCTATAAGGATAATAACCTTGTTGTATTTGCGGGTAATACTACACTTTACCTTCTTATAGCAGTTTTCCCGTTTCTTCTGAGCCTTCTTCTGTTTGTTCAGAGCCTGCCCTGGTTTACTACCGATAACATAATCAAGGTGCTGAATATTTTCCTTCCTGATGTCAGTTCAGTTAAGAAAAATGTTGAGCAGCTGGTCCTGCTTCTTCATGGACAGGCCTCCAGAACAATCTTCTCCTTTTCAATTCTTACAGCCCTCTGGTCGGCCAGCAAGGGAATCAGCTGCCTTCAGGCCGGACTCATGAAGCTTTACGGGATGGAGAGCTCTGCATTGGTAAACAGGCTGGTCTGCCTCTTCTTTACCATTGTGGCCATAGTTTCTATTCCGTTCATTGCAGCTGCCATGAGTTTTGTAGAAGAAGTGTACGCATACCTTAACACCTATTCTACGGTTAAGCTCATTAGTGATTTTCTCAGTTTCCTTACCCACAACAGGACCATGATGATTGTTCTTGGCCTGCCCGTACTGACCCTTGTGTACATGTATCTTCCGGGAAGAAGGATTGAAGGTGAGAGGTACTTGGCGGGAGCATTTCTTGCCATGCTGCTCTGTGTGATAATCTCCCGTGTTTTCTCGGAAGTAATCGTTGCCCTCATCAAGGCCGCTTCCATCTATGGCTCTCTCTCATCTGTCTTTATTCTTACCCTCTGGGTCAAATTCATAATCAGTTCCATCTACATAGGAGCCTGTTTCAACAAATACCTCAGTCACTTTTTAAAAGAGCATTCATTCAGAAAAAAAGAGCAGAAATCTTAGAATATCTTGACTGTATAAGTGGAAGGTAGTATACCTCAAATATACCCCTAGGGGGTATTGAGGTTTACTATGGATTGCTGCAACTGCGACAGAAAGACTGTCAGAGATGATGAACAGAAAAGAAAACTTATAAACAGGCTCAGCAGGATTGAAGGACAGATCAGGGGACTTAAGTCCATGATTGAAAACAACGCCTACTGTAATGATGTACTTAACCAGACTTCCGCCGTTTCCCAGGCTGTAAACGCCTTCGGAAAGGAGGTGCTTTCAAGTCATATGCACACCTGTGTGGCTCATGACATAAGGGAAGGCAGGGATGAAGTCATAGATGAGCTTCTTCAGACCATTCAGAAGATGATGAGGTGAGTTATGGAACAGTACAACGTTACGGGTATGAGCTGTGCAGCCTGTTCTGCAAGGGTAGAGAAGGCTGTTTCAAAGGTAGAGGGAGTTACTTCCTGCTCCGTAAGTCTTCTGACCAATTCAATGGGAGTTGAAGGCACTGCAAGTAAGGAAGAAATAATCAAGGCTGTAACAGATGCCGGTTACGGGGCTTCACTTAAGGGAGAAGCCAAAAAAGAGAATAAGGCGGCTGCTGACAGCGAGGCTCTTGAAGACCATGAAACTCCACGCCTTAAGAAGAGGCTTTTAACTTCACTTGGATTTCTTATCCTACTCATGTATGTCTCAATGGGACACAACATGTGGGGCTTTCCGCTTCCGTCCTGGTTTGACGGAAACTATGTGGCTCTGGCCCTGCTTCAGATGATACTTTCTGCAATTGTCATGATTATAAACAGAAAGTTCTTCATAAGCGGCTTCAAGAGTCTTTTCAGGCTCTCTCCCAACATGGACACCCTGGTTGCCATGGGCTCTTCTGCTTCCTTCCTCTGGAGTACCTTTGTTCTTTTTGCCATGACAAAGGCGGTTCAGACCGGAAACACAGCCCAGGCTCACGCATACATACACGATCTGTACTTTGAGTCTGCTGCCATGATTCTGACCCTGATTACTGTTGGTAAGATGCTTGAAGCCAGATCGAAGGGAAAGACAACAGATGCTCTTAAGGGGCTTATGAAACTGGCTCCCCAGAGCGCTGTAGTAATAAGGGACGGAAAAGAGGTAACGGTTCCAGTTTCAGAGGTAAACACCGGAGATATCTTTGTTGTAAGACCGGGGGAGAGTATTCCTGTAGACGGAGTTGTCATTGAAGGCTCAAGTGCCGTAAATGAAGCTGTACTTACAGGAGAAAGCATTCCATGCGACAAGGAAGAAGGGGACAGGGTAAGTGCTGCTACAATAAATCAGAGCGGATTTATAAAGTGCCGTGCTACAAGGGTCGGAGAAGACACAACGCTCTCCCAGATAATTAAGATGGTAAGTGATGCAGCCGCTACCAAGGCACCTATTGCCAGAATTGCCGATAAGATTTCAGGAATATTTGTTCCGGCAGTAATTGCCATAGCAATAGTTACTACCGCTGTGTGGCTCATTCTGGGCAGGGAATTCTCCTACGCACTGGCTCGCGGAATCTCTGTTTTAGTCATAAGCTGTCCCTGTGCCCTGGGTCTTGCAACCCCGGTTGCAATTATGGTCGGTAACGGCATGGGTGCAAAAAACGGAATTCTCTTTAAGACCTCAGCTTCACTTGAGGAGTGCGGAAGGGTATCTGTTGCAGCACTGGACAAGACCGGAACCATAACAAACGGCACACCGGTAGTCACAGACACAGTGCCTTTCGGTAAGACAACTGAGGAAGAGCTCTTAAAATATGCTGCAAGCCTTGAGAATAAGAGTGAACACCCTCTGGCAAGAGCCGTGCTCTCAAAGGCGGAAGAGAAGTCCATGGCCATCTATGAAGCTGAGGATTTTAAGGCACTTCCCGGAAACGGTCTTACTGCCAGGGTTAACGGCAGCGTTCTTACAGGCGGAAGCGTCAGGTTCATAAAAGGTAAGTTCAAGGTAGGAGAGAGCCTTCTTTCAGAGGCTGACAGATTTGCTTCAGAAGGAAAGACCCCTCTTATGTTTGTTAAGGATGAGGAAGTACTTGGAATAATTGCTGTTGCAGATACCGTCAAGAAGGATAGCGCTGAGGCTGTTAAGCAGCTTAAGAACATGGGAATTCATGTTGTTATGCTCACAGGAGATAATGAGAAAACGGCTTCTGCTATTGGCTCTCAGACGGGAGTTGATGAAGTAATAGCCGGTGTTCTTCCGGGTCAGAAGGAAAGTGTAGTCAGAAGGCTTAAGGGCAGGGGAAAAGTTGCCATGGTAGGTGACGGTATTAATGACGCTCCGGCTCTGACTTCAGCCGACATAGGAATTGCAATAGGCTCTGGAGCTGATGTTGCGGTAGATGCAGCAGAGGTGGTTCTCATGAAGAATTCTCTTCTTGATGTATGTGCTGCCATAAGGCTTAGTCGTGCAACGCTTAGAAACATTCACCAGAACCTGTTCTGGGCATTTTTCTACAACGTTGTATGTATTCCTTTAGCCGCCGGTTTCTATACTTCTCTTGGACTGACACTTAACCCCATGATAGGGGCAGCTGCCATGAGCCTTTCAAGTTTCTGTGTGGTTTCTAATGCACTGAGACTTAATTTCTGCAGAATCTATGATCCCTCAAGGGACAGAAAGATAAAACAAAAGGAGAAAAAGAATATGGAAAAAGTTTACAGAATGGATATTGAAGGCATGATGTGTCCGCACTGTGAAGCAAGGGTAAAAAAGGCTCTTGAGGCAGTTGACGGAGTTGTAAGTGCAGAAGTCAGTCATGAGAAGAACTGTGCTTTAGTTACAGCTGAACCATCAGTTGCAAAAGAAGCTCTTTCAAAGGCTGTAACAGACGCTGATTATACCGTAAAAGGTGTAACTGAAGCTTAAGAAAAACTTAAATATATTTTCATATGGCATAGGGTGATAATCGGGTTTTTGCACAAAAGAGTTTTATCGGAAAAAAAAACCGATTTTTTAAATATTTGTATTGACCCTGAACCCTTTTGCCATTATGGTAGCCCTGTAAAGTGCGGGGACCAGCCATATCCAACAATCCCCACAGTTCTGAAGGCAAACAATGCATGTGGTGCCACCCTAGTCAAGTAAGACGACTTCAGAACGAACTGCATTTTACCTAGGGTTATGCGGAATGATAGAAATTCGTCATTTGCGAAAAGAGTTTGATGATAACACAATTCCACTTAAGGATATTAATGTTACCATCAACAGCGGGGATGTTATCAGCATCATCGGACCTTCTGGCACTGGCAAATCCACATTGCTCAGATGTATCAACATGTTGACCGAGCCTACAAGCGGTCAGATTATAGTTGATGGCCAGGACATCACAGAAAGAGGTTGTGACCTCAACGAAGTGAGAAAGAAGATGGGAATGGTTTTCCAGTCCTTCAATCTCTTTGGACACCTCACGGTAATCGAGAACATTATGAATCCTCAGATCACACTGCTCGGCAGAAGCCGTCAGGAAGCCTATGAGAAGGCTATGTATCTGTTGACTCAGGTTGGTCTTGTTACCAAGGTTTTCTCTTACCCTGACGAACTGTCAGGTGGTCAGCAGCAGAGAATTGCCATAGCCAGGACCCTTGCAATGGATCCTGATGTCATTCTCTTCGACGAGCCGACCAGTGCTCTGGACCCGTCCATGATCGGTGAAGTACAGTCAGTTATCAAGCTTCTTGCCAAGACAGGAAGAACAATGGTTATTGTTACTCACGAAATGGATTTCGCAAGAAAGATTTCTAACCGTGTTCTGTTTATTGCAGAAGGAGAAATCTACGAAGAGGGTACTCCGAAACAGATCTTCGAGAACCCGAAAAGAGAGCTCACAAGACGCTTTGTTCAGAGACTTACAACTCTCAGCTACAAGATTGACAGTACTGAGTTTGACTTTGAAGTCATGAACGAAGAACTTATGGCTTACGGTGAAAAGCTGCTCATTGAGTCCGAAAGACTCAGTAAGCTCAGCCTTGCAATTGAGGAAATCTGTATTAATAATATTGCAGCTTACTCAGACAATCCGTTCATCCTCGTCAAGATTGAGTACTCAGAAAAGCAGGACGTTCTTTCAGTTTCCATCAGATACAAGGGTGACGAAAGATTCGATCCTAAGACTTCAGAAAGTAAACTCTTCCTGCTCATGCTTGAAGAACCCACGACAACACTTTCAGAAAAGAAACTTGATAAGGACCCTGACGGCTGTCTTTATCAGATAGACATGAGCTTCAAGTGGTCGGAGGAAATGGCATGAGAAAAACAGTACTTATTCTTTTAATTGCCGTTATTCTCTGCGGCAGTGTCTTTGCAGCAGTTGACACATCTTCATTCAAGAAGCTTGAAGATTTCAACGGTCTTCCGATCGGTGTTCAGACAGCTGTTCTCTATGAAGAGCTCATGATGGATAAGGTACCGGATACAGAATTCCAGTACTATACCATGCCAACCGATATGATTCAGGCCCTCAAGAGCGGTAAGATTGCAGCCTACCTTGTTGAAGGAGTAGGTTACTACGTTCATAAGGCCAACCATCCGGAGCTTGATACATTTGTTGAGATTCCGGGCTACATAAGTGCAAGTAATATTATCGGTAACAACGACAGACAGGAAAGACTTCTCAAGGAAATGAACGAGTTCATCAGGGAAGGCTATGAAAACGGTCTTCTCGGAGATGACGGAGAGCTCTACCAGTACTGGATTGCTGACTTTGATCCTGAAACTGATACAAAGGGAGTCAAGGACTTCACATTTACAGGCGAGAATGGAACATTGAACATTGCCGTTGAAGGCGGTTATGAGCCGTTCTCATTCGTAAGTAACGGAAATCTTGCAGGTTTTGACGTTGAGTTTATCTGCCGCTTCTGTGAAAAGTACGGCTATACTCCTATCTTCAATGAGATTCCGTTTGAGGCTATTGCTCCGGGAGTTGAGACAGGTAAGTTCGACATAGGTATGAATATTGTTGTAAGCGAAGAGCGTAACGAGACAGGTACACTTTCAGACGTTTACTACACATGCCCGGTCTTCCTTGTTGTGCTTGAAGGTGAAAAGAAGAACACAGGCGTATTTGAAACAATTGAGGACTTCAACGGTCTTCCAATCGGTGTTCAGACAGCTGTTCTCTATGAAGAGCTCATCATGGACAGAGTACCGGATACAGAGTTCCAGTACTATACCATGCCAACCGACATGATTCAGGCCCTCAAGAGCGGTAAGATTGTTGCCTACCTTGTTGAAGGCGTTGGTTACTACGTACATAAGGCCAACCATCCTGAGCTTGATACATTCGTTGAGATTCCGGGCTACATAAGCGCAAGTAATATTATCGGTAACAACGACAAGCAGGAGAGACTTCTCAAGGAAATGAACGAGTTCATCAAGGAAGGCTATGAAAACGGTCTTCTCGGAGATGACGGAGAGCTCTACCAGTACTGGATTGCTGACTTTGATCCTGAAACTGATACAAAGGGAGTCAAGGACTTCACGTTTACAGGTGAAAATGGAACATTGAACATTGCCGTTGAAGGCGGTTATGAGCCGTTCTCATTCGTAAGTAACGGAAATCTTGCAGGTTTTGACGTTGAGTTTATCTGCCGCTTCTGTGAAAAGTACGGCTATACTCCTATCTTCAACGAGATTCCGTTTGAGGCTATTGCCCCGGGAGTTGAGACAGGTAAGTTCGATATCGGTATGAATATTGTTGTAAGCGAAGAGCGTAACGAAACAGGTACACTTTCAGATGTTTACTATACATGCCCGGTATTCCTTGTCATTCTCGGTGAAGAGGCTCAGGGTACAAACTTCTTTACGAAGATTCAGAACAGTTTCTACAAGACCTTCATAAAGGAAAACAGATGGAAGCTGTTTGTCTCCGGTGCCGGTGTTACAATTCTTATTACAGTTCTTTCCATCCTTGCCGGAACAATACTCGGCTTTGCCGTATACATGCTCTGCAGACACGGAAACAAGGTTGCCAATAAGATAACCAACTTCTTCATGTGGCTCATCCACGGTATGCCTACGGTCCTTCTTCTCATGATCCTGTACTACATTGTATTCGGCAGTTCGAGAATGAGCGGAACCTGGGTTTCAATAGTTGGCTTCTCACTCATGTTCATGTGTTCAATGATTGATATGCTCAGGGTCGGTTACAATGCAATCGGTAAGGGACAGTATGAAGCTTCAACAGCCCTCGGTTATTCCGACAGCCAGAGCTTCTTCAAGATCCTTCTTCCGCAGGCAGCTAACCACTTCCTGCCAATCTACAGCAACGAAGTAGTTACACTGATCAAGGAAACATCAGTTGTAGGTTACATTGCTGTTCTCGACCTTACAAAGATTTCTGACCTTGTAAGAAGTAGAACATATGAAGCCTTCTTTGCCCTGGTTCTTACAGCAATCATGTACTTCATAATTGCTGAAGTCCTTATCAGGATTGTAAGGGCCATCCAGAAGAGAATTGATCCGAAGCGCAGAAGCGAAGAAAAGATTCTCGAAGGAATCAAGCAGTGGGACTGAGTTCCTGAATATTAAGTCAAAGGTTGCAGCTTTATGTTGCAACCTTATTTTTTGCCCTGTAGAATCAACCTATGACGGAAAACTACCAGGATATCAACTCAAGAACCATTGACCGCTGGGCAGACGAACAGTGGGAGTGGAGCATACCTGTAACTCACGAAGAATATCTCGAAGCCCTTAACGGAAAGTGGGAAGTAAAGCTCACTCCGGTAAAGAGCGTCCCACATTCATGGTTTCCTGACATGAAGGGCCTGAAGATTCTCGGCCTTGCAAGCGGCGGTGCTCAGCAGATGCCTTTATTCACTGCCCTAGGCAGCAGATGTACTGTCCTTGACTATTCATCCAGACAGATAGAAAGTGAGTTAATGGTAGCCCGAAGGGAAGGCTACTCCATAAACGCCGTAAGGGCTGATATGACAAAGCCTCTTCCTTTTGAGGACAACAGCTTTGACCTTATTTTCCATCCTGTTTCAAACTGCTACATTGAGAAGGTTGAGCCTGTCTTCAAGGAGTGTGCAAGAGTGCTGCGCAACGGCGGTGTGCTTCTGTGCGGTCTTGATAACGGAGTAAACTACATAACTGACGGAGAAGAGGAGAAGATCTGTAACAGTCTTCCCTTTAATCCTCTTAAAAATGAAGAGCAGATGAAACTGCTTCTTGATGAGGACTGCGGCATTCAGTTCTCCCATACTCTGGAGGAACAGATAGGCGGACAGCTTAAGGCCGGGTTCATTCTGACGGATTTATATGAAGATACAAACGGAGAGGGAAGGCTTCATGAAATGAATATTCCTTCTTTTCTTGCAACACGTGCAGTAATCAGTAAAATAATATAAAGTAATCTATAAAGCGAGAGGGTAAAGATTATGGGAAACATGAGAGGCATTTACACAAACGTAAATGATATAAGGAAACGCGTTTATGCTGAGATAGCAAAGCTTTCCTATGACTACAAGGATGGAGATTTGTCCAAGCTGCCGTCCATTCCTTACAAGATCATTCCGGGTGAAGTTTCAATTTACAGGGACAGCGTATTCCTTGAGAGAGCAATAGTCCGTGAAAGAATGAGACTGGCCATGGGACTGAGCGTTCGTTCAGCTACAGACCAGGGTGCTGTCAACGAGGGTGCTGAAGAAGCCGTAAAGGGTGAGAAGTACTACGAACCGCCTCTTATCAACATAATCAAGTTTGCCTGTCATGCCTGTCCTGATAACGTAGTCAGAGTTACAGACTCATGTCAGGGTTGTCTTGCCCATCCGTGTAAGGAAACATGTCCAAAGAAGGCCATTACATTCAAAAACGGTAAGTCCGTAATTGATGAGAGTCTCTGTATCAAGTGCGGTAAGTGTATAGATGTCTGTCCTTACCATGCAATCATGAGACTTAAGAGACCTTGCGCTTCTGCCTGCGGAATGAACGCAATCAAGTCCGACCAGTACGGCAGAGCAGATATAGACTACGATAAGTGTGTTTCCTGCGGTATGTGTCTTGCAAACTGTCCGTTCGGTGCAATTGCAGACAAGGCCCAGATCTTCCAGGTCATTCAGGCCATCAGGGGAGAGGCTCCTGTATACGCAGCAGTAGCTCCTTCCGTATCAGGTCAGTTCGGTCCGAAGCTTACTCCTGAGAAACTCAGACCGGCCCTCAAGGCCCTCGGTTTTGCAGATGCAATCGAAGTTGCAATCGGTGCAGACCTCTGTACCATTGAAGAAGCCAAGGACTTTGTTAAGGAAGTTCCTGCCGAGAAGCCGTTCATGGCTACTTCCTGCTGTCCTGCATGGGCTGCCATGGCCAAGAAGCTTTTCCCGCAGATGTCAGATAATATTTCCATGGCCCTTACTCCTATGGTCCTTACTGCAAGACTCATCAAGAAGAACCATCCGGGCTGCAAGGTTGCCTTCATAGGTCCATGTGCTGCCAAGAAGCTTGAGGCTGGAAGAAGAACCATCCGTTCAGATGTTGATTTTGTTCTTACCTATGAAGAAGTCATGGGTATGTTTGAAGCTAAGGATCTTGATTTTGACGCTATAGAACCGGAAGATACCATGCACGGAGCCAGTGCTGACGGCAGAGGCTTCGGTATAGCAGGCGGTGTTGCTCAGGCAGTTGTAAACTGTATAGATGAGATGTATCCGGGCAGGGAAGTCAAGGTTGCTTCCGCTCAGGGTCTTGATGAGTGTAAGAAGCTTCTCATGCTTGCAAAAGCAGGCAAGTACAACGGCTTCCTCCTCGAAGGTATGGCCTGTCCTGGCGGCTGTGTAGCAGGTGCCGGAACAATCCAGCCTATTGCCAAATCCACAACCTCCCTTAACGCACACATGAAGGTTTCTACAAACCGCCATGCTCTGCAGAGTGACTATCAGGATATTCTCTCAGGTCTTGAAGAAGGTCTGTTTGATACTCCTGAAGAGTAAGATTTAATAGTATAAATAAACCCCCTTTTGTCGGAGTAAATCCGGAAAGGGGGTTTTCTTTTTACATTCATCTCATTCTATTACGGGATGGCTTCCTATTAATCTTCAGCTGTTTTCATTTTCATATTTCTTAAACTGTTGAAGAGATACAGGGAAATTGATTTGCATACTTGAGATAGTAAATATTATATACGTAATGTATTATATGGTTGCCGGCAGCTCCGTGTCTGGCACGGTTCTAGTTGTAATACTCATAAACTAGAATTCAAGCATGAGAAAGCGTGATTCTATTAAAGTTCTTCTTGGAAGCAACATAAGGACCTTCAGGAAAAAGAAAGGTCTTACACAGGCTGAGTTTGCTTCTGAATTATCATGTGATCTCAAGTATATTGGAGATGTTGAAAACGGATGGTACTATCCGTCAAGTGAACTCCTTATTCAGATAGTTGACTGTCTGGATCTCTCGGTTAGCGAACTGTTCACCGATTATTCTGTTTCAAAAAACGGTGAGAAAAAAACAGATAAACAAGATAAAGAAAAAGAGGTGCCAGCCAATTAAAATAAGCTGTAACTCAGTCAGTTAAGACTTCTGTTACAGCTTTTAGTGGTCTTATTTCTTCTTTGCACTCTTCACGACAAGAGCTGAAAGGGCAAAGAGGGCAATTACGTTAGGAATAACCATGAGCTGGTTAAACATATCTGTAAGTTCCCATACCAGGTCATTTGAAAGGATTGAACCGAGGAATGTAAAGACAAGGCCAATGAGGATGTAGAAGATTACAGCCTTCTTACCGAAGAGATACTCTACATTTACACGACCGAAGAAGTTCCAGCTTAGAATGGTTGAGAATGCAAAGAACATAAGACAGACGGCTACGAATATGGAGCCTACCGTATTTCCCATGACTGAAGAGAATGCAAGCTGAGCCATGTTTGTCTTGCTCACTCCTTCTGCAGCGCCGGAAGCAAGTATGCCGTTACCGGCATAGAGTGTAGAAATTACAACCAGAGCTGTCATGGTCAGAACAATAAAGGTATCAATGAAAAGACCCATCATGGCAACAACACCCTGGTCATGAGGCTTCTTGACGTTAGCCATTGCGTGAGCATGAGGAGTGGAACCCATACCGGCTTCATTGGAGAAAAGACCGCGCTTTACACCCTGGCTGATTGCAGTCTTAAGTGCAAATCCAAGACTTCCGCCAAGCATGGCCTGAGGATTGAATGCATATCTGAAAATCATGGAGAAGGTCTCTGGAATATACTTTATCCTTACGATGATTACTGCTAAACCTCCAATGAGGTAAAGAATTGCCATAAGAGGAACAAGCTTCTCCGTAACCGAGGCTATTCTCTGGATTCCGCCAATCAGAATAAGACCGGCTATGAAGGTAATGGCTACACCGGTTACCCATACAGGAAGTCCTGTTGCGTTTTTAAAGGTTTCACTGATGGAGTTACTCTGTACCATGGCTCCCATAAAGCCAAGTGCAAGAATACTGGCAACTGCAAAGAATGTTGCGAGGAACTTACCGAACTTACCCGGGAAGGCTCTTTTTATGTAGTACACAGGACCGCCGTGAATCTTACCGTCCTGATCCTTGATTCTTGTTTCCTGAGCAAGAACTGCTTCAGCGTAGATTGTAGCCATGCCGAAGAAGGCAATTACCCACATCCAGAAGATGGCACCTGGACCGCCAATGAGAATGGCTCCGCAGGCTCCGACAATGTTTCCTGTACCGACCTGGGCTGCAATTGCTGTAGCCAGGGCCTGGAAAGAACTTAAACCGCTCTTATTCTTGCCGCCATTAAGATTAATGCTTGAGAAGAAGCTCTTGCAGGCTTCCTTGAAACACCTGATCTGTACGAACTTTGTTTTAAAAGTAAAAAACAGACCGGTACCTACAAGAAGAACGATAAGAATGTAGTCTGAAAGGTAACTGTTGATTGTCTGAACCAGTTGAAGCATCTTGCCCTCCAAATTGACCCTGAAGAGGACACGTTCCGACATAAATATTCAGACAGATGAGAACTTCAGAGTATTACCGCATTAGAAGTAGTAGCGGTATAATCTGTTGTTTATTTTGTATATTTATTTAAAAACTGTAAATATAAAAAATGTTATTATGCATAGAAACTACGTAAGTCGTGAAGAAAAATTGTTACGGCAAGCAGGTCTGCACAGCCGCCGGGAGAAAGATTTTCTTTTATGAACTCTTCATCTGCTTCATGCACCCTGTCCATTGACGGGTAACTATCAGAGCTGATTAAGGCACCAATAAGGGACGCATACTTCATGGCCTTGTCATAGCCTCCGCGGCTTATCATGTTGGTATCTTCTCCCAGTGCAATCAAAGACAGAAGAGCAAATACTGCACTATCGTTTTCACTGAAAGATTCATTTAAGGCTTTTTCATAGACAGGAAGGGATGTGTCTAAAACACTCTTAAAGCCGTTTTCCAGTTCTCCTCTGGCTCCCTTGAGGTTGTACTTCAAATAGAATTCTTCACCTCTTGTAAGAGGGCCTTTCTTTTCTGTAATTGCCTTGTAGTCTTCAACTGATGTCTGTCTGTAGAGGTTAGAGCATTCGCCCGTAAGGGTGAGAGGGTCAGTGCACATCCTATAGGCTGTCCAGAGTCTTCCGCAGGCGCAGCAGAGCGTGCCTAGAAGGAATATTGCACCCTTGTGGGTGTTTACCCCTCCGGTGGCTTCGAGCATGGCTTTTTCGGCTTCCTTTCCGCGCTCCCTCAATAATGAAAAACATTCACTGTCTCTGTGACTTACACCTGTTTTAAAACAGTCTGCCCAGTAGGATCTAAGGGATTCTATGCTTTTTTCGAAGGTTGAGATGTCCATGTCCCTGTGGGAGCCTGTGTTGTTGAGGTCAACAAGTCCCGGCTTGGGTGTGGTTTTTACTTCTTTCTCAAGAGCAGAGGAGGCTAAAAAAGAGATAGTCTGGCTGTCCAGTTCCATAAATGTGTTAACCATTATTTTTCTTACGGCTTCCTGCAGTTCTTTAACTGAATGAAGTCTTCTTGAAGCGCAGTACCTTCCGCTCTTGCCGCATACCAGGCAGGTTCTTTCCTTTTCCCGCTCAAGTTTGTTTCCCTGACTGTCCAGTATGTCCATGTCAAAGAGTCTTCCGGCTGATGTGGAGTCTTCAATCTTCACGCAGATATTTTTGGCCACCTGAGGCGAACAGGAGAGGGCACAGATAAACTCAGGACCTGTAACTTCGCGTATCTCAACCTTCTTGATTATGCTTATGGAGTTTTCCTTTAAAGCATTTTGAAGAAGACAGAGGCCAAGTTCAAAGGTTCTTTCTATAAGCGGAGAAAATTTGACCGGACCCGGAATATTCATGCAGAAAGAGAGTACAGTGCCGTAAGAAAGAAGCTCTCTCTGTATCTGAGCCCTTCTTTCCCTTGCGTCCAGCACCTGGGGCAGGGTTACTTCAGTCATCAGTAGTGCCTCGGGTCTTTCATGTTCTTTATGTTGTTTCTGACAGTTTCAGATTCGGGACTGGAGAAGTACCTTGCAGTAGACTCTGGAAGCATGTTTAATACTTCATCAAATCTATCGTCATGAATGGCCTGACGTACAGTACTGGCACTTACAGTTGAGCCGTCCTTCTCAAGTCTCTGAACTTCAACGAATTTAATCCCGGCTTCCGGGAGCTTCTCAGCCATAATCTGGTTGTAAAGAGAAGTTACATGGCTTGTTTTCTCGCTTCCTGCGTACCTTGTTTTTATTCCAAGATATCCGGCAATTGAGGAGAAGATGGCTATATCAAGAACGCCATGGGTCATAATGGCGCTGTCTTCATCCTTAAGGAAATAGCTTGGGAAGGTTGCAGAGCTTATCATGTACGGACCTGATTCGTGGATAATTACATTTTTAAGGTCCTTTGTGCCTTCTTCTACAAGTTTCTTTCTGACTGAGAAAGGAATCGGACCGGCTTCTTCACTGAGGACGAAAAGGTGCACAAGATCATTTTCAGAACTTGCTTTCTCAACAAGATACCTGTGGCCCAGGGTAAAAGGATTTGCGTTCATAACAATTCCGCATACTGAAGAAAAACTGCCTTCGGGTTTTTCAAGAGAACTGAGGAAGCTTTCAAATCCGTTTCTTCTGTTTTCCATGAAAACAAGGGTAGGTTCAACACGGGCTATCTCATAGAAGCCCAGGTCTTTGAAAATGTTTATGTTTGAAATCTTCGTATAGAGGAAGATGTGTGTGTAGCCCTGTTCGAACAGACGGTTCATAAGGTGGCTTACAACTTCATTCATAAGCCCTTCGCCTCTGTGGGAGGAGGAGACGGCAAGACACCTTAAGGTGTTGTTGTAACAGCTTCCCGTTGCAACAATATTGTAGTCATCATCAAACAGGCCGCAGCTGTAATCAAGATGACCGTCACGCTTTATGCCTTCATTTTTCAGAAGTGTATCCATCTTTTTATTGAAAAGAGAGTTATAGGGGGCAATTGTTTCAAGAGAATAGGACATATAGGGATTATAGCAGAAGGTTATTTAAATTGCATATAGATAAAAACAGGGACCACCGCATTTGCGACAGTCCCTGAAAAATGATTCTTAAAAGAATCAGAGAGGCATAATTCCTACGATGGCTGCAAATATCATACAGATAATTGAGAAGCCCCATACGTAGAAGAAGCTGGCCTTGATATGGTCTTTGATATCAACTTCAGCAAGACCTGTTCCAAGCAGAGTAGCAGGAACCATCGGGCTGATGAAGGTAGCACAGTTACGACATACAACCATTGCAACAGCGATTGGAAGAGCATTTACGCCGAAAGCTTCGCCAATACCGATCATGACCGGAAGCATACCGTAGAAGTAGCTGTCTGTATCAAATGCAAGTGCGAGAGGTACAGAAAGGATACCAATGATAACAGGAAGATGCTTGCCGAGAGCTGCAGGAAGGATATTTGAAATAATACCGGCGAGACAGCGGACAACTGACTGTGTTGCGTCTGCAGGAATAACCATAACCTTCTTACCGATGGCTGCGCCGTCAGCGCCAAGGCTGGTTGTAAGAATACCCATAAGAACAGCTGCACCCATGAGTGTTGAACACATCATAAGAGCTGGACCTGCATGGAGGTTAATAAGCTTCTTGTGCATCTTTGCTGAAAAACCGTAGTTAACAAAGAGAGCAATTGAAAGACCGAGCATGAACGGTACGTAGCTTGGGAAAACGTCCCAGATCAGCATAGCAATAACACCGATTGTGAGAAGGATGTTAAAGAAGAAGAGTTTTGGTCTTGCAAGTTCGCTTGTTTCAACCTTTGTCTCAATAACAGCTTCTTCAACATCAATAATACCTTCAATATCAGCAAGTTTGCCGTGAAGACCGGCGCCGCGTTTCTTTTCCTGAACACCAGCGAGGAATGCATGAGCAAGAGCAAGAATAATACCGAAGATCTGGATCGGAAGAATTGTCTGCCAGAGTGAACCGGCTTCCATGCCGAGAACTGAAGCAGCTCTCATGGTCGGGCCAGCCCAAGGCATGAGGTTGAGAACACCCATTGAGAGAACTGCAATTCTGAGAAGGGTAGTTCTTCTCATGTGCATTCTCTTGTAAACAGGAAGCATAGCAGGAACAACAATACAGAATGTTGAAGCGCCGCCACCATCAAGGTGTCCAACAAGAGCAATAATAGCTGTAACGAGACATACACCGATTACGTTGTCTCCGACAAGCTTCATAAGCTTACCGATGATAACATCGAACATGCCTGCGTCTGTCATGACTCCGAAATACAGGACACTGAATACGAACAGAGCTGCAGTCGGACCGGTACTGTTGAAACCAGTCTTTATCATGGTAGCAAGATCATCAAATGAATATCTGCCGCCGAGAACAAGAATGAGACCGAGAATTGCAGGGAATACAATAAATGCAATAGCCGGCTGTGTCTTGCTCTTAAAGAGGGTGACAACAATGGCAACTATGGTCAGAAGACCAAGAATACCAACTAGGGTTTCACTCATAATTTTTTCTCCTTCTATAGAAAATAATTACTAAATTTTTTTATCAGATTTTGTAAGGCTTGATTTTCTTTACAACGTCAAGTATGGTTCCGTCTCTTGCTTCGAGGACAGCAACAACCTTGTCTTCCCACTCAAGATCATCAGGTCTGCCTACAAGACTGTAAGCTTTGTTCTTGAGCTCTTCAATAGTTACATGCTTGATTCCGGCATTATCGAGGCACTCAATGAGATCTTTTCTGAGCGGGTTAACAGCAATACCGTAGTCTGTTACGAGAACGTCTACACAGTCTCCAGGAGTTGTAACGGTTACAACATGCTCACAGACTGTAGCCATTCTTCCTCTGATGAGAGGAGTAACAATAATACAGCATTTGCTTCCGGCAGCAGTATCCGGATGTCCGCCCGGAGCTCCACGAAGAACACCGTCAGAACCGGTAAGAACATTAACGTTGAATCCAGTATCAATTTCAAGTGCAGCAAGAACGACAAAGTCGAGCTTGTTTACGAAGGCACCCTTATTTGCAGGGTTTGCATACTGGGATGCACTCATCTCGAAATGATTAGGAGTCTGGTTGATTGAATTTACAGCATCAAGGTCAAAGTCCTGAACATCAATAACCTTACCGACTTTTCCCTTCTTGAGAAGTTCTACCATCGGTCCACAGATACCGCCGATTGCCCAGCCCATCTTGATGTTTCTCTCGTCCATGTATTTCTCAAGGAAGAGGTTTGCAGCAAGGGATGGTCCGCCGACACCTGTCTGGAAGGAGAAGCCTTCCTTGAAGTAAGGAGTAGAAGCGATAACTCTTGCTACATCCTCGGCCATCATGAGGTCTCTCGGGTTCTGTGAGATTCTTGCAGCAGCTGAAGCAATCTTCTTAGGGTTACCGATTGAATCAACAACTACAACAGCATCTACGTCTATAGCTTCAACACTTGCAGGCATGTTAGGGAAGTCAACAAGACAGTCAGTAATGACGACAACATGATCGGCATACTTTGCATCTGTCATGGCATAACCCATGCTTCCACAGTTTGATTTTCCACCGATACCGCGGCAGTTACCTACACAGTCGCTGGTAGGAGCTGCAATAAATGCAATATCAATATGGACTTCACCGCCTTCAATGGCTCTTGGTCTGCCACCATGTGAACGGATGATTGCAGGAGTCTTAAGCTTACCTGCTGAAACAACTTCACCCATCTTTCCGCGGATACCGCTGGTCTGAATACCGACAACCTTACCCTGTTCAATATATTCGGCAATAGGGTCGTGGGCACTTCCAAGACTTGTTGCAGCAATAGTAAGGTTATCAAGGCCGAGCTCTTCAATAGCTGCCTTCATTACCATGTTTACAACAAAGTCTCCATCACGAAGATGATGGTGGAAGCTGAATGTCATTCCGCTCTTTGCGCCGCAGTCCTTAAGAGCCTTAACGATTGATTCGGCTACCTTGCTTTCCTGCGGAGTTTCATATCTTCTGGTTTTTGGAGAAGCTTTCTGAATATACTTGCCATCCATATAGTTTTTGCCCTGATAAACTTCCTTGCCGTCCTTCAGCAGGTAATCAGGAATATCTCTTCCAACTTTGTTAATCATACAAGATCCCCCTCATACATACCGCATGCACGTGCAAGACGGAGTGTTCTTTCAGCGCCCGGAAGGAATGCTATATCAATCATCTTTCCGTCTACAGTAAATACACCAAGTCCCTTTGCAGCATTTTCTCTGACTGCACGGACAATCTTTTCAGCCTGAATGACTTCTTTCTCTGTCGGTGCAAAGAGCTGATGGACAAGTCTGATCTGCTTCGGGTTGATGAGGCTCTTGCCGTCAAAGCCCATTGCCTTGTTCTGGCGGACTTCTGCTTCAAAGCCTTCATTATCATCAAGATTTGTGAAAACGGTGTCAAAACACTGAACGCCTGCTGCTCTTGCTGCAATAAGCATGAGTCCACGGGCTGTTACCATATCAATACCGTCACGCTGAGGAGTGGTCTGCATACACTTTCTGAAGTCGCCGCCGGAAATTGCAACGCCGAACATACGTGAAGAAGCTGCGCAGATTTCATATGCATTTAAAATGCCTTTCGGGCTTTCAAGAGCAGCCATAAGAAGGGTGCGGCCTTTTTCAACGCCGAATTCTTCTTCTGCCTTCTCAACTGCTGCTTCAACAGTCAGAACGTCTTTTGCACTCTCACACTTTGCAATACGGATACCGTCTGCACCGCCAGCTACACATACACGAATGTCTTCCTGCCAGTGAGGAGTATCAAGTCCGTTAATACGGACAATTACCTCAGTATCGCCATAATCAATTGTCTTAAGTGCATGATAGAGAGAGAAGCGTGCAGCATCTTTCTGGTTTTCTGCAACTGCATCTTCAAGGTCAAGCATGATACTGTCACAGCCGTAAATGTAAGCGTCCTTGATAAGGCCCGGTTTCTGGGCATTCATGAACATCATGGTACGGCGAAGTCTGAATCTTTCTGGTCTGGGTCTTGGAATCATTTGATTGCACCTCCCCATGGTATGTTGGATTCAGAGGCATCACAGCTTCTGAAGACAGCGCATTCGACTCTTGCTTTGATTGTGCAGTCAAGAGCTCCTTTGTCTACCATTGTTACGCGGGCACTTGTAACACCGAGCCTGTCAAGAGTCTCAAGAACAGTATCTTTAATCTGTCTTCCGTACTGATTCATGACACTGCTTTCAAGAGAGAGCTCAATCTTACCGTTACCAGGTTCGACAGTAACCTGAGCATCACTGGACTCGAGAGTTCCAGCCATAGCGGGTTTTTTAATCTCCATTTTTTTTCTCCTGTATGAACTACCTTTGTAATGATTACACACTTTTTTTACGCTAACAAGAAAATAATTCGATATAAAACCAAAAAATGACCTTCTGTGCTACACAAAAGGCCATTATTATAACAACTGTTGCTTTATACAGTTTCAATATCTTCAATTGAATATTTTTTCATGTATTTCTCGTATGCTTCCTTGAAGCTTGCATTGTTCTTCTTGTACTTGTTAAGAGTTTCATGAAGATTAAGGTTGTGCTGACTTGCATCTATGACACAGCCTGCAATATTGGAGCAGTGGTCACTGGCTCTTTCCATTCCTGTGAGAATATCAGTGAGGATGAAGCCGGCTTCAATGCTGCACCTTCCGTTCTGAAGACGCGTAATATGTCTGGATCTGATTTCCCTCTTAAGATAGTCAATAACCTGTTCAAGAGGTTCAACCTTAAATGCTGCATCAAGATCCTGCTCTGCAAATGACTTGTAGGAAAGTTCTGAAATCTCCTTAAGTGCATCTGCCATGACATGGAGTTCCTTGCTTGCATTTTCAGAGAAGGAAATCTTTTTCTCATTCATTTCCCTGTATGATTTTGCAAGAGCTGCACTGTGGTCTGCAATTCTTTCAAGGTCGGCCAGCATCTTAAGATATTCACCTGCTGCAAGGCTTTCTTCTTCAGCAATCTTCAAGCTTGAAAGCTTTACAAGGTAAGTACCGATTATATCTTCATAGTGGTCAGTCAGGTCTTCCTTATTCTGGACTTCCTCTGCTACGGTATCTGAATACTTGTCCATAAGGGAGAGAGCTTCATTTACCGAGTCTTTTGAAGCCCTGGACATGTCAACCATGAGGTCATGACAGCGCTGGAGGGCAAGGGCCGGAGTCCTGAGCAGAAGTTCATCAAGTTCAACTGTCTTTTCCTTATCGCTTTCCTTAATGATTCTGCAGATGAACTTTTCAACAAGTCCGTTAATCGGAGCCATGAGGGCAACACAGAGAATCTTGAATGTTGTATGACAGATGGCAATTGTAAACGGTGTTGTTGAAGATGTAAGAAAGAGCGGGTTAAGTACGTGTTTTACTATGACAAATACAATTACCCAGAAAACAGTACCTATAATATTGAAGGCCAGATGGTAACCTGCTGCTCTTTTTGCGTTTGTGTTGGTTCCTACTGCAGAAAGAAGGGTAGGTGCACAGGCTCCTATGTTCATACCCATGATAACCGGAATTGCTGCATCAAAAGTAACAAGACCTGTCATGGAGAGGGACTGCAGAACACCGACTGAAGCAGAACTGGACTGGATTATGGCTGTAAGTACAGCACCGACCAGAATACCAAGTACCGGATTCTCAAGGCTTGTTATAAGGTTTCTGAATGCCGGAAGGTCCTTAACTGCTGAAACTGCAGATGACATGGTTTCAAGTCCGAACATGAGGGTTGCAAAGCCAAGGAGGATCATTCCTGTATCTCTCTTCTTGGTTGTCTTTCCTGTAAGGAGGAAAATTACACCGATAAATGCAAGAATAGGAGTAAAGGAAGACGGCTTAAGCATCTGTAGGAAGAAGTTTCCGCCGGAAATTCCAGAAAGTGAAAGTATCCATGCGGTAATCGTAGTTCCAACGTTTGCACCCATTATCAGGTTTAGTGACTGGCTTAAAGTCATAAGGCCGGAGTTCACAAAACCTATAATCATGACAGTTGTGGCAGAAGAGCTCTGGATGGCTGCAGTTACCAGAAGACCGGTCATAAATCCGACAAACTTGTTGTCGCTGAGCTTGCTCAGAATTGTTTTAAGACTGTTTCCGGCTCTCCGTTTAAGTGACTGGCCCATTACGTTCATTCCGAAAAGGAACAGACTCAGGCCTCCGATCATTGTTAAAACGTCAAAAATGTCCATTATAAATTACTCGTCTTTATAGATATATTATGGATTATAGGAAAATTCTTTTCAGAATTTCTACCACTGCGGATGAATTTCATCCCTTAAATACCTGTTATAAACCTCTTCAACAGCAATCATCTGTTCAGGAGATAAGTCCTTAAGCGCGGCAGCCGTTACATTTGAAACTACCTGCTGTGCCTTGCTGGCTCCCGGAATGACAACTGAAACTTCATCATGCATGAGGACCCATCTGATTGCATAAGGTGCAAGATTATCAGTTCCAAGAATCTTTTTAAGTTCGCTTACTGCCTTAAGACCTGTTTCATAAGGAACACCGGAGAAGGTCTCACCCTTGTCAAAAGACTCACCGTTTCTGTTGAAGAATCTGTGGTCCTTTGCTCCGAACTGTGTGTTCATGTCGAACTTTCCGGTGAGCAATCCGCTTGCAAGCGGAACTCTTGCAATTATTCCTACATTCTTTTTCTTTGCCAGAGGCAGAAGCTCATCAAGCGGCTTTAACCTGAACATGTTGAAGACAACCTCAATTCCACTTATTCCATAGTTTTCCAGGCAGTAAAGTCCGTCTTCAACTTTCTCAATGCTCACTCCATAAGCCTTGATTCTTCCGTTCTTCTTTTCCATTTCAAGCTGATCAAAGATCTCTTTCTTTCTGTAAACAGGAGAAGGAGGGCAGTGGAGTAGAATAAGGTCAATGTACGGTGTAGAAAGTCTCTCAAGGCTGGCAGTGATGAACTCACTTACAGCTTCAGGTGTATACATTTCTGCTGTATGCGGCTTAAGCTTTCTTCCGCATTTTGTTGTGATGAAATACCTGGACCTGTCCTTTCCCTTGAGGAATTCTCCTATAGAAGATTCACTTCTTCCGCCGTTGTACACATCTGCAGTGTCAATGAAGGTAATTCCAGCCTTATCAGCCTCATTAAGAATTTTCAGGGCTTCCTCTCCGTTGTACGGTTCACCCCATTTTGTTCCAAGCTGCCAGGTACCGAGACCTATTTCACTTACTTCTCTTCCTGTGTTTCCGAAAATGCGTGTTTTCATGAGTTTTCTCCTTCCATGGAATCAAGATATTTCACAAGAAATTCCTGAGCCAGGGACTTGTCCCTTATATTCTTTCTGGCTTCATCAAAAGTAAACCAGCTGTAAGAGTCTATTTCTTTATTTACATGGATAGATGAGGACTCATCTATAAAGACGGTCCAGTTAAGCATGAGTGTGTTGCTTCTTTCAAAGTATCTGCTTCTGTTAAAAAGGATTTTATCTGCTTTTAGTCCCGTTTCCTCGAGAAGTTCACGTCTGACTGTATCTTCCGCATCTTCCCCGCGGTTAACATATCCGGCTACAAGAATGTAGCTGTCTCTTCCATACTGTTTGATGAGTAGTATCTTACTTTCTGATTTATTAATGACAATCATGCTGACTGCCGTATTGAAGACAGGGAAATGAAATTCAGCGCACTGAGGGCAGTATTGAACCTGTCCTTCCCCTTCAAGTTCCCTTATTTCATAGGGATGACCGCACTTTGTGCAGTACTTTTCCGCTTCATTAATTCTAGCCATACTCTGTTTATAACAGAAACAGGGCCTCTTGTAATATCAAAATTATTACAAAATTTTAAAATATAAGCAAAAAGGGCTGTAACAAAAGTCGTTTTCTCCGGCT
>JAIKXP010000028.1 GCA_024684115.1 Sphaerochaetaceae bacterium | reverse complement strand
AGGGAAGGCCTGAAGAGCTCAGGAAAAATGAAAACAGCAGATTCAGACACATGGCTGAACTGCAGAGTAAAAGCGCAGAATGGGGATTTAAAGGCTAAATTGTAAAAGACTGTTAAATTTCCCGCCATCAATAGCGTGTATCAAGAAAATAGAAGGGCTGTAACAAAAGTCGTATTTCCGGCTGAAGTTACAGCCTCTCTTTTTTCAGAATATGAAAATTGTAGACAAGGAGCCTCATTTTCCTCACTTTGTCTAGGATTTATTGACAAAGTGCTTGGTTCTGACCACTTTGTAAAAATTGCAGCTCAAACAGCCAGCTTCTGACCTTTCCCTGAATGCGCCTGAGATTTGTAATTCTGATTATTGTTACAGCTCTTGCTTTTTATGAATCCTTTCTTTTTATAGAGGCGCCCTGGGACTGCAGGATTTCATAGCACCTATCCATCATGATGGTGTCATACTTCTTGACGTCATAGACTTCTTTTGGCTTGCCGAAGTTCTCAGAGAGAAGGGAAGCATACTGGTCAAGACCATCATGGTTTGTCAGGTAGCCGTGTCTTTTCTCTTCATGAACAATTCCCTTGTTCTCTGGATTGAGAATCTCCTTAATTGTTGAAGGAACATAGCCGTTACAGATCATGAAGGCATTCCACCTAAGGTGTTCCTGGATGGCAAGGCTGTCCCTGCATTTATTATAATGCTCTTTAAACTCCTCATTAGAGATAATACCATCTGTGCCATCTGAAACTAATTCAAGACCCATAAGGCCAAGCTTGAGCTTGTAGTTAATTCCGGCGTAGTAACTGTTCTGTCTTTCAATATTGTTTCTGGTGAACGTATACCACTTTCTGTCAGCCACTTTCGGAACGTCCGGGTCTGTTTCTGCCGTAAGCCTCTCAAACTCCATGTCAGCATACAAAGCTAAATTAAACAGTCCCTGAGCATGTATGTTCATCATGGAGTATATTTCCCTGTCAGCTCCGAAAACACAGATATCTTCACTGCAGCACTGGTCCTTGTACTTTGAACTGCAAACCTTAACAAAAATCTTCATGCATGGAATATTCCATTCAACTTTCTTGTAGTAAAGCTTATTTGCAAAGTCAATGTTTTCGAGATCATCTCCAAACGCAACAATGAAAATATTATGGTCTTTTTTCTTTGTGCCGAGAACAGTTGACAATGATTTATAGAAGTCAGGAGAGTTTATATCAGTATTGAATTTCTGGTAAACATTTGCCGGAATATCTGCCATGGGCAGGTATCTCCCGTCATCTTTATGTTTATTATAGAAATCCAGATATCTGAAGAAATTATGATCGAGTTCCTTTGAATAGATATTTTCTTTTGAATCGTAGAGATAGTAGTTTGCAGTAAAAGGTCTGCAGCCTTTTTCAGCCTTTTTGTCCTCAATTATAAACTGGTTGCTGGAAACCAGATCAGCAAACAGCCTGTTGTTTGTCTTTCCGAAACCAATCATAAAAACATTTATTCCGGTATCTTCCCTGAGGAGAGCCTTGTCGCAGTCTATACAGTCTTTTGCCAGTACATCTGTAAAAGGATGGTTCCAGATGAAGTTCTGGGAAATGATTCTATGCTTGTTGACGTGGATAAAACAGCCAAAAGATTTCTTTTCAATCTCATTGTAGATGGAGTAGTACTTCTCATTGCCAAAGATAAAGATGGACAGCTTTGACAGACTGGAATTTATCTCTTCAGCTGTTTTTCCACTGGCGTAATCCATGATTACTTTTGAATAGGTGTTTGCAAGGTCTATATTGCTATCATCACTATCCCAGTTAATGACTATTGTAAAGCTCTTCTGCTTATTATCACTCAGGTGTTCAAGATAGTCTTTAAGAAGGTTTGCTTCCTCCTCAAGAGTGCCCATAGCTCCATAATGAATACCTTTCAGAAAGAGGTTTTCATCTCCGCCGTACGGGAACTTATCAATAATGATTCTTCTCTTGAAGCCGTATTCAGGGTCTGAGTTGTAAAGCATGTTGTTCTGAGTATTGTTCCCGAAAATCCAGCATGTTTCAGTATCCATAATCTTTGAGCAGCTTGTCTTTCTATTTCTTGTAGAAAACTGAAAAGAAATTCTCTGTTCAAACAGGGAGATGGCAAACAGAGATGCGTTGACAACAGACATATAGCAGACAAATACCATGGTAAAATGGTAAATCGGACAGGCCTCTGACAGCTGTCTGACAGGATCAAGCCTGTAGCCCAGAGTCAGAAGTCTGAGGGTAAGGGGTATGGTTTCTGCTATTGCAACAGTAAGGGTTTTGCCGGAGTAAAGAATACCTATCAGGTAGAGGGCAAAAGCAGGAATACAGATAATACCCATCTTGCCTTTCTTGAAACTTCTCAGAAAAAGGATTCTCTCTTCCCTCTGTTTTGATTTCTCACCTTTTTTCAGATAGGGGAGAACAATACTGAACAGAATGAACAGCACTCCTGCAATCATGAATACAAGACTGACAACTGATACAAAAACATAAATATCCATCGGAAACCCTTCAATTCAAGAATATGAAAATAGTATCATAATACATTTTTTTAAGGTATAAATTTCTGCCACAGTATTGTAACAGGAATAATAAAAATAACGCTCAGAACTGCATTCATGGGTTTGGCCTTTGACAGCCCGAACATTCGAAGTGAGCCGATAAGGGTAAGCATGCCGCCTGTTGCTATGAAATTTGCATATACCACATTACTCATATACGGCAGAAGAAGGCGTGCCGAGAGGTAGAAGAAGGACAGGCTGATCAGACTCGTTCCTCCCGCAAGAGCAGCAACAGGACCCAGGGTAGTACCGAACATGAGGGAGCTGATGAAGTCGCACACAGCCCTTCCCATGAGAAGGGAGGAGTCACCTGTCATGGATTCTGTCATGGAGCCCATAATCCCTCCGCCTCCGAAGCCCATCAGGACAATTAAAACAGAAAGGGTGCTCACGTCAAAACTCTGGTTTCCCCTGAAGACCTTACCTGTGAGCTTGAGTATGGTCCTGTTGACGTGACCGTCAATGTCCATAGCACTGCCTAAGCAGTAACATCCTACTACCGACAGCATGACAGCTCCCATAATCTCCATTTTAGGAATCATATAGAGGGCTATTCCCATGGCCATAATACTGACCATGCTGTTCATTTCCTGTTTGAATTTATCTTTAAGATGGCGGCCTAAAAGACCACCTGTTAAACCACCAAGGGTTATTGCTGCAATATCAGTTATAAGGCCGATCGGCATATAGGTGTAAATCCTCCCCTTATTACTATAATATTGCATAACATGAAATTATAGACCTGATGTCTAAGTATTTTGATTTTTAAGTATATTGAATTATTGTTTTCTATGTGATAATAGAAAAAGTTGGCCGGAGTAAAAAGTGACAGACAGAAAAACCATTCTTTTACTGATTCAGAGCATTCTCTGTATAGCTGTTGCCATCATACTCTGCTTTTCTGTCCTCAATCTTTACAGGGACGGACTTATTGAAAAAGAAAAGAACCCCCTCAGTCCTATCTATACAAGGGAGAAAACCCTTCTTGTGTTAAAACCGGTACTTCCTGCTGTTCTTCTCTCTGTCTGTGTATCCGCTGCGGCCTTTGTTCTCGGTGCAAAGGGAAAGGACACACCGGTAAAGGATACGGAGTTAAACCTTAAGTATTTAAGAGCACACCTTGTGAAGCAGGATAGAACCATGTTTTTAGAGCAGAAGAGGCAGATGAAATATCTTATCTTCGGATGGACGGGATTCTTCCTCTGCATGGCTCCGGTTTGTGTCTATTTATTAACCCCTTCAAATTTCATGAATGAAGACCTTAAGAAAGAGGCTGTAAATCTTCTTCTCTTTAACCTTCCATGGGTGACTGCAGGAACAGGAATACTTACCTTATTCTTCATACTCACAGAAAAGAGCATGAAGACCGAGTTCAAGGCAGCTCTTGCCTGCAGGAAGGACGGCCTCAGGCAGGAGGCAGTCTCTTCTTCAGCTTTCCCTGTAACAGGAGTAAGGATTGCTGTACTGGCAGCAGCGCTTATCTTTATTGTTCTCGGAATTTTCAACGGAAGTATGAGTGCCGTTCTGGCAAAAGCCATAAGAATATGTACGGAGTGTATAGGCCTTGGATAAGAAAAGAAGTTTATTGCCATCAAAAAGACGCCTCATACAGCTCTACTGTGCACTTCTATACAATGCTCACTTAAGGGGCTTTATACAGGGAGACATATACAGGAGCAGAAACATAACAACCAAGGCCCTCTGTGTGCCGGGGCTCAACTGTTACTCCTGCCCGGGAGCCGTGGGAGCCTGTCCGCTCGGATCCTTACAGAATGCAGTCTCCGCTTCAGGAAAGCAGGCCGGTTTCTACGTCTTCGGTATACTCATGCTCTACGGACTCATGCTTGGACGCACCATCTGCGGTTGGCTCTGTCCGTTTGGTCTTGTTCAGGAACTGCTTCATAAAATACCTACACCCAAGATTAAGAAAAGCCGCATAACACGCGCTCTTTCATATCTTAAATATATAATTCTATTTGTATTTGTATTTGCCGTAACAGCCTGGTACGGAATAGCCCACGGGGTAGCTGTCCCGGCTTTCTGTAAGTACATATGTCCTGCAGGAACCTTTGGAGGAGCTCTTCCTCTTCTTGCAAATCCTGCAAACGGTGATTTCTTCAGCATGCTCGGCAGCATCTTTACCAACAAGTTCGTAATCATGGTGCTGATTCTGCTTCTCTGTATTTTCTGTTACAGAAGTTTCTGCCGTTTCCTCTGTCCTCTTGGAGCCATATACGGATTTTTCAGCAGGATAGCAGTAGTGGGTGTTAAGGTTGATTCATCCCGCTGTAACGGGTGCGGAAACTGTGTCAGAAACTGTCAGATGGATGTGCGACATGTAGGAGACCATGAGTGTATTCACTGCGGCAAGTGCATTCAGTCCTGCCCTGAGCAGGCTCTGAGCCTTAAGGCAGGAAGGTTTACCCTGGTCTCAAGTGAAGGGAAGACCTGTGGAAGTAAAAAGGCCACAGCCGTAAGGGCAGTAGCCCTTGCAGTGCTCTGTTTTGCTCTGCTGTGGTTTAACGTTCTTGATCCGGAAATCAGGGCTAAGGAAGTCAAGAGTGAAGAGCCGGTGGCAGTACAGGCAGCAGAAGAGCCAGTATATGAAAGCTCAGCCCCTGCCGGTAACACGGCGGGCTGTCTTCTTCCGGATTTCAGCATAACATGTATGGACGGGAGCGTTTTCAAGCTCTCTGAAAACAGGGGAAAGCCTGTAATCATAAACCTCTGGGCAACATGGTGTGGCCCGTGCGTAAATGAGATTCCTCATTTCAGTGAACTGTATGATAAATATGAAGGTGAGATAGAAATACTCATGCTCCATTCAGATATAATTACGGATGACCCTGAAGATTTTGTTCAGGAGCGTGGAAAGAACTGGAAAATGCGCTTTGCCGTTGAGACGGATGATGAAGTGCTCTGGGACCTGCTCGGTGCGCTCTCAGCCCTTCCTCAGACAGTTGTTCTCAACCGCTACGGGGAAGTAATCTATAACCAGTGCGGTTCGGTTACTCCAGAGCTGCTTCAAACGCTTTATGAACAGGCTTCAGAGATAAAAGAAGGTAACAGTATATGAAAAAGGTAAGAAATTTATTTGTTTTAGCTCTTGTTTTCTTTCTTGCAGTCTCTGCCCTTTATGCAGATTCAGGAGTAGTAGAGTACAGGAATAACGGTATTAAACTTCAGTACACATCAGCTTTTGATAGTAAAAACATGAAGGGAGTTCTTGTTGCCAGTGCTAATGGGTATGAAGACTACCTTAATGCTGGAACCTTGACTTACCTTTATTTTGCCATGTCTCCGGGTGAATTCCAGAACATGGTATATGAGGCTGAAAGCGGAAATGTAGAGGTTTTTGAAAATCTGCTTGAAAAGAGAGGTGTTCTTGCTCAGGTTATTTCCGTTCAGGATGGAAAAGAATCCTCTCCGTACTATCAGGCCCTTAAGACACAGTATGAAATGATTCAGCTGGCCAGGGTTGAAGATGTAACTTTCTATGCCTGTTTTCCGGATGTAAACGAGTACCTTTCAGAAGTGTCTTTTATATATAAGTATGAGTTCAACAATCTTGGCAAGGAACTGTTGAAAGTGCTGCAGAAAGCAACTTACTCTCCGATCCGTGCTGCCGGGGACGGACTGATCGGTATGAAGGTTGAATTTACTACAAAGGATATAAACGGGAACACTGTTACAAGTCAGGAGCTTTTCAGTAAAAATAAGGTTACCATGATAAACATCTGGGCAACCTGGTGCGGCCCGTGTGTAAGAGAGCTCTCAGGACTTGCAGAGCTTAATCAGAGTCTTGAGAAGAAGGGTGCATCAATTATTGGAATCTGTACTGATTTTGAAGATTCTTCTGCTGCCTGTTTGAATCTGCTCAGTAAGAACGGAGTAAAATATCTTAATATCCTGCCTTATGAGGGAATGAATGAGAGCCTGGAGCTTCAGGGCTATCCTACAAGCATTTTTGTAGACAGTGAGGGCTATATTCTTTCAGCTCCAGTTGTCGGAGCTCCATCCCTCATGTCAGTTTATGAAGATATAGTGGACATCTTGCTTGAGGGAAAAGTTCAGGAGACTGCTGCAGCAGCAGAGACTTCTTCTGAAACTTCTTACAGGGTTGTTGTAAAGGATGAGGATGGTAATCCCGTTAAGGGAGTTACCGTTCAGTTCTGTGATGATAACTCATGCCTTGTCGGTAAGACTGACGCCGACGGTGTTGCTTCTTTTGATGTTGCTGAGGCCCTTTATACTGTTCATATTCTCAAGGTTCCTGCAGGATATGAGAAAGACAGTAATGAGTATGTTACAAAAACAACTTACTCAACTGTTGAGGTAAAGCTTCAGAAGTCAAAGTAAGCTGTATTGATAGAGGTTTTTTCAAACACTATAATTACACCTGTTAACCAGGGTAAAACATGAATAAGCTTCTTTCCGGTATAAGTGCTTCAGCCACTGTATCATTCAACAATCTTGCCTCCAGACTCAAAAGTGAAGGGAAATCCATTGTTTCCCTTGCCGGTGGAGACCCTGATTTTGATACACCGGAAAAGATTAAGGCTTCTCTTGTAAGGGCTCTGAACTGCGGCCACACCCACTACTGTGATGTGCGCGGTTTGAAGGCTTTGAGGGAGAAGCTTTCTTTTAAGCTCAGGGAAGAGAACAACATAATGTGCTCTGAGAAAAACATAATAGTCACTCCCGGAGCCAAGTATGCAGTATGCCTTGCCATAATGGCTGTGGCGGGAGAAGGGGATGAGGTGTTGATTCCCCAGCCTTCCTGGGTTTCCTATGAAGCCATGACCCGCCTTGGCGGGGCTCTTCCGGTTGGATTCCCGCTCAGTGTGGAAAACGGTTATGAAATAACCCGCTCCCTTCTGGAAGAAAACTGCACTGACAGAACAAAGGCCATTGTAATCAATTCACCCAATAATCCCACGGGCCATGTCTTAAGCTCAGATGAATGGCAGACTGTCAGGGATTTTGTCAGGGATCATGAACTGTACCTTATCTCTGATGAGGTTTATGAATCAATTATTTTTGACGGCAGGAAGAATATAAGTCCTGCGTCTTTTTTAGATATTTCACCAAGGGTAATTACCGTCAACAGCTTCTCAAAGGCTTACGCCATGACAGGCTGGAGAATGGGCTATCTCTGTGCATCTGAAGAAATTACAGATGTAATTGCCACTGTTCTTTCCCATGAGATTTCCTGTGTAAATGAGTTTGTTCAGTACGCGGGAATTACAGCTCTTGAATGCAGGGAAGAGAGCCTTATGATGGCCCGCGAGTATGAAAGAAGAAGAGACTATCTTGTGAAGGAGCTTTCCTCTCTTGAGGGCTTTGAAGCTGTTGTTCCTCAGGGTGCCTTCTATCTGTGGGTCAGAATTGAAAAGAACGGTATGAACTCTGAAGAACTTGCAATGTGGCTTCTTGAAAAGGCCGGCGTGGTGACGGTCCCGGGGAGCTCATTCGGAAAGGGTGGAGAAAAGTTTCTCAGGTTCTGTTTTGCTTATTCAATGAAGGACCTGGAGGAAGCTGTAAGGAGGATTAAAAAGTGTATATAGACAGTCATAACGTGTGTCATGAGGATTTCAAGGTAACAACATTCGGTGCGGATTCTGCATACAGGCCTCTGCCTGAGTTCTATTTCGGTATACTTCAGGAAATTTCAGGTACTCACAGCGGCGAGGGAAAGGTCTCTGTTCCCTACCTTATGAAGGAAGGAAAGAGCTGGGTCATAACCAGGACAATCATGGAAATCTACAGCTACCCGGTATGGCCGGAGGTGCTCAAACTTGAAACAGGTATTCCTTTTGCAAAGAGCTATTTTGCCCCTCGTGCCGTTCTTGCTTTTGACAGCTCCGGCAACCCTGTTTTCTCCGCTAAATCAATGTGGGCAGTAATTGATATTGAAACACGCATGCCGCAGAAAATGGCGGAGATTACCCAGAAGATAGGTCCGGTGGACTACGTAGACGGTCCGTTTATTGAGTGTGGTAAACGCGTGCCTAAACTTGACCGTGAGGTCATGGAACAGAGCCCCAGAATCTCCCTGTACCCTGTTAACCACAAGTTCTATGATACGGATATAAACGGGCATGTGAATAACATTGTCTACCTCAGGTGGATGCTTGAATCCATGGATTTTGATTACATGAAAGAGCATCTTCCTTCCTATATAGATATTAACTGGGTCCATGAGGTTCACTACACGGACAGCGTGGAAGTTGAGGCTTACTCCCTCTCGGATGATTCCTTCGGATATGTTGTCAAAAACCTCTCAAAGGATGAGACCGCTGCCCTTGGCCGTATAGATTTCAAGCCTATCCGGTAATCTGCTCCCTCACATGGTCAATAAAAGCTCTGTCTGCAATAGGCAGGGGCTTTCCCTTGAGCCATACAAACAGGTATTCAACCATTCTCGCGGGATTTGATATGTTCCTGGCAATTATACTGTCGTTTTTTATGCAACAGGTCCTCGGGAATATACTTATTCCGCAGTCTGCACCGGAGAGGGCCGCTACGTCCAGATAGTTGTCCATGCGGCAGACTATCCTCGGCTCTGCATCTATCTCCCTGAACCATTTGTATATCATGTTAATTATGTACTCTCGGCTTGGTACAATGAGGGGCTGGTCCTTGAGGTCGCAAAGCTCCACGGTGTCTCCTTCCTTCTGCGCCAGCGGGTTGTCCGGGCTCATGAAGGCTGCCATGTACTCCCTGCCGACCTTGAATCTGTGAAGAAGGGTGTGGTCGCATGGTGAGGTGATGACTGCCAGGTTTATCAGGCCGCTTCTGAGCATGTCTATGAGCTCGTCACTGTTGCCGTCCATAATCCTGAACCTGACCTCCGGGTACTTTTTCATGAAGGAGCTGACCCATGCTGAAGCAATGTCCGGAGCAGAGCCTTCAACAAGTCCTATTGCTATGGTTCCGTTCATGCCCTTATCCATCATTATGATCTCATTTGTGCTCTTTTCAGTCAGGTTGAGTATTTCTCTTGCATATCTGTAGAGCAGTTTCCCGGATTCAGTGAGTTCCAGGTGGCGTTTGCCCCTTATGAAAAGCTGTGTGTCCAGCTCTTCTTCAAGCTTTTTTATCTGATTGCTCAATGGGGGCTGGCTTATATTGAGCTTTTCCGCAGCTCTTGTAATATTCAGCTCCTCAGCTACCGCTATAAAGTATTTAAGTACCCTTATTTCCATGCTTCACCTCTATCATATCAAAAAGATATGGTATTCATAATATAATATGTATTTGTTTATTTTTCATCTCCTGAATATAATCATCAAAAAAATTTCAGGAGAAAAAAATATATGTCATATGTAGATGATGTTTACAGAGGAGTTGTTGATCAGAACCCCTCTCAGACGGAATTCCATCAGGCAGTTAAGGAAGTACTGGATTCAATACGTCCTGTAATTGCCAGAAGGGAAGAAGAATACAGAAGGGAAGCTCTTCTTGAGCGCCTTGTTGCCCCGGAGCGTCAGATTATCTTCAGAGTTCCATGGATTGATGACAAGGGACAGGTCCATGTCAACAATGGAATCAGAGTTCAGTTCAACTCTGCAATCGGTCCTTACAAGGGCGGACTGAGACTGCACCCTAGCGTAACCCCGAGTATTATTAAGTTCCTCGGTTTTGAGCAGATTTTCAAAAATGCACTTACAGGCCTTCCAATCGGTGGTGGTAAGGGTGGTTCAGACTTTGACCCGAAGGGAAAATCCGACAGGGAAGTCATGGCTTTCTGCCAGGCCTTCATGCAGGAGCTTTACAGACACATAGGTGCAGATACTGACGTTCCTGCCGGAGATATTGGAACCGGCGGAAGGGAAATTGGATATCTTTACGGAGAGTACAAGAAGCTCACAGGAAGATTTGAGGGCGTACTTACCGGAAAGGGCAAGACCTTTGGTGGTTCAAAGGGAAGGGTAGAGGCTACAGGTTACGGTCTTCTTTATATAACTGAAGAAATGCTCAACAGCAACGGAATGAGTATAAAGGATAAGACTGTTTCTGTTTCCGGTTCCGGAAACGTAGCTATCTATGCAATTGAAAAGGCTCAGCAGCTTGGAGCCAGGGTTGTAACATGCTCAGATTCAACAGGCTGGGTATATGACCCGGAGGGTATAGATGTTGAACTTCTCAAGGATGTTAAGGAGAAGAAAAGACAGAGACTCACAGCCTATGCTGCACAGAGAAAGAGTGCCGTATACCACGACAAGAAGAAGGAAAACAACAACCAGTGGATCATTAAGACAGATGTAGCCCTTCCGTGTGCAACACAGAATGAGCTTAATCTCAAAGATGCACAGACACTTGTTGAAAACGGAGTTATTGCAGTCTGTGAGGGTGCAAATATGCCGACCACTGCAGATGCTACAGCTTTCCTTAAGGAAAATGGAGTCTTCTTCCTCCCCGGAAAGGCAGCAAATGCCGGAGGAGTTGCAACTTCAGCTCTTGAGATGAGCCAGAACTCAGAAAGACTCTACTGGAGTTTTGATGAGGTAGACAGCAAGCTCAAGCATATTATGGTTAAGATTTTCCACAAGATAGACAAGGCGGCCAGAGAGTACGGCATGGAAAAAGACTATGTTGCAGGTGCAAACATTGTTGCCTTCCTAAAGGTATCTGAGGCCATGGAGACTCAGGGGGTAGTTTAACTTATGTGTTCCATTATCGGTTACAGCTCAACTCATTATTCTACAGATTACATAAAGGGATTCTTTAACAGATCCTCAATGAGGGGTCCGGACAATTCTTCTTTTGAATATGTAGGAGATAATACATATCTCGGCTTCAACAGACTCTCAATAATGGACTGTAGTAATCTGGGTATGCAGCCATTCCGTCTGCAGAGAATGAGCCTGGTATGTAACGGTGAGATTTACGGCTTCAGACCGATAAAGGAATCTCTTAAGGACAGATATGAGTTTAAAAGCGACTCGGACTGTGAAATTCTCCTTCCTCTCTATAAGGAGAAGGGAACGGATATGTTCAGGGAACTGGACGCTGAGTTTGCTCTTGTTATATATGACGGGGAAAGCGGCAGTCTTGTTGCTGCCAGAGACCCCATTGGTATCCGTCCGCTGTTTTACGGATACCTTGGTGATGGAAACATTATTTTCTGCAGCGAAGCCAGATGCCTTATAGGGCTTTGCGACAAGGTTATTCCTTTTCCTCCCGGCCACTACTACAAGGATGGAGAGTTTGTAAGTTATATGGATATATCTTCAGTTTCCTCCTTCAGTAGTGACTCTATTGATAAGGTATGCTCTGAGATCAGGGAAAAACTGATTGAAGGTGTCAGGAAAAGACTGGATTCAGATGCTCCGCTCGGGTTCCTCCTTTCCGGAGGTCTTGATTCAAGTCTTGTCTGTGCCATCTCTTCTTCAATACTCGGTAAGAAAATAAGGACCTTTGCAATAGGAATGGACACCGACCCTATTGATTTAAGGTACGCAGCTGAAGCCGCCTCCTTTATGGGCAGTGATCATATGGAGTTTCATATGAGCATGCAGGAAGTGCTGGACAGTCTTGAGGAGGTTATATCCATTCTTGGAACATGGGATATAACCACCATAAGGGCAAGTCTCGGTATGTATCTGTGCTGCAAGAAAATACATGAGAATACAGATGTTAAGGTCCTCCTTACAGGTGAAATCTCTGATGAGCTCTTCGGTTACAAGTACACTGACTTTGCTCCTTCCCCATCAGAGTTCCAGAAGGAGGCTGAAAAGAGGATAAGGGAGATTCATTACTATGATGTACTGAGGGCAGACCGTTGTATTTCAGACAACAGTCTGGAGGCACGTGTTCCGTTCGGAGACCTTGATTTTGTGCGTTATGTGCTCTCCATTGATCCCTCTCTAAAGATGAACACATACGGTATGGGAAAGTATCTTTTAAGGAAGGCCTTTGAAAAGGACCATATTCTTCCTGACAGCATACTCTTCCGCCAGAAGGCAGCCTTCTCAGACGCTGTCGGGCACAGTATGGTAGACGGACTGAAGGCTTACGCTGAAAAGAAATATACAGATTATGACTTTGAGGTGAGAAGAAACAGGTATGAGTACTGCTGCCCGTTTACAAAGGAAAGCCTTCTCTACAGGGAAATATTTGAAAAATACTATCCCTCTCAGGAAAGGATGATTCCTGATTACTGGATGCCGAACAGGGAATGGGAAGGGTGCAACGTAGATGATCCTTCAGCACGTGTACTGTCAAACTATGGGGAGAGTGGAAAATGATGGAAGGAAAAAACAGTCTTGAAAAGATTTACGGTTCATGCGTATTTGATTACCCGGTCATGAAGGAATATGTTGAAGAGAAATTCCTCACTGAATACAGGGACTGCATTGACTCAGGTAAAAGCCTGAGTATAGAAGCAGCAGATGCAATTGCTGAAGGCATGAAGAAATGGGCCTTAGGTCTCGGGGCAACCCACTATACCCACTGGTTCCAGCCACTGAACGGCGGAACCGCAGAAAAACATGAAAGTTTTATATCTCCGGACGGGAAGGGCTCAGCTGTTACTGAGTTTTCAGGCAGAGAACTCATAAAGGGCGAGCCAGATGCTTCTTCATTTCCTTCCGGAGGATTGAGGGCTACTTTTGAAGCCCGCGGATACAGCGCCTGGGATCCTTCATCCCATGCTTTTGTTCTGGATGGAAGCCTATGCATTCCAACCATGTTCTTCTCCTATTCCGGAGAAGCCCTTGATAAGAAAACTCCCCTGCTCAGATCCATGAAGGCCCTAAATACTCAGGCTCTCAGGGTTCTGAGACTCCTGGGTGATGAAAACACAGTCTCCGTTACATCTATGGCCGGATCTGAGCAGGAGTATTTTCTTATTGACAAAGAGCTGTACCTTAAAAGGGAGGACCTCCGTATATGCGGAAGGACCCTTTTCGGAGCAAAACCTCCTAAAACACAGCAGCTTGATGACCACTACTTCGGTTCTATCAAGCCAAGAGTTTCAGAGTTCATGAAGGACCTTGAGAAAGAACTCTGGAAGCTCGGCATTCCTGCCAAAACAAAGCATAATGAGGTGGCTCCTTCCCAGCATGAAATGGCTCCGGTGTACACTGACTGTAACAGTGCAAACGACCAGAACCAGCTTACCATGAACGTAATGAGGCAGGTAGCTGACAGACACAACCTTGTATGTATACTCTCCGAAAAACCTTTTGACGGTGTAAACGGCAGCGGTAAGCACAACAACTGGTCCATTGCAACAGACAGGGGAGAGAACCTTCTTTCTCCGGGAAAGACTCCTCAGCAGAATGCAAGATTCCTTCTCTTCCTCTCTGCCTTTGTCAGTGCAGTAGATGAATATCAGGACCTTCTCAGATGCAGTGTTTCCTATGCCGGAAACGACCACAGACTCGGAGGAAATGAAGCCCCTCCAGCTATTATCTCTATCTTCCTTGGTACCGAACTCGGAAATATAGTTGAGTCTATAATAGAAGAAAAGAGCTATAACGGTACTGTAATCAAGCCAATTAAGGTTGGAATAGATACCATGCCGTTTATTCCGAGAGACAACACTGACAGAAACAGAACAAGCCCCATTGCCTTTACCGGAAACAAGTTTGAGTTCCGTATGCCGGGATCAAGCCAGTCAATAGCCGGCCCAAATACCGTGCTCAACACGATTGTCGCAGACAGGCTCAGGCTCTATGCCGACAGGCTTGAAAAAGGAGAGGACCTTCACTCTCTGATTAAGGAAGAGTTTACCCTGCACAGAAGGATTATCTTCAACGGAAACGGCTATGACAGTACGTGGATAGAGGAAGCTGCTGCAAGGGGACTGTCAAACCTCAGAACTACATGTGAAGCCATTCCAAGGTACCTTGAGAAGAAAAACATTGATCTTATGGTCAGAAACTCTGTCATGACTGAAGCTGAGATGAGGGCCAGGGATGAGATACACATGCAGAAGTACTGCAGTATCTGCACCATTGAGGCAGCAACTCTTTCAGACATGGTACAGAGGGAAATAATCCCGTCTGTCTCTTCCTATGAAAGAGAGCTTTGTGAAGCAGCTTCTGAGAAGAGAAAGGTTCTTTATTCTTCAGCAGTCCATATTGAAGAAGAGATTCTTGAAAAACTGTCTGATCTCAATGCACAGCTTTATATTCTTAACGGTAGGCTTAAGAACGCCCTTGAAAATGCACCCGGGGATAATGATTACAGGGCAGTTGCTTACTGTCATGACAGTATTCTTTCCCTGATGGATGAGATAAGAAAGACAGTTGACTGCGAAGAGGAGATGATTCCTGAAAGACTCTGGCCTTATCCTTCCTACAGACAGCTTCTGTTTTCAGTCTGAGGCCTGAAATGTGCGGAATAGTAGGTTTTACGGGGCGTGAACAGGCAGCTCCCATACTGCTTGAATGCCTTAAGAAGCTGGAATACAGGGGATATGACTCAGCTGGAATAGCAGTAAGGGACAGCAGTCTTCCTGTCGTAATAGAAAAAACCACGGGAAAGCTTAAGGCACTCTCTGACAGGACACACGGCGGGAAGGCCCTTAAGGGAATGAGCGGAATAGGGCACACAAGGTGGGCAACTCACGGAGCGCCCAGCGTTCAGAACGCACATCCGCATGTAAGCGGCGGAGTCAGAAGTACCGTTACCGGTGTCCATAACGGTATTATTGAGAACTACGCAGAACTTAAACAGAAACTTACAGACAACGGTTATGAATTTTACAGTGAAACAGACACTGAGGTGCTGATTAAACTCGTAGATTACTACTACAGGAAGTACCGTATCGGTCCTATAGATGCAATTAACCGAACAATGGTAAGGGTCAAGGGCAGTTATGCTGTTGCCCTCATGTTCGATGACTATCCTGAAGAAATATATGCAGCAAGAAACGACTCACCTCTTGTAATAGGAACAACACAGGATTCCTCATTTCTTGCTTCAGATGTTTCTGCCATACTCTCCCGCACCCGCAGTTTCTATTACCTTGGCAACCTTCAGGCTGCCAGACTTAAAAAGGGGAAGGTCGAGTTCTTCAATCTGAACGGAGACAGGATAAGCATAAGGAAGAAGACCGTAGACTGGGAAACAGACAGTGCCGAAAAGCACGGATACGAGCACTTCATGCTCAAGGAAATACATGAACAGCCTGATGTAATCAGACGCATGCTGGACAGGTATATTGAGGATGAAGGAATCTGTATCTGTGATGACCAGCTTGATGAATCCTTCTTCCAGGATTTAAAACAGATAATAATTGTGGCCTGCGGCTCAGCCTGGCATGCAGGAGTTGCTGCCCAGTATATGACGGAGGCCGTAACGGATGTTCCCGTACGTGTTGAACTTGCTTCAGAGTTCAGATACAGGAGCATGTACGCCTGTAAGGAGTGCCTCTTCATAGTAATCTCCCAGTCTGGAGAAACCGCTGACAGTCTTGCAGCCCTGAGAAAGGCAAAGAGCTTGGGAATCAGAACCCTTGCCATAGTAAACGTAAACGGCTCATCAATAGCAAATGAAGCTGATCATGTAATACTGACACTGGCCGGACCTGAGATATCAGTAGCAACAACCAAGGCCTACAGTGCCCAGCTTATAGCTCTCTATCTTCTTGTAATTCAGATGGCCTTCATCAGGGGAAATCTGGATGCAGTTATGTATTCGCAGATGATAGGAGAACTGAAGGAACTGCCGGATAAGATAAGTTCCATTCTCTCGGACAAGGAGAAGTACCAGAGACTAGCCACCGTGTTTTCTTCCAGACAGGATATGTTCTTCATAGGAAGAAACATGGATTATGCCATATGCCTTGAGGGAAGCCTCAAGATGAAGGAAATAAGCTACATACACTCAGAGGCCTATGCTGCCGGGGAACTTAAACACGGAACCATAAGCCTGATTGAGGACGGAACCGTGGTAGTGGGAGTCATAACCTGCCCTCATATAGCGGATAAAACACTTTCCAACATGATTGAGTGTAAGTCCCGCGGAGCCAGGCTGATTACCGTCACGGACCTTGAGGATAAGGGAATTGAGAGCGTTTGCGATTACATGATTAAAATACCGTCTGTAAACGGACTGTTCATGGCTTCCCTTGCAGTAGTACCTCTCCAGCTACTAAGTTACTACACAAGCCTCAGCCGGGGTCTTGATGTTGATAAACCAAGAAATCTTGCTAAAAGCGTAACGGTGGAATGACTATGGACTACGAAAAAACAACGCTTAACTGTATTAAATGGATCAGGAGCTTCTTTGCCTCAAACGGAGAAGGTTGTAATGCAATTGTTGGAATTTCCGGAGGCAAAGACAGCTCCGTTACTGCCGCCCTCTGCGTAAAGGCTCTTGGACGGGACCGTGTAACGGGAGTACTTCTTCCTCAGGGCAATCAGCATGATATAGACGTATCAAGAAGACTTGTAAATTTTCTTGATATAAAGAGTTATGAGATAAACATAAAGGAAGCGGTAGATGCTGTTGTAAGAAATATTCCATTTACTCTTTCAAAGCAGAGCACGACAAATCTGCCTGCCAGAATACGTATGAGTGTGCTCTATGCAGTCTCCCAGAGCTGTAACGGCAGGGTTGCAAACACATGTAATCTTTCAGAGGACTGGGTAGGCTACGCAACCCGTTACGGAGACGGAGCCGGAGATTTCAGTCCGCTATCCCGTCTGACCGTTCATGAGGTCAAGGAGATAGGACGTGTTCTGGGACTGCCGTCCGAGTTTGTAGACAAGGTACCGGAAGACGGACTTACCGGAAAGTCTGATGAACAGAACCTGGGCTTTACCTATGAAGAGCTGGACAGATACATAAGGGAGGGAAAGATAGAAAACGCAGAGCATAAGAAGCTCATAGACTCCCTTCATGAAAGAAACCTCTTCAAGCTTCAGCCCATCCCGTGTTTTGAACCGTCAATTTAAGGAGGAACCCATGAGGCAGTGTAAGTACATATTCGTAACCGGCGGAGTTGTATCAGGACTCGGAAAAGGAATTACTGCAGCCTCCCTCGGAAGGTTGCTGAAGGCAAGGGGACTTAAGGTTGCAGCCCAGAAACTTGATCCCTATATCAATGTAGATCCGGGTACCATGAGTCCGTACCAGCACGGAGAAGTTTATGTTACGGAAGACGGAGCTGAAACAGACCTGGACCTCGGTCACTATGAGAGATTCATAGATGAAGATCTCAACAGGTTCTCAAACCTTACAACAGGAAAGGTCTACAACAACGTAATTGAGAGGGAAAGAAAGGGCGGCTACCTCGGTTCAACCGTACAGACCATTCCCCACATAACCGATGAAATCAAGCACTTCATCTACAGGGTAGGTGCTGAGACTGATGCAGATGTAGTCATAACTGAAACCGGCGGAACAATAGGAGACATTGAAAGTCAGCCCTTCATTGAAGCCATAAGGCAGGTAGGTCTTGAGGTCGGAAGGGAAAACGTACTCTATATTCACGTAACCCTTGTTCCTTACCTGAAGGCCAGCGGGGAGCATAAATCTAAACCTACCCAGCACAGCGTAAAAGAGCTTCAGGGCATGGGTATTTCTCCAGACATAATTATCCTCAGAACTGATGAGAAGATAACTGATCCGTCTGTTTTCAGAAAGATTGCCAACTTCTGCAACGTTAAGAATGACTGTGTAATCGAAAACCTCACTCTTCCCATACTCTATGAAGCGCCGCTCATGCTTGAAAAGGCAGGGCTTTCTGAGATTGTCTGCAGGGAGCTGGGTATTAAATGCAGGGAACCGGATCTTAATGACTGGGAGAAGATGGTTGATAGAATAAAACACGCAGAAAGAAGCGTCAGAATAGCCCTGGTCGGTAAATATGTTCAGCTTCATGATGCTTACCTCTCAGTAACTGAGGCCCTGCGCCACGCAGGCTTTGCCCTTGATACAAGGGTTGAGATTAAATGGGTGGACTCTGAAGACTTAAATGATGAAAATGTCGGGTCTGTACTGGAAGAAGCCCATGGCATAATAATTCCCGGTGGCTTCGGTACCCGTGGAACCGAGGGTATGATCAGCGCCTGCAGGTATGCAAGGGAGAATAACAAACCGTACTTCGGAATATGTCTCGGCATGCAGATAGCCGTAATAGAGGCAGCGAGGAACCTCTGTGGCCTTAAGGGAGCAAACTCAAGGGAGTTTGACTCAAAGACTCCATACCCGGTTATAGACTTCATGCCCGGTCAGAATGATGAGATAAACAAGGGCGGAACACTGAGGCTCGGTAAGTACCCCTGTGTCCTCATGGATAACACGGGCATAAGAAAGCTCTACGGTACAAAAGAGATAAGCGAAAGACACAGGCACAGGTATGAGTTCAACAATTCATACAGAGAAGTTCTCACACAGAACGGAGTTGTTCTTTCAGGCCTGTCTCCTGACTCGAATCTTGTTGAGACAATAGAGCTTGAAAACAGGCCATTCTTTACAGGAGTACAGTTTCATCCAGAGTTCAAGAGCAGACCTAACAGGCCTCATCCGCTGTTTCTGGGCTTCATATCAGCTTCGCTGTTGTTATAGATTACTGTTTATCTCTTTGAAACTACGTTAACCATAATGGCAATAAGGTATGCAAAGCCAATAACACCGAAAGCCCATATAATGCTCATATGTACCGGGTTGTACATGACCATGAGGAATGGGTATGGGCCGACTACTACACGTGCAATGTTTAAAATTATGAGTACTGCTGCATAGATGAGTGTCGGTATTATTGCAAGACGGGGCAGCTTTCTGTTATAGACCTGAGGCTTTTCAAGTACTGTGTATGAGATGAAGGCCAGAACAGGGCAGAGAAAGTGCATGTAAAGCATGGATCCGTCAACCATGAGGTGTATGAAGTTTTTGATAAGGCTGCTGTTTTCACCAATTGTTGTCGGGGTTAGTATGAACACAACCACAAGGAATGTAACGGAGACGGTACAGGTTGCCATGTACTTAATTCTTGAAACTTTCTGAGAAAGAAATTCCTCTTCTCCCCTGAGGATTTTTATTTCACCCAGAATGCAGAGAATGGAAGCAACCAGAAGGAAAAGATTACTCAGTACGGTGTAGTAGCAGAACATGTACAGTTTCATTTCCATGAATGAGCGGATGACTGCGATTAATTCGAGTACCGTTATGACGGAATTTATTGCCAGAGCAAGTATTACTTTCTTTTTCTCCATAGTGTGACCCTCAATTTGTTCCAAAGAATAACACATAGTATGATTGTTGTCACTTCCTGCCGGTATTGATTATACTATACGTATGATTCGTTTCTACAAACCCACACTTAAAAGAAAAGACATGGACAGTGTTCTTCAGACCATGGTAGATGAAGAAATAGGCCCCTCAAGAAGCACAAAGGCTTTTACGGAGCTGTTCTCTTCCCGTGTAAAATGCAGCAGGGGTTTATCTTTCAGAACCTATCCTGACTGTATAGATGCTGCCCTCAAGGCTCTGGGAGTGGGAAAGGAGAGCTGTGTTGCCATAAGTATGCTTTCTCCGTCTGTGTACCTCTCTGCCCTCGAAAAGACAGGGTGCAGGGTTGTTTATGTTGATGCAGACAGGGAAAACGGGCTTGCAGATGAAAAGGCTGTCATGGAAAGCGGAGCAGATGTTCTCATTCTTTACGAATCATGCGGCATGCTTCCAATAAAGTACAACAGGGAAACTACCTTTGCTGAGAAGGTGAGCTATGAAGGGATAAAGATTCTTGAAGACGTATCAGAGTCCCTTGGCTCTTACTGCGGGGAAGAGTTTGCCCCGGGTGACTGGGGCAGTGTAGTGGTCTCTTCTTTCGAAGAGGAGAACATTGTCTCCTGTGCAGGAGGCGCAGCCCTGGCTGTAAAGAAAGGTTTTGAGTGCGATCTTGAGGCCATTAGGGACCCTCTTAAGAGCATGACGGACCTTAATGCTTCTCTCGGGCTTGTGCAGCTTCAGAACCTTGATGTGAACTGCGGAAAGAACAGGGAGATCGGTCGAATTTACACGCAGAAGGTGCTTCAGACACGACACAGGGCCTTCGGGCTGAGTTTTGCTGACTTTAATCCGTCCTATTCTTCTTTCAGCGTTTTTCTTGATTCAAAGCCGGAGGATTCGATTAAGTTTGCGGAAAAGAACGGTGTGCCGGTGAAAAAAACTTTTGCGGACAGTATTTGCAGTGTTTACGGGGGAGATTTGTTTGGAGATTTTCCTGTTTGTGCTGCATACTATTACAGGACGGTTTCCTTTCCTGTCTATCCGTTTCTGAAGAATACGGAAATAGATCTTGTCGGAAAGGTTATTGGCCATCTTCTCTAAGGCGCGGGAGGCTTTATGGAACTTAAAAAGGTCGCTGTATTTGCAAATCCGGGTAGGATGAATGTTCTTTCAGTCTATTCTTCAATCAGGGACTTTCTCTCGGAAAGAAACATAGAAACCGAGCTGGTAAGCCTGGTCTCAGGTACTGCAGATTCACTTATAGGTTCCCCAGATTGTGACCTTGCTATCTCCCTTGGCGGAGATGGAACGGTTCTTACCTGTGCATGGATCATGAGGGGTACAAATGTGCCTCTGCTTGCCGTGAATATGGGCCACTTCGGCTACATTACGGATACGGGAACAGATGAGATTAACTATGTTCTTCAGGATATAATTGAAGGCAGAGAAATTATTGAAGACAGAATGAGGGTAGAGGTAAACGTTTTCAGAAACGGAAAACTTGAATTCTCAGACTCTGCCTTAAATGAGATTACCGTTTCCACCCTTTCTCACGCAAAGACTGCAAAACTCAACCTCTATATCAATGATGTGTTTGCAGCCAGTCTCAAGGCTGACGGTGTTGTTTTTGCAACCCCCACAGGCTCTACTGCCTACAGCCTTTCAACAGGCGGACCTATTCTTGATGCAAACATAAATGCCATAATCATAAGTCCTATAAGTCCGTTTACAATCAGTGCAAGGCCTCTTGTAGTAAATAAGAATTCAAGAATAAATGTAGATCTTCCGCCTCAGAATGCAGAGATAGAAGTAATCAGTGATGGACATGGTATTCACAAGGTGCATCCGGGAGACAGAATAGTAATAACACGCAGTGATTATGTGACCAGATTTGTCAGGAACAAGGCAAGAAACTCAATCGAGATTCTCAGGGAAAAGCTCGGATGGGCCGGAGGATTCAATGCTTGAGCATCTGGAAATCAGGAACTTTGCACTTATAGAAAACCTCTCTGCTGACTTTCATGAAGGATTTAACGTAATTACCGGTGAAACCGGAGCAGGAAAGTCCATTATTCTCGGAGCCCTGGGGCTTCTTATGGGAGAGAGGGCAGATTCTTCTGCTATAAGAACAGGTTCTGATGAAATGACGGTAAATGCCGTAGTTTCAATTCCACCCGGACACGAGGCAAACGCCTGGCTTGAAGAGCACTCTCTGGAAGCTGAGGACGGGGCCATAATCATAAAAAGAACCGTGAGGAGAAACGGCAGGTCCCTGGTCTCAGTTCAGGGCCAGATAATAACCAGAAGCGAGCTTATGTCCCTCTCTGAAATTCTCATAGACATGCACGGACAGAGTGAGCACCAGAGCCTTCTTTCTCCGGAAAGACAGAAGAGGGTAATTGATACCTATGCTTCAAATGAAGAGCTTCTTGAAAACGTTTCTTCCCTATACAGAACCATAAATACCCTTAAGGAAGAGTGGGAAAAGACAAATGAACTTGCCCTTGAAGCAAGGCGTCAGGAAGACTACCTGAGCTATGCCTGCAGGGAGATAAGTGAAGCTGCCATTACGGCTGAAGAAGAGGACGAGCTCAAGGAAAAGGTCAGCGTATTCAGCCATTTTGAGCAGATCTATGACAACCTGAATTTCAGCACTGAAAAGCTTAAGGAAGCCGGGCACCTGCTGCATGATTCTTCTTCCTACGCTGCAAAGGCTGCTAAGCTTGACGGCAGTCTTACAGAGTTCACATCAAGGCTTGAGAGTGTGAGGATAGACGCTGAAGACATTTGTCAGGGACTCAGGGACTATCTTTCAGATGTAGACTACTCTGAAGAATCTCTTAACATGATGCAGGAAAGGCTTTCACTCATCCAGAAGCTCAAGAGAAAGTATGGACCTTCTGTTTCAGATGTACTCTCATTTGCTGAAGATGCAAGGAGAAAACTTGACCTTGCCGAGGACTCGGAAGGGGAGCTTTCCGCACTTGAAAAGAAGATAGGTAAGGCAGAGGAAGAGTATAGAAAAACAGCCCTGAGTCTTCATGAGAAGAGAAAAAAGGCTGCCTCCGTTCTTGAAAAGAAGATAGAAGAGACTCTCAGAACCCTAGGTATGCCTCAGTGCAGGTTTGAAATAAGGATTGAGTACAGTGAGGATAAGGTCTCTTCCAGCGGCTCAGACAGTGTAGAGTTTTTCATAAGTGCGAACCCGGGTGAGCCTGTTAAGAAGATGAAGGAGATAGCCTCCGGCGGAGAGTTAAGCAGAGTCATGCTGGCCCTTAAGACGGTCCTTGCAGATTCTGATGACATACAGACCCAGGTTTTTGATGAGGTTGATTCCGGAATAGGCGGAGCTATTGCCCTGCGTCTTGCACAGTGCATGAGAAAGCTCTCAGAGAAGAAGCAGGTAATTGCAATTACTCACCTTGCATCCATTGCTGCCAGGGCACATTCACAGTTTGTCGTAAGAAAGAGTGTTGAGGACGGAAGAACCTATACCCGTCTTGAAGCATGTGAAGGGGAGAACAGGGTGCATGAGATTGCACGCATGCTCTCAGGAGATGAACACTCCCTCACGCTTGAGCATGCACGCAGTCTTCTTTCTGAAGATCAGTAAACAAAGTTTAAATCTCTTCTGAGGTTGTATACGGTTTCCTCGTCCAGTGAGCTCTCTGCCCCTTCAATTACAGGGTAGATTGAGTTCTGTATGCTGGTAATATCCGGATAGACCTGTTCTTTTCTTGCACGGGAGAGGATCTGGAGCATGTTTGAAGCAGCTTTCTGTGTGAAACCCGGACCTTCAGCAAGTTTTGCATAGAGGTTTATGAGTCTGTCAAAAGCGTTCTTAATTGTCCTGTAGTCGCTCATTTTTCCTGCGTTCTTTACGTAATTTACTATGGGCCAGACTACATTAAACTCCTTTGCAAGTGAGTCTGTTGTCCTTCTTCTTACGTAGGAAGCAACAAGCTTTGCACAGAAGGAGGCGTTTTCTTCACTCATGTTGTCAATTGAGGCTCCAATGTCTGACTCGAAGAGGAACATGTACTTCTCTATGTTGAGCGAAACCTTGTTTACCACGCTGTCAGTGTAGAGAATGGAAAGGTTCTCATTTGTCCACTTTGTTATGTCAATCTTGGTAAGCTTTGTTATTTCCTTGTTAGTAAAGGAATAGGTGAAGCCGTTAATCCTGTTTCTAAGATTGATTGAAAGCGTGTCATTTGAAATCAGGTCTTCCTCGTAGGTGTAGACAATTTCTTCAAGGGTCAGGTTATCCCTGACGGTTACCTGAGTGTCATTTATATCTACAAGCTTGAAAATACCGTAAGTGTTTCTGTACATGGAAGGATTTGCAAGGATTCTGTTCAGGATGAAGAAGCCTGAAGCCTCTGCTGACCCTGGTACGGAGCGCACAAGGTGCTTTGCAATGTCCTCTCCGGTTCCTACGGAACTGATGTTGCTGTGAGCTTCTGAGAGGTCCTTCATAAGAGAAACAAGAAGATTTTCCCTCGGAGCAAAGGGCTGGAGCCTGTTTGCACAGCAGATACCGTACCGGATACACTGTGCAGGTTCAATTCCCGATATGTCGTTGAAGAACCAGCCGCAGCTTGTGTATGAGAACATACAGTTCTTCATGGCATCCAGAAGAATTGCAAGGTTAGTAGCCTGTTCATCTGTCAGGTTCATTCCTTCTGCAGATTTAAATGATTTGACGTAGGAGTCAACTGAAAATCTTCCTGAAAGAACCTTCCCGAATCCTTCAATTACTGTATCAGGGTTTATGCTGCTGCCCAGCATGCTCCTGATTTCCCTGTCAAAGATTTCTCTTGTCTTTTCTTCAAGGTGGTTGAAGGCAGTTCTCATTGGCCCGCGCCACTTCTGGTTCCATGTATCAGGTCCACCGGTGTGACAGCCGCAGTTTCTGTGCCATCTGCCGACTCCGTGACTGCATGACCATGAAGAGCCCCTGCCGTCTACGCCGAGGTAGAGCTCTGCTGTGCCGCTGACTCCATGCTTTTCGAGAAATGCGCCGTAGTTTGTAATCTCAAACTCGTCTGATTCCCTGAGTTTTCTGATGAGGGCTGCAAGAGCCATGTCTCCGAAGGATTCATGATGACCGTAGATCTCTCCGTCTGTTGCCCAGTGAATCAGGGCAGGGTTGTGGCGTTTGGTCCTCATCTGTCTGAGTTTTTCAAAAAGCCCGTCTGCATCTCTTAAAAGATGACCGAAGCTTATTCCGCTGGCCAGTTCAGGGTCGTAGAAGAAGGCAACTATCTTATTTCTGAAACCTTCAATATAGAAGGCCCTGTCACATGGAGCACTCTTGCCGTTAAGGGGTTTTCCGTCTATTGCAGAAGCCTGCCACGGGGAGAGAACAACAAAAAGTATGCCGTTGTCGGCAAGTACGTCTACGGTCTCTTTGTCTATTGCACACTCGGCACACCAGAAACCTTCAGGTCTGTGACCGAATCTGTAGCAGTAGTCCTCTATGGCCCACTTTACCTCTGTATTCTTTGTACGGATGTTTTCAAGCGGAAGAATTGTATGGTTGTAGCACTGGGCAAGAAAGTTTGAATGACCTGTCTGCTTCATGCTTATTCTGTCAGCTTCCTTGAGCTTGGGAAGAAACTCAGGGTGTGCTTCATCCATCCACTTGAGCAGGGTTGGCCCGAAGTTGGATGAGATATATGAATAATTGTTTGTTATTGAAGAAACCTTGCCGGTGAAGTCCAGGTATCTTGAATATGCATTTGGAAGGTAGCAGGTTCTGTAGATCTGCTCATTCCAGTTAATACAGTTATCAGGTGTTTCCTGAAATGGGACTATACCGGTATAAGGGTCCTCGCGTGGGGGCTGGTAAAAGTGTCCGTGAACAATAATAGAGGTTTTCATATATTAAAGTTTCTGGTACTCGGCAGTGTAAACCAGACTTGGCTCCTTTAAGTGTTCTGGATTGAAAATATTGTAATCAATATGAGGGAAAATGTTATTTCTCTTTTCAGCCTTTACAAGCCACTCAGTGTTAACCGCATTCTTGCTCATGTTGTCATAGACAAGGTTGAGGTTCTCAATATGGCCGGTTATACGCTTTAATGCATATTCTTCGGTTGTGTGGTTATGAATCATGAACGGCCAGTCACTTGCCATGAGAAGAAGTGTTTCCCTTGCTGCCTGGGAAAGGAACCTCTTCTTGAGAGAAGTCTGGGCAGGGAATCTTACTGCAAGTTCCTGCATTCTCTCAACAGACTTGAAGCAGTGTCTGAGAAGCCAGGCATTTGTGCTGTGGTCGTTCCAGACCTGTGAGAAACCGCCGCTACCCCATGAAGAGAAGCCCGGAGTGAGTTTCTGTATCCTGTCTGTCTCTGTGAGGAAATCAGAGGCTGTTGTAAGCTCTATATCCTTGCTTTCTGCTGCAAGCCTGATTACGTTTTCAAGCCATGCAATGCCCTCAAACCACCAGTGTCCGAAGAGCTCTGCGTCAAAGCTTATTGTGTAACATGGATTTGTATCCAGAATGCCGTCTACAGACCTTGTTCTTGAGCTTACGTTGTAGAGGAAGTTTCCTGCATGAAGCTTTGTCTTTGCCTGTGCCTTTTCAGGATTGTATAGAACCTTGTCTGCTGTCTTGCCTGTTATGGCCCAGTACTTGAAGCCTGTGAAAACTCTTACATTCGGTTCATGGATGTATGGAGAAATGTAATCAAGAGGTAAATCGTAACCAATGTCCCTGTAGAACTCCCTGTAATCAGGATCTGCAGGATAACCCTCTTCAGCTGACCATACGAGGGAGGAGAGGTTGAAGTCCCTTGCGAAACAGTAAAGTCCGTTAGGACACTGAATAGGGGCATAGTTTCCTCTGAGTACTTTCTCTGGAGAGAGGGCAAAGGCATGAGCAGCAAGAGATGTCCAGCTAACGTTGTGTCTCTTGAGTATTTCTTCAAGACCCGGATAGAAGCCGCACTCAGGGAGCCAGAATCCGCCGTTGTAACGGTCAAATGTGCTTATCTGGTTGATGACTGAGGTTTCAATCTGAGCGTTCGTTGCTATTTCAAAATTCTTGTAAAGCGGGAGATAGCTGTGTGTTGCGGAGGTAGTGATAAGCTCAATGCAACACTCGTTGTTCAGCTGGTTCATGGCCTTCAGAAGGTCTGTTCCGCACTCATCCCTCCAGAATGAATAGTTTTCATTGAGAATCTTCAGGTACATGCGGGCAAGACGCTCTTCCTCTCTGCCCTGAAGTCTGTTTACTTCTTTTTCTCCAAGCTCAATATGCTTCTCCATGTAGGCAGAAAAGCGCTCCTTGAGAAGCGGATCGCTGAGCATGCATGCAAGAGTGGGGGAGATAGAAAATGTAAGTTTGAAAGGCACTTCCTCTGCATGGAGTTTCCTCATCATTCTGAGAAGAGGAATATAGGACTCGTTGATGGCTTCATACAGCCAGTCTTCCTCGAGGAACTTCTCATATTCCGGATGTCTTACAAACGGAAGATGTGCGTTGAATATAAAGTTTAAATAGCTTTTCATTTCTTTTCTCCCTTCTTCCTGTCTGCAATTACCTGTGAGAAAATCCTGTCAACAATATTGTTCTTTACAAGAACTCCTCCGTTGGTAAACAGAGGATCAAATATGAGCTTGAATGTATTCTTGTTCTTAAGCTGGCTGACATGGTTAATGAAATAAAAGTCAGGGCAGCAGAGGTTACCGGCACTGCAGATTTCTTCTTCAGTTCCTTCTCCTTCCACTCCGTCTGAATCTACAACCTTGTCTGTGGCTATGAGGGAGATTGTGTATGTTTTTCCCGGCCAGGGAAGTTCAATATTCCATGAAGAGTCTTCGTAACCGACTTCAATATCATATGAATGGTCACCGGCACTTACCCTCAGGCGGAGGTTCATTGATTTCTCTCTGAGTTCTTCCTCTTTCAGATGTGAAATACTCCACATGGCATAAGCCCAGTTGGAATCTTTTATTACTGCATAAAGATCTGTATCATTGTAAGATTCCGGCAGCGGTGTTACTCCGGGCAGACTGATACTTCCAGGTGGTACATCTGTCAATCCTTTTACAAATCTGTAGTTGCCATACAGTGGAGAACTCTCATCCGAGGAATCTCCGTACAGTTCCTCAAGATTCTCAATGAGTTCATCTCTGTCCATGTCTTCCCAATCTTCAATTCCTTCCTGCTCAGCCATATATTTGAGCTCGGAATCTGAAAGGGTTCCAATATTTAAAAGAAGCATACCTCAACCTTCCCATTTCTTTGCTAAGTACATTCCGCGTTGCGGTAAACATGAAGATTTTACAAGATTAAAGGCATGAAGAACAAGCCTTGAGGAGGTTTCTGAGAAGACCTGATTCTATAATTTTTCTCTTTTATGTATTATTCAGGTATAAACAATTCTCATAAAAAGGAGTAAAAACTATGGGACTTAAAGAAAGGCTTTCTGATTCTCAGAAGAAGATGGATGAGATGAAGGCAAAAATCAACGCCGCATCTGAAAAGGCAAAAGAAGCAAGAAACATGAAGAAGGAAGAACTTGAGGAGAGCATTAAATATGTCAATGGTGAAATTGATGCATTTAATGAACTTGTCGATGAGGCTTTTGACATGAAGCTTGCTGAGACAGAGAAGAAGCTTTCAGATATTGATTCAAATCTGGATTTCCTCGTAAAGGATACAGCAAAGACAGTTAAGGGAAATGTAGAAGCAGGTAAGGAGAACGCAAGACTTGCAGGAGAGAGCTTAAGCCGAAGCCTCAATACTCTTAAACTCAAGGCTTCCATGAATGTTAATGCTGCTAAGGCAAAGCTTCAGGAGAAGAAGACAGAGAAGGACATGGCTAAGGCTGAAGACCACATTTCAGACCTTCTTGACTACGCTGACAGATGCCAGGAAATGGCTGTTGCCATGGCTCTTGAGTCAGAACTTACATTCCTCGAAGCTGCAGCTGAAATGGCTGACTATCTTGAAAAATACGGCGAGTGATTATTCTGGTATAGTTTTTAAGGGACTGTCTTGCGGCAGTCCCTCTGTTTTTTATCTTGAATTAAGATGGTTGAACAGCATGGCCAGACTTGCCGGCATGTTTTCATTCTGAACCAGTATTCCTTCAGGAACAATCAGGTGTATCGGTGCAAAGTTCCATATGGCCTTGATTCCGGCTTCAACAAGCTGGTCACAGACCCTCTGGCCTGCAATAGCCGGAACAGTTATGATTCCGAGCTTTATATTCTCATTTTTGCAGAATTCAGAGAGCTCTTCCATGGGAAGAACCGGTACATCTGCAAAGCTTCCAAGCTTTTCAGTGTTTGCATCAAAGCCTGCTGCAATCTCACAGCCGTATTCACTGAAACCCTTGAATTTAAGAAAAGCACTTCCAAGAGCTCCGCAACCTACGAGAACGGCTTTGTTGAGCCTCTTGTAACCGAGAACGTTTTCAATATCTACGATAAGGGTAGCAATCTTAAATCCGATTTTAGGCTTACCGGGAACGGAACTGACTGAAGCCAGGTCTTTTCTGACCTGAATTTCTGTATATTTAAAGTGCTGGGCAAGAACAGGAGCTGAAACAACGGTTTCTCCGTTTTTCTGCATGTCCCTCAGGTGCTCAAGATAGTAGGGCATTCTTAATAAAGTCTGTTTAGAAACTGTCTGCATGGAAATTACTTAGCCATATTAAAAATTAAATGTCAAGAATCAGTATATCGGTTTAGAGCTTATTTCTAATATTGTGAAAGTTGAAAAGTGTACCTAAATCATCTATATTAAGGCCATGTTAAAAGCAGTTGTTCTATTTGTTATTGGTCTTGTTCTTCTTATTAAGGGAGGAGACTGGTTTGTTGACGGTGCTGTAGGTATTGCAAAACGCTACAGAATCCCAGAAATCCTCATTGGAGCTACTGTTGTTTCAATCGGAACAACTATCCCTGAGGTTATGGTTTCATCTATTGCAGCTTTCTCGGGACAGAGCCAGACTGCATACGGAAATGCAATCGGTTCAATTATCTGTAATACCTCGCTTATCTGTGCAATTACCATGGCCTTTGCTCCTTCAGATGTAGATATAAAGACACTCAAGCTTCCTGTGGCCTTCTTTGTGGTATCTGCTCTGTTCTATTCTTTTTGTGCCTACTTCTTTGGAGAATTCTTCAGGGTAACAGGTATAATCCTTCTTTCCATGTTTGTTGTATACATGTTCATAAGTGCAAAAAAGGCTCTTAAGGGAGGAGAGGAAGGAGAAGTCGAGGAAGAAGAGCAGAATCCTCTCTGGAAAGACCTCCTTCTTCTGGCCGGTGGTGCCGTTCTTATTGCCCTCGGAGCAAATGAACTTGTAGATAACGGTCAGATCATTGCCGCCGGTTTAGGCGTGCCTGAGTCTGTAATTGCCCTGACATTCATAGCTCTGGGTACTTCACTTCCTGAGCTTGTTACCGCCATTACTTCCCTCATCAAGAAGCACAGTTCGCTTTCACTTGGAAACATTATAGGTGCAAACCTTTTCAACCTTGTTCTTGTAAGCGGAGCTGCAATTACAATCAGACCTTTCAAGATTCCTTCAGAGAAACTTATAGGAGGAATGAATGCATCACTTGTTATAGACATTCCGCTTGTATTCCTGGTTTCATGTATACTGATTGTTCCGACCTTTATTTCAAAGAAGGTCAAAAGATGGCAGGGAATTCTGCTTCTCTGTATTTACGCAGTATACTGCGGTTTCCAGTTTCTGGGATAACAACTATACAGTATTTCAGGAGATAAAAAGATCAGGTCCGGAAATTTCCGGACCTGAATTTTTAGGAGTTTTCAGAATACTGGTTAAACTGGTTATTTCTTATTTGCTTCAAATTCCTTGAGGAATTTTACAAGGGCTTCAACGCCTTCCTTAGGCATGGCGTTATAGACGGAAGCTCTGAGACCTCCGACACTCTTGTGTCCCTTGAGGTTGTCGTAACCTGCAGCCTTTGTTGCAGCAACAACTTCTGCATCAAGCTCTGCACTGTCGGTGACGAACGGAATATTCATAAGGGAGCGGTCTTTCTTCTCGACTGTTCCTCTGAACATCTTTGAAGAATCAAGGAAGTCATAGAATACTTTTGCCTTGTCCTGGTTGATCTTCTCCATAGCCTCGAGACCACCGAGTTTCTTCAGATACTTGAAGACCTTGCCGCAGCAGTAGATGGCCCAGCAGTTAGGAGTATTGTACATGGAACCGTTGTCTGCGTGTGTCTTGTACTGGAGATAGATAGGAAGGTCTGTAAGGTCATCTCTGATAAGATCCTCACGGATGATTACAACTACCATTCCTGCAGGTCCTACGTTCTTCTGAACACCGGCGTAGATGAGGCCGTAATCAGAAACGTTGCACGGGCGTGAAAGGAACATGGATGACTGGTCAGAAACCAGGATGTGTCCCTTTGTGTCTGGAAGTGTGTTGTAGGTAAGTCCGTGAATTGTTTCATTTTCACAGATGTATACATAATCAGCATCTTCAGGAATATCAAGGTCGCTGCAGTCTGGTATGTATGTATAGTTCTTATCCTTTGAAGAAGCGGCTACGATTACCTCTCCGACCTTCTTTGCTTCCTTGATGGCCTTGCTTGACCATGCACCGGTTTCAATATAGACAGCTTTCTTATTCTTCATGAGGTTCATAGGAATCATGGAGAACTGAAGTGTAGCTCCGCCCTGGATAAAGAGTACCTTATAATTATCAGGAATACCCATAAGGTCTCTGAGATCCTGTTCAGCTTCATCAATAATCTGCTGATAAACTTTGGATCTGTGACTCATTTCCATGACACACATGCCACTTCCACGATAGTTCATCATTTCATCACGTATTTCTTCGAGTACGGGTTCCGGCATGATTGCAGGACCAGCTGAGAAATTGTAAGTACGGCCGTATTTCATATAAATCCATCCTTTAAATGCAGATTAATCTGCCTTATGTTTAAATCTTACAACGCGTTGCAACACAATGCAACAAATTTTCAAATTCTGAAGCGTCTTGTAAATAATTAAATCAAATTTTTAGGAATAGATAAATATTTTATTTAATTTTTGTTAAAAAACTCAATTCAAATTTTAAAACCGTACATTTTATCGAAGATTTCGTAGAGTTTTAAATAGGGTTCACCGGTCATTTTTACATCACTGCCGAGCTCAAGAAGCTTACTGCCATCTGCTGAGACTGAAAACTCCGGAAGTCCTTCTCCGTCTGGTTTACCGTATCTTGCAAAGTTTGACCAGTAGCTGTTCATGATGAAGCTGAGGTTCCTGTCTGATTCATCAAACAGATTTGAGTCTTCAGGAATGTTTCCGAAAGCATACATAATCTCTCCGCTGTGCCAGCTTGAAAGCATGCCGTTACTCTTTGTAAAGAGGTACTCGTAGGCATCTTCTCCCTGAGAGGAGGCTATTCGCTGAAGACAGTAGTGAGGGTAGTTGAAGAACACGGCTCCATAGATAAGCGCCCAGTACCTGTCTGCTTCTTCATCTGTGGACGGATTGTAAAGAGAAAGAATATCATCAGCATATTCTTTGAAATAGCCGCGGACCTTATTCTCATAGTTTGAGAGCTTTGCACGGCTGAAGATAATGAACGGACCGCTTTCTTCAAGGTTGTAGCCGTGAAGAAGGGCTTCTTCATTATGGATGCCGCTTTTTCTCAGGTTGTATGGAGTATCCGGCAGGAGCCTGCCGTCTACAGTCACATGGTGCTGAGTGTTCATCTCCTTAACTATCTTTGAGGCATCCAGCTTTCTGAGCTCCGAAACAGAAGAGACGGAGTATCTGGCTTTAAGATCATCTGAGCTTTCAAGAGCTTCCTCATAGCTTCTGAAAGAGTGGGGAGGAGCAACAGAGGAGAGGGTACTGCTTTCAAGAACGGCGCGTCTGAACAGTCCTTTTGCAAGAGGGCTTACACAGAGGGCGTCTACACAGACTGCACCGGCAGATTCACCTACAATAGTTACGTTATCAGGATCTCCACCGAAAGCGCTTATATTATCCCTGACCCATTCAAGAGCCTTTATCTGATCTTCAAGTCCAAAGTTTCCGCTTCCCGGAAGCTCTCTGTCTGCATAGAAACCGAAAACACCGAGCCTGTAGCCGAAGGTTACTGTAACAATTCCGTTTGATGCAAAGGTTTCTCCGTTGTAACTGCTGTACCAGCTCTGACCTGTCTGAAGAGATCCTCCGTGAATATAGACAATTACAGGAAGCTTTTCATGTTCGCCAGATGGCTTCCACACGTTTAGGTACAGACTGTCTTCGCTCACCGGCGGAATCCAGTTATCCTTAAGGCTTATCCTGTAGTCGTGAAAGCCTATTATCCTTGTAAGAGAATCGTAGACAGGAAGATTTGTAACCTGCATGGACATTGGGGCAAAGCTGTCACACTCCCTGACTCCTTCCCATGAATCCGGGTCCTGAGGAGAACACCATCTGAGTTCCCCCACAGGTGGTTTTGCATAGGGAATTCCTGTATAGACTTCTACTGACTTATCTTCAGTATAAACACCCCTTACAAGTCCGTTTTCAGTCATAACCGTCCCGGTTTTAACGGGGTTTGAACAGTCTGCAGCAGGAACAGCCTTTACCGGAGGCCATGTAATAAAGACAATCAGAGCATAGATGACTATGTATAAAACCCATAACAGGGGTCTGGATATGTTTCTGCAGCTGAAGAATACAAAGGCAGAGACAAGGAGTATGAAAAGAATCCAGCCTGCTATCGTATTCTGATTAAGCTCTAAAAAAGCACCGAAGAGTAGAGTTACAAAACCAAAGATAATCCAGAAGAGAGCCTTCATTTTTCCTCTTCTTTATTCTCTGTAACAACGAGAACCCTGTCGACTCTTCTTTCATCCATGCTGATAATCTTTACCGTGAGCTTTTTATCCTTAAGCTCATCGTACTCAAAGGATTCACCTGCAGAAGGGAAGTGCTCGAGTCTTTCAACAACCCAGCCGCCTACGGTATCACTTTCACATTCAAACTCATCTTCATCGATGGAAAGAAGGTCAAGAAAATCGCCGATAGGCATGTTTCCGTCTATTTCGAATTCGTTATCAGTATGTTTTACAACTTCATACTCAACAGTATCTGTCTCATCCCAGATTTCGCCGACAAGCTGTTCAAGAACATCTTCAAGGGTAATTACGCCCATGGTTCCGCTATATTCATCTGTTACTATTGCAAGGTGCTGCCTTTCCTTCTTGAACTGCTCAAGAACTACCGGAAGCTTCATGGTCTTGTAGACAAAGCATGGCTTGCTGAGTATTTCCCTTATATCAAAAGGTCCGTTTACCTCGAGGTACTTCTTGTAGAAGTTGTTGAGATGAAGAACACCGATAATATTATCAATGCTGTCCTTGTAAACCGGAATTCTTGAATAGGGACTGGTTTCAACCGTCTTGAGGATCTCCTCCCAGGAGTCATCAATATCTATTGCCATTACATCTACCCTGGCTGTCATGACTTCAGAAGCAGATATGTCTGAGAAGTCAATTGCGTTTTTGATGAGAAGAGTATCATCTTCATCAAAAGTTCCCTCGTCTCCGGCGGTTTCAATAATTGACTGCAGCTCTTCAACTGTCTCGTCATCATTATCTTCCGCAGTCTGCTTGAGCGGTTTTGTAATAAGCTTTGTAAGGGCAACTACAGGAATAGAGATCGGGGCAAAAACAATCATCAGTGTCCTGATAACGAAAGAGTTCTTCAGGGCAGTTTTTGTAGCTGTCTTCGTGCAGATAATCTTGGGAAGAGTTTCTCCGAAGATTATTACAAGAAGTGTCATGGCAACTGTAGAAACCCAGGCATAGGATTCTCCAATAAGAAGAAGTACCAGGACAGAAGCCATTGATGAAGCGGCAATATTTACCAGGTTGTTTCCGATCAGTATGGCTGAAAGCGCATCTTCAAAATGTTCGCAGAGGTAGAGGGCAGTCTTTGCTCTCTTGTCTCCTTTTTCCCTGAGGTTTTCAAGCCTTACGGTATTTGCGCTGGAGTAGGCCATTTCAGAACCTGAGAAGAAGCTTGAAAGTGCAAGACAGAGAATAATGCCGGCGGCAAGGATAATAACTGTTATACTCATTCTTCCTTACCTCCTTCTTCCAGAATTATTCCTTCATCCTTCTCTTCGGTTTCTTCTTCATTTATGCTGTCACTCTCGTCATAAATGTCTCCTACAAGCTCCTCGAGAATATCTTCAATCGTAATAATTCCGAGAGTTCCGCCGTAGCTGTCCCTGATTACTGCCATGGTAATCTTGTGTTTTGACATAAGCGGGAGGAGCTCTGAAATCTCGGTTTCAGCATTTGCATAGTGGACTCTGTCCATGAGGGCGGCAATATCAGGTACCTTACCGGTCTGAATGTAGGCCTTGATGAACTTTCTTATCTGAAGCACTCCCACAATATTATCAATGGTGCCCTTGTAGACGGGAATCCTGCTGTGGGTCTGAGCCTTTATGAAGTCAAGGATCTTGTCCTTCTCCATATCTATATCTATACCCACAAGCTTTACCCTCGGGGTCAGAATATTCTTTGCCTTGACATCTCCGAACTGGATGGCTGATGAAATGAGTTCGCTCTGGTCCTCATCCAGCGTGCCTTCCTCTGTCATATCTTCGATAATGTCCTGTATTTCATCTTCCGTGACGCTTTCCTCATCTGCCTTAACCAGCTTTGCAGCTGAGTTTCCTATAAAGGAGAGGAAACCTGAAACAGGGCTGAGTATTTTCATCAGTACGTTGACCATGGCAGCTGTTGCAAGTGTCATGGCGTAGCTTTTCTTCTTTCCTATGCTTTTCGGAAGCATGTCTCCGAAGAAGAAGGCTGCAATGGTTGTAACGACCGTACCTATGGAAACATAGGAGAGACCCCATCTGTTTGTAACATAGATTGTAACTATTGTAGCAGCAGCAACACTGCAGAGGTTATGAAGTACAAGAATTGTTGTAATAGCCTTTTCGAACTGATCGAGGACCTTTAGCGCAGTAACTGCACGGCTGTCTCCTCTTTCGGCGGCTATTTTGACTTTGTTTTTTGATACAGAAGCTAATGCTGTTTCAGCAAGTGAAAGGATTCCTGCAAAAAGTAACAGGAAAAGTAATGATATCAGTGGAGGTTTACTACCATCATCCATAACAGGATTTAAAACTCCTTAAAAAGTAAAAAAATAACTAGATAAAAAAATAGCATAACTACACATCATGGTCAATATTCAGACCCTGCTGCTCAATTCTGTACTCTTTACGTATTTCAGCGTCTTTGCAGTGAAGAAAATGCACATGATTCCGGTAAGAAACGCGGATGAAGTAAAGTTAAGCCATATGCCGTTAAGACCCAGTCCC
>JAIKXP010000006.1 GCA_024684115.1 Sphaerochaetaceae bacterium | reverse complement strand
TACGAGATCTACGGGGCTCGAACCCGTGGCCTCCACCGTGACAGGGTGGCGTGATAACCAGCTTCACCAAGATCCCTTGCTTAACGCACTTTGAAATTACATTATCTGTTGGTTTTTGTCAACAACTCTGTTAGAATTCGTAAAAAAAATGTGGGAGTAGTTATATGGCAATACAGGAATCAATTATTATTTTTGCTTCTAATGCATACAATGTTGTTGCTGATAAGATTGCGACTTTTATATCTCTTTTTGGAACAAGTTACGTGCTTATTCCGGTTATGGTAATACTTTACTGGGCACTGGATAAAAAGAAGGGATATGTGGCCGGAGCGACGTTTCTCACTGCAAATTCTGTGAATAATACAATAAAGAGCATTGTTAAGTTTCCGAGACCGTGGATGGTTTTAAGTGACCGGCTCGGCCAGAGAGACGTACATGCAACGGGCTATTCCTTCCCAAGCGGACACAGCTGTTCATCAGCATCCCTTTACGGAAGTATTGCAAACCTTTATAGAAAAAAGTGGCTGAGCATTGTGTGTATAACACTGATTATTCTCGTTGGTGTTTCAAGGGTGTATCTGTGCGTACACTGGCCTCTGGATGTTATCTGCGGACTTGCAATCGGATTTATCTGCGTATGGCTTCTTAACGCCCTCTTTGCCAGAGTCTATGATGATGACTCACTGTTTATGAAGGTGAACTATATTCTCGGAGCAGTAACGGCAGTCGGAGGAGTAGTAACAGGACTTTTACTTGACAGCGGGAAATATGAAATAATCCAGTTCAAGGACCTCTGCCAGAACCTTGAATTCCTCGCCGGTGCCCTTGTGGGTTACGCACTTGAGAGGAAGACATGCTGCTTCATAATAGAAGAGGGAAATGTATTGAAGAAGATTATCAGGGTTGTTATAGGAGCTGTCGGAGCTGTTGCACTCATGCTCTATTTCAAGAAGCTTATGGCTCTAATTGGACTTGAATACACGTACCTTGCATATGCGGTAAATTATTTCGTTATAGGGCTCTGGTGTGCATGGCTCTGGCCGCTCATCGGCAAGAAAGTGAAACTTTTTGCCTGATAAAAAGACTAGTTTTTCTCCCTCCAGCTGTGATCATGCCTTGAACTGTGCATGCTCTGAACCGGATTTTTCTCTCTCCCCCTGTATTCTCTGAATTCATCGGGGGAGATTTTTATTATCACAGGTTCTCCTTCTTTTTCTATACGCTCCTGAATGTGGGAAAGGGCCTTTTCGTAGTCATCAAGGTACTTGCCGACCTCCTTCTTCAGGGAAGAAATGGTTTCTGTGTTGTCCCTGATTTCCTTTAAGACTGTCTCTTCATCTGCGTTTACTTCAGGCAGCTGGAACTTAAGGCTGTGGTTCAGCGTATTTCTCAGGGAAGACATATAGGTGTAGCCCAGAAGTATGGTTCTTAAAAGCTCGGTATCATCATCCAGAAGGGAGAAGGCTCTCTGCATGTGGTAGTTGAACTTAGGGGATCTGTAAAGCTGGTCAATCCTGAGCTGAATGTATATTTCAGTTGTTTTTGAACGGTCCTTTACATCTCTTGTTGCATTCTTCCTGTAGTACTTTATGAAGTAGTGGCTTAAGTCGTTGAAGGTCCATTTGCTGGTGCCGGGAGTGTTATAGTACTCCTTCTCAAAGGAGTAGAGCATGTTTTTCTTTGAGTGTTCATCATTTGCGTAGTAAAAGAGACCCAGGCTTACAAATTCATCAGGGAAACGGGACTCGATAATTGTAAGGGCCTGCTGGTAGAAGCCTTTTCTCATGGCCCAGCGTGCCAGCTCATACATGCTTACACGGTTTCCCTCGAGCAGAGCTCCGTAGTCTGCCTTGATTATGTTTTCAAGACAGTAGAAGAGGCTGAACTCAAGCTTGTGACTGCCATCAGGAGTTTCATCATAATCGGTGCTGAAAACGGATTTGAGGATTCTGATTCCGATTTCGAGATAGTCAATGTTGCACAGTGAAATACCGCCGGAAACATAGGTCATGCCGCGTATGAGGGATTCAATTCTGCGGTTTCTTATGTTTCTTGAAGTCCAGTAGGCCCTGATTATGTCAACGTTTCCGTTCATGATGAAGCTTGTTATCCCGTCGGTGAAGCGGCTGAGGTTGTAGCTGTCCATGTTGTCCAGTATGGGGTTGAAGAAGTTTCTCGGGTCACGGCCAACAGTTATCAGCCTTTTGAGGGAAAGGGAATGGTGAGGATTACTGTTGAAAACGGAGGCAAGATTTATGATGGTGTAGGCATCGGCAGAATCCATTCCCTGCATGTCCATATAGAGGTTTGTCTTTCCGCTTTCTTCGAAAATATCTTTAGTCAGGTTGTCTATGTTGACAAGTCTGGAATTCCTGTCCCTTTTCATGGGCATGAACGTTACCTTTACATCTTTGTTTTCCGGAAGGATTCTGAGTTTCTTCTTTGGGTTTACAGACTGGTAGATCCGGGTCTTTACCCATCTGATTTCTTCGTAGGTAAGCTTTTCAATATAGGGGTCAAACTTCTTTACGTCGTATTCATCTTCGAGAAGGATTATGAGGCATTTGTCAGCTATCTTCTGAAGCTCTTCTTCTTTTTCTCCGGATACAGTCTGGATTATATCCAGGGTCTCAAAGTCCAGTCCGTCCCTGAACTGACTGAGCCTGTAGCGCAGGAAGCTGAATTCGCTCATGTCGTTTATGTCAGGGTCATCATAGTCCGTGTAGTGGGAAAGTATATGGGACAGAAGATCTTCCGACGGGTCGTAGGTGTCCACGTCTCCGAGAACTATGATTTCATCTATCTTCACGGATGAAAGAATCAGCTTGGCTCCTGCCTCAGGAGAGGTAATGCTGTCACAGAAACTTAAATTCCCGTTATTCTCATGGTAATAGTAGCGGTGATTCAGTCTGTCCGGATCAACGTGCCCGAGAGATGTAAGGAGAATGTTTCTGTCAGCCATGGGAGCCTCCTCAGTTTCTGTGTGCTATTATAGCCCCTGATTTAATGAAAATCTTTTCGAATCTTGCAACCTCACTTTCAGTCATGGAGGCTCGGCTTATGTGGTCGCGCAGGAAGTCCCTTGTGTATTCCACTTCCTCAGGGCTCTTGAAATAACCGAAGGAGGAGAGAGCGGAGATGCAGGCATCGGCTGCGGAAGCAGCCCTTTCCGTGCTTACCGAATGACCCTGATTGGGGTATTTCTTGAGCTTCTGGTAGAGCTCGTAGCAGATAATCTGCACGGCCTGAGATAGATTGAGGGAAGGGAAGAGCTCGCTTGTGGGGATTGTGACGGCGCGGGAGCATTCGTGGACCTGTTCGTCGGAGAGTCCGAAGGCTTCGCAGCCGAAAACAATGGCTATGCGGCCTTCACCGGCGGAGTTTATGAAGTGCACGAGTTCGTCAGGGAGGATATAGCTTGTTTTTCTTTCCTTTCCGTGTCTGCGTGTTGTTGCGAAGGACATGACGGTGCCTTCAAGGGCTTCCCTGAGCGTCCTGAATTCCTTTCGGTTTTCGTAAATGTCAAAAGCGTGCAGGGCAAGGGTCTTTACCCTGTTCTCATCATATGTCTGACTTGTTACCAGTGTGAGGTGTGTTATGCCCATGGCCTTCATGGCTCTGCAGGCGCTTCCAATATTTGCCCCGTCCTGGGTGTCGACAAGTACTATTTCAATTCTGTCCAGATTTGTATTTTTTTCTGTGTTAGCCATGATATGAATTATATCAGAATATTGCGGGTTTTGCTCAACTGATATAGAATACTCAGGATATGGAAAAAAGTTATTCGAAACAAATCAGGAACATACTTGCGGTAATAGCTGTACTGCTTGTCATAGCCGCTCTGAAGCTGGCGGGGGAGGTCTCCGTTGTACTTGTTCTTGCCCTTTTTATATTTGTTCTGATTCTTCCTATAGCCGTCGGACTTGAAAAAACCGGCCTGCCGGCGTTTCTGGCAACACTTTTTTCCGCTCTGCTGATTCTTGTATTTCTTTTCCTTACGGTCTGGTTTCTCCTGTATTCGGCAAACACACTGGTCAGAACCATCCCGTCTTATTATGGAAGAATAAATCAGCTGGAAGCTCTTATTACCTCCATGATCGGGCGCTGGGTTGATTTACCGGAACAGTTCTCGATTATTGATAATTTGAGCATTGACTGGATGGGCGGAGTTCTTGTTCCGGCCTTAAAATCCTTCTCTTCTTCAGCAATAGACATAATTGGAAATGTATTTGTTACCTTCCTTCTTGTCCTGTTCCTTCTGATTGAAAGGCATACGCTGATTCCGAAGATTATTCAGATAAGCCGTCCTGACAAACAGGCCAAGGTTTCTGCCGTTCTCGACAGGATTGTAAAACAGGTTTCAAAGTACCTGGCTCTGAAGGCTGTAATCAGCCTTGCTACCGGATTGCTTTTCTACGCTACTGCTATTCTTGCCAGGCTTGATTTTGCTCCTATGTGGGGAGTCATGGCCTTTGTGCTTAACTTCATTCCGACCTTTGGAAGCATAATCATTTCAGTCTCCATGATCCTTATGTCTGTTCTTCAGTATGCTCCGGACTGGACTCCGGTTCTGATTACTGCAGCTGGTGCCATAGGTACACAGATGATTCTCGGTAACATAATTGATCCGAGGCTTCAGGGAAACAACCTCAACCTCAGTCCTTTTGTTATTCTTGCCTCCCTTTCTATCTTCGGATATATCTGGGGCGTTGTCGGTATGTTCCTTGCAGTTCCGCTTCTCAGTATTCTTGAAATCATCTTTGCAAACATGGATTCAACCAAGGGAATTGCCATTCTTCTTTCCAGCGGATCCTCTTTCAAGAGGAGGATGAAGTACAAGGAAAAAGAGGAAAAAATTGATAATCCATCCCTCTTTTCTGATGTCTATATGCCTGGTGATGAGAAGTAATCCGGAAGGGTATTTTTAAATAGGTATAATTAAATCTAATTCCTTTCTCTGTATATAATTGAGTGTTATTGTCGTGATTTTTTTGTACATTTGTGTGAATTTGTGTCAAAAAACCTTGACTACTGAGTATTTATAAAGCATATTTCGACTTGAAATATGTCTATGTGACGGAGGTATTCATATGGGCTATGAAATGACACCTTTTGAGAAGGAAATGGAACAGAAACTTCTTGAAATGCAGGCCGCAATCAAGAACAAGATCAACAAAACTGATAATGATTTCCGTGATGTTGTGGGAGCTATGGGAATCAAGGACAGTATAGACCTTGCAACTGATGACATGGCTACAAAGAAGATGGAAGCCGTAAGCCAGATTGATGCAAACAGACTCAAGGCAGTCGATCAGGCACTAAGCAGAGTTCGCAACGGGAAATACGGATACTGTGCACAGTGCGGTAAGAAGATTCCGGAAGAAAGACTCAGGGCCGTTCCTTATGCTCTTCTCTGTCTTAACTGCAAAAATGAAGACGAAAGAAAGAAAAGAAGATTCTGATAGTAGTTTATGAGGGCTGTCACAGTTCATGTATGTGGTAGCCCTTTTTTTATATACCTATCCACAAAAGTTTTAGCGCCTTTGAGAATAAGAAAACCTGTAAGTGTCATAGAGACGAGGAAAAATTTTCTATCTACATGACATTTGTAATGGAGATGAGAAAAAAACTCCCTTCTACATGACATATGTAATGGAGATGAGGAAAAAATACCCTTCTACATGACACATGTATTAGAGATGAGAGAAATTTTTAATATCTAATACATTAGTCTTCAATCCATTAGACTTAAGGTAGTCTGCTTTTGTGCATGAGAGCCTTTTGTGCTACAATGGCGTAGGAGCTGCCTGTGCACATACTGATTCTGTCAAACCTCGTTTCTTATACCTATAATTTCAGAAAGGAAGTAATAGACACCCTTTTAGAAAAGGGACATAAAATCACTGTTGTTTGTGATAACGACAGCCCGGCCATGGCTGACTACTTCTCCTCACGCTGCTCCTTCATTTCTGTTCCATTCAACGGCAAGGGAAAAAATCCCCTCCAGGAACTGTCTCTGATTAGAACCTACAGAAGAATTATTAAAGAAGTTAAGCCTGATGCGGTACTCTCCTACACCATAAAAATGAACCTCTACGGAGGACTGTGCCTCAGGGGCAGTGGAATAAAATGGATTCCCATGATTACCGGCCTCGGAGAGCTGGAAAAAGAAGGCAGACTCAGAACCATCCTCATGTTCCTGCACCGTCTGGTCATGCCCCACGCTTCATGCATTTTCTTTCAGAATGAAGATAACCTTAAATTCTTTAAAGATAACAACATAAAATTCAAGAAAGCCCGCGTGCTTCCCGGCTCCGGAATTAACCTTCAGAAGTTCACTTTCCGTGAATACCCCAAGGACAAGAATACAGTATTTGCCTTTGTGGGGCGCCTCACTGAGGCCAAGGGCATAGAACAGTTTCTTGATGCAGCAGAGGCTCTCTCATCTTCCTCTGTTTCCTTTGTTGCTGCAGGTAAGTGTGACAATGAATATCTTGAGCGCGTGAAAACCCTTACTTCAGAAGTTAAGCTCAAATACCTTGGAATGGTGGATAACAGCATAGAAGTTATCTCTTCATGCTCCTGTCTGGTTCTTCCGACCTGGCACCCAGAGGGCATGAGTAATGTTCTTCTTGAGGCCTGTGCAACAGGACGTCCTGCAATCTGTACAGATCGAACAGGCTGTCGTGAAATAATTAAAAACGGGGTAAACGGCCTGTACTGCAGGGAAAAGGACAGCGGGGACCTGATAGAGCGCATGAAGGAGTTCATAGCCCTTCCTCTGGAAAAGAAAAAGCAGATGGGTCTTGAGGGCAGACAGACCGTCGAAAGGAATTTTGACAGAAAAATAATAGTAAAAGCATATCTTGAAGAACTGGACGTACACTAAATATCGCTATAAGTATACTTATGGGATGTTAAAAGTATTCTCTTCTACAGCGATTTAGTGGTACAATTAGAGGACTATGTTTATTCGCGGAGATGCTATGAAAAAGTTTTTCACCGTTCTGGTTCTGGTTTTTGTTATCTGTACATCTGTTTTTGCTGCAAAGTACCTTTCAGTACCGATTGATGATTCAAGCTACAGAATTATAGATAATGCAACCTACAGAGGTATAGTTAAGGCCCAGACTGTTGTAAAACCTTACTCTTATTCTCTTGTGAAGGAACTTCTGACAGAGATCAGCAGCTCAGATAAACTTACCGACGGAGAAAGGGAAGTTGTATTAACAAAGCTTAAGGACCTTGCCATAAGATACGGAGAGACAGAGTCTTCTTCCTTTGGTCAGATCATGAGAAACGGATATTACTACTACGGAAATGATGAAACAAACATCCAGGCCGGAGTAGAGTTCCTCTCCCAGAACAGGGTCGGTTACAAACAGCACGACGGAAAGATCCTTGATTCAAGAAACATGTTCAACCTCTACTTCAAGGGCGACATGTTCGGACTCTTCTCCTACAACGCAAATGTCGGAATAAACGTAGACAAGGTAGACACAGATGCGTATCTCATGCAGGATTTTCCGATTTATCCTACAGCCAACTATATCCTTCCAAGACACATAGCTGACATGGCAGATGCTACCGGAATCCTCATCGGAGCAAACTACAATCCTGAGCTCTCAGCTTCTTTCTTTGACGGAAAGCTCAACCTCAGAATAGGAATTGTTGACAGAGACTGGGGTCCGGCCATTCACAACCTTGACCTTTCATCTTCAACCAAGGCTTTCCCGGCATTTGAAGTATCCCTTCAGCCGTTTGAATGGTTCCACTACAGCTTCCTTCACGGCTCACTTGCAAGGTTCCAGATTGAATACTATGAAGAAGTTCCATGGCCAAGCGAGCACGGATATGACACAGCCTATTATGACAACATGTTCAGCTTACACAGGGCAGATTTCACATTTGGTTCTTTCAATATTGGTATCTATGAAAACTGTGTCTGGAGAAAGCGTTTTGAACTTTCCTATCTTGTACCGTTCGGAATCATACAGCTCATTCAGAATGATGCAGGAGATTTTGACAACATGATGTTTGGTGGAGATATTACCTATTCAATCGCTGAATTCGGAAAGATTTACTTCGGAGTAAGCGTTGATGAAATAAGCCACCTCAACATAAAGCACTTCTTAACAGACCCGAGGCACATTTTTGCCTTCCAGGGAGGTGTTTCAGTTGACGGAAAACTCGGGAACCTGAGCACTCTTACATTTCAGGCTACATACATACCGCCATTCTACGGAGCCCACTTTACCCGTCTTGCTGATGAGAACCCCTGGGGAACAACAAGCTTTGAAACTACTTACGTAAGCGGAGGAAAGAATCTTTTCTCACCTCTGGACCCTGATTCAGTTGAGTTCCTGCTCTCCTATGATGTTTCCCTTTCTCCGAGAGTAGACCTTAACGTAACTGTTCGTGACCAGGCACGCAGTGCACAGTACGCAATCAGAAATACGGGAACAGACGTAATGACTACTCTTGATTATGAAGAAGTTGAAGATTATGCAAACAAGGACTTCATCCCTAACGTCTGGAGAAACATACTCATAGTAGATGCAAATACGGAAATCAGCTTTGAAAAATTACCTGTCAGGCTCACTCTCGGAGTTACAGGCATGATTGACTGGGTCAGGAACTTTACTGTAGAACCTGAAACAACCACATCACTTCAGTATAACAACGGTTACTTCAATCCTGGAACCGGTGCCTGCTATACCGAGTGGGGTGGCTGGAATGCCCCTGTATTTTCTGCTATGGCAAATATTGGTATAAAGGTGTATTTTTAATATATGACGGCAAGAAAGACTGTTGCCGACCGCTTCGGCAGATTCCAGTTTACCACACGTATTGTGTCAGACTGCTTTATGGTTCTGATAGCGTGGTTTGTTTCTTATTACATAAGGTTCTATGTCCTCATCGATGGTGAGGGAGCGGGTCTGGAATTTCTGTTTGCATTTCTTTCAATAATAGCCGTAATAGCAACTATTTTCTTTAACTACGTAAACTTCCTTTACGAACAGAGTATAACAAGCCGCTGGAGACATGAGGTTGGAAAGTTACTTAAGACCAGTCTTGATCTTTTCGTAACTTTCTCAATCATCTACTACTTCTTCTTCAGTTCAAAGGTCAGCCGTGTCCATCTGGTCATGTTCGGAGTTACCTCCTTCCTCTTCCTTGTTCTCGGCAGATATATCTGCAACATGATATTTGCAGCCCACATCAGGGCCGGAGAGTTCAAGGCAAACGTACTTCTTGTCGGAAGGGGAAAGCGCCTAGAAGATTACTACAACGCAACACTTACCGCCTTTGAGGCCGGAAGAATGAGGGTTGTGGCCCAGTATATGGGAGAAGACATTAAGGGACTTGTTTCAATCAAAAGCGGAAGTCTTCAGGAAGCTGTTGAAAAGGTCGGAGCCGAGATTGTAGTAATCTCCTATGATGATGAGACATCTGAGTTCAAAAACAGCATAAAGAAACAGGCTCTGGACCTCTACGAACAGACCGTCTACATTCTCCCGAACCTTCCCAAGGCTTATGTCGGAACCGTCATTTCCGACTTCCACTTCATCCCGACAATTGAAATCAACAGTCATGACTTTACTTTCGGAAAACGCTTCATAAAGCGTGTATTTGATATTATTTCATCAACCCTTGCCATTGTAGTTCTCTCACCTGTATTCATAATTCTTGCTCTTGCGGTAAAACTTACCTCAAAGGGACCTGTGTTCTTCCGCCAGAAGCGTGTTACAAGAGACGGCGAGATTTTCGAAATGCTCAAGTTCCGCAGCATGAGGGTAGATATGCCGGAGCAGGGCGGAGCCCACTGGACGGAGGAAAATGACCCGAGAATTACCCCGCTCGGAAAGTTTCTCAGAAAATCCAGTCTTGATGAACTTCCCCAGTTCTTCAACGTCTTCTGCGGCCAGATGAGCCTTATAGGTCCCAGACCTGAAAGACCTGAACTTGTTGAAAAGTTCAAGACAGAGATCCCCGGTTACAACATGAGGCACAGGGTTAAATCCGGAATATCCGGCTGGGCCCAGGTTAACGGACTGAGGGGAAACACCTCTCTTGAAAAGAGAATTGACTTTGACCTTTATTACATAAGAAACTGGTCACCATGGCTTGATTTTAAGATCATAGTCCTCACATTCTTCAAAGGATTCTTCAATAAAAATGCATATTAAAAAATCTTTCCTTATTTTCGTTCTTCTTCTTTCCTGTTTTACAGTCTTCGGACTTTCTTCAGTCAGGGAAATACTTCCCGAACTTTCAGACAGTGATTATGAGAAGATTATGAGGGGAGAGTCAGTTGAGTCTCTTACAACCACAGGAGACAGTACCTCAGAACTTGCTCCTTACGGCTCAATAGCCTGGAACATGGCAAGGGATACCGAGAATCTTGATTATGCATTTTCAGTTTCCGTTTTAAACTTCATTCCCTATCCTGAATCATTCAAGAACATGACTAAGGAAGAGAAGTACATTGAGCTTTTCAACATTATGCAGAAGATTTCAACTATTGTAGGGGTTGAGTATGATTCCCAAAGCTCAAACGGAAAGGGAGAGGTTCTTTTCAAGGAAGCTTCCATGCTCTCCGCTCCAGATGCCAGAAAGAAAATAGAAGATCCTGTCTACACCTCTGTTCCGAACCGTGTTTCTTCCTACGCATACCTTAAGGATTCCCGTTTCGGCGGAAACGTTTATAAGCTCGAGTATTATGCCTACAATGATGAAATCTTCATGGAGATTACAAACGTAAAAGACATAAAGTATATGGGATTTACGTGCGTGAAGGCCAACTCTCTTCATATGTATATAGATGCAACCATGACCGAGGAAGGAATACTCGTCTACGGTCTTTCGGTTGTCTATAACCAGGAGCCTACGGTAAAGGTTCTGTTTGTAACAGTCGACCTTCCGTCAGCCTTCCTAAAGAGAATAGAATCTCTCGGAACATGGTTCATTGACTCAGTAGGCTATTAATCACTATAGCTCACGCTCAGAAGCTCTATGCCTTTTGTGAAGTTTATACATTCTGCCCGTGAAATATCTGACAGCTGAAGAACGTTGAGGGGATTTGCTTTTATCTTTCAGTTAAATAATTTTTTCCATGATGATTGGATGAAGAAATTTAGATAATCCCCCTTAAACTTTTGAATTGGATGAAGAGAGTAAGGCTTGCAAAGCTTTAAGAGGCTTATAAATACACTGTATTGTCTATATCTTTCAGTTAAATGATTTTTTCCAGGTTAAATGGATGAAGAATTTTAGATAATTGACTTCAAATAGTTGAATTGGATGAAGAGCAGACTTTAAAACCCATTCAGAAAGGTCCTTAGCTGTCAGAATCTTCATCTGATTTTTTCAAAGTAAGTCTTTTAGCTTAAGAATTTTATACATTCTACCCGTGAAAAGTAAAATAGCTGAAGAACTGATGAAGAGTTGTCTTGTAAAACAGAAAAAGGGGCGGGAGCGGGGTTTATCTTATTATCACGCTGCCGTCGTAGTCCAGATCTATGGTCGGGGTGCAATGCCTCGGCTTTCTCGTCTTAACGAACTCACTGAGACTCATCCTGTCCAGCACAGACAGGTCATCCGGCGTGTAGGACAGCTCCAGCGTAGCCGGCTCTCCGCAGTCCCTGACGTAACACAGACCCTGATGAAGCTCCATGAAACTCCTGATTGCAGGCACGAGCTTTCCGTTGCTCGTCTTCTCAAAAAGGGAAGTCACAAAGTCGTCCTGTAGAATCCAGATATCCTCTTCTTCGCTCCTGCCCGTCTGTTTCATCCACTTTGAAAACAGCGAAAACAGATTGCACGCACTAATATTGAGGGTCTCAAGAATACAGTGAATCCACATGTCGGCTTCCCCTTTGGTGTAAAAGAGGTCCATTGCATGGGCCAGGTCCTTTGCCTGGCAAATGTCCTTCTCGCTGAAAGTCGGTGAACTGACCAGATTTCTCATTACGCTCTCATCCGTCTTAAGCCCCAGCAGCTCTTTCTTCTCATTAAGCTCCGTACCGGGCAGCAGAGAGAGGATGAAGCAGTCAATGTTACTCGGCTGCAGTGAAACTGCGAAATCCAGGGTGGAGCGGAAGGTGTGAAGGGTATCGCCTGGAAGGCCAATTATGACGTCAAGTCCAAAGGCCACTCCCTCGCGGCTGAGAAGTTTCATGTTCCTTTCGAATCGGGCGCGGTCAAAGCTTCTGTTTATGTTTTTGAGTACTTTTTCGTCTGAGCTCTGCAGGCCGATCTGGACGGAGCAGTTGAGGCTTGCAAGCAGGCGGGCCAGTTCACTGTCAATGAGTTCAGCCCTGATTTCAAACGTGAAATGCATGTCTGCGGGCGCGTTTTCTATCAGGAAGGTGAGGATTTCCTTGGCCCTGTCCATGTTCAGGTTAAAGGTGGGGTCGAGTACGAATACCTTGCAAATATCAAACTTCAGGAGGTAGAAAAACTCCTCCTTTATGCGCTCAATCGGATAGTCCCTGACGCTTCTGTTGCCGCGGCTTTCAAAGCAGAAGGCACAGCCGAAGGGGCAGCCGCGGGTCATTTCCCACAGCACCGCATCCGTGTTTCTGAGCTGGTTGTCAGCCTGGCCGCTAAGGAACGGGCTTTCAAGCGTGTTTAAATCCGGAAGCTCTGACTGAACTACCTCTTTGATTTCCTTTCCTTCCTTCTTGAGCTCGAAGGCCTTGAGCAGCAGCCTGGGTGTGGTAACTTCACCTTCACCGGTTACCGCAAAGTTCAGGAAATCCGGGAAATCTGCCCTGAATGCAGAGGCCTGCGGGCCGCCTGCAAAAACTATTACCTCAGGGTACAGCCTCTTGAGTTCTGCTGCAAAACTGCACATCCATTCGTAGTTCCAGATGTAAACTGACAGTCCTACCGCCTGTGGCTTTCTTTCGGCGCATTTTTCTGCCTGTTCCCTGTAGTCATAGGTTACAAGGTTTTCGTAAACAGCTGCCCTGAATACCTGAGGTTTCATGGTGTTAAGGGCTGTTTTTATGCACAGGGCTCCAAGCGGAAAGCTCATGGTGCTGTTCTCGGCTGCACATGAATGAATCTCAACTGCTGTTAAATCTTTGTTTGCTGTTTCTTCCTGAGTAGTTTTGGGCATGTATTGAGTTTCTCACATTGGCACGTTTTGTGCAATTGTGTAGAATCATGGCATGGCTGTGAAAATTATTTGTTGTGACATTGACGGAACTCTTCTTACTGATGACAAAAGAATTACAGATGAGAACAGATACTGGATCAAAAGGGCTGTTGAAGAAAAGGGCGTAAAGTTTGTCCTTGTTTCCGGCCGTCTCCTTCCTGCTGTCAGGATGATTTACGAGGATCTGGGTATAAACGGACCTGTTTCAGGCTTCAACGGCTGCGCCCTCTACGATGAGGAAAACAACGTGCTGATCGAGCACCGCATGAGTCCTGAAACCCTCAGAATCATTATTGATACTGCCCGCAGATGCAACATGGATCTCATCCTCTTTGACGGTACCTCCTGGTGCATGGACAAGAGGGAAGGCTTTACCTACACACAGAAGAGGGCCCTCTACCGCCGCGAGTGCGAGCTCGTGGACCTTGATGAATTCTGCGCCACCCGCAGGACCAACAAGATAGTTACCATGGCCCCCGAGAAGAAAACTCTTGATAATTTCCGCAGGGAACTTACAGCTGCCGGCCTTACTTCCAGCAAGGTTGTCTACTACCCCGGCTACCAGTTCCTCGAGATCATGGAGGGCGGCTTCTCCAAGGGTACAGCTCTGGAAGACTTAAGCCACTTCTACAAAACTCCAATGTCTGAAATCATGGCAATAGGGGACGACTACAACGACATATCCATGCTTGAAAAAGCCGGCATCTCCGTTGCTGTTGCAAACTCCGTTCCTGAGGCCCTTCAGTGTGCTTCATACGTGAGCGCTTCAAATAATGACAGTGGTGTCGGAAAAGCAATTGCCAAGTTCGTCTTCGGTCTTTATAATTGATTTTCGAAATCATTTCTGTTAACTGATTTCGTTTTTGTTTTCGTTTTTCGATTTCGTTTTTCGGGCGCTTAACTCAGCGGGAGAGTGCTACCTTCACACGGTAGAAGTCGCCAGTTCAATCCTGGCAGCGCCTATTTCTTTTTCACGCTTTATGCGTTATATGGAGCAGGCTGATGAGTTTCACCGAAGATCTGATAAGTCTTACCCGTGATTTTGGCAGGGCCTGTTCGAACCTTGAACTTTCCTTTGACGGCTACATCTACAACCCGCTCGAATATGCCTGGGATAACCACCGTCTCTTTCTTGAAAAGTATGTAAAGCCCACTGCATCCGTGCTTTTCCTCGGTATGAACCCGGGTCCATTCGGCATGATGCAGAATGGAGTTCCTTTCGGTGAAATCAACACCGTCAAAGAGTATCTTGGCTGTACCTGCCCGGTTGGCAAGCCATTCCGCGAGCACCCGAAGCGCCCGGTTCTTGGGTTGGACTGTCCCAACAGCGAGGTAAGCGGCAGAAGACTCTGGGGTCTCTTTAGATCTGCCTATCCTTCAGCCTCATCCTTTGCCTCCACATACTGCGTTTTCAACTACTGTCCGCTTGGTTTCCTTCTTCCGACTCCGACAGCTAAAAATGTCACTCCGGACACCTTTCCGGCAGCCGAGAGAAAACTCATTGA
>JAIKXP010000141.1 GCA_024684115.1 Sphaerochaetaceae bacterium | reverse complement strand
CCGATTCCTCTTCAGTTCTCTTGAGATTGTACTCCTGTTCCTCCCGATTATCCGTGCAATCTCGCTTATCCTTCGGCCTTCATGGTATAAAGCCATTATCATTTCCCGTTCTTCCAGTGTAAGATGTCTGTAGTGACCCATCGTAACCTCCGATGAGTGATGTCGTCGCAAACACCATTCTATCAGAAGTTCTGGGTCACTTCCTTTTTATTCATCTGTTGCACTTAGATTGTAAATTCAAGCGCTAAAATCAAAGCCAAAACGAAGTACAATCAGACACACGCAGATTGACAGAAATGTTGACACCGGTCTGGCTGCAACATACCCGTTAAGCTGCCATATTGAGTTAAAGAGAAAAACGATGGGAATATAAAGAACACCATCTCTGACAACTGAAAGAATCAGAGATGTCATGGGCTTTTTTACTGCCTGGAAAAAAGAGGTGGTAAGCATCTGAATTCCGGCAATAGGGGCACAGATGAGCATGACCTTCATGCTGCTTACACCAATTTCCACAACCTCAGGATTATCCATAAACATGCCTATCACAAACGGGCCGAAGAGGAAGCATAAAACGGTGAGAATTGTCCCTATACATATAACTGTAATGGCCGTTCTCTTAAAATAATTTTTGAGCATTACATAATCTTCTGCTCCGTAAAAATAGGCCATAACAGGCTGTATGCCTGCCGTAATTCCCATCTGAAGCATGGTAACAAAGGAAACAACCTTTCCTGTAATACTCAGAGCCGAAACTGCAATATCACCATAGGAAGCAAGAATTCTTCTGGTCAGCGTCCCTGTTGTAAAATTCAGGACCGTCATGAAGGCCATAGGCACACCGAGAGAAAGAACAAGAAGAGATATATCCTTTCTCAAGGTATAGTTTTTAAAAGAACAGGAGAGCCCGAAGGACCTTGTTCTCATGTAAATTACATAAAAACCTGCTGAGGCAATATTTGATACAACAGTTGCAATTGCAGCACCTTTTACGTTAAGGGAAAAGACAATTATAAATAAGGGATCCAGTACAATATTAAGGACTGTTCCCGTCATATTACCGATAAGGGACTGGTAGGAATTTCCGTTTCCTCTGATCAGACTTCCCATAGCTGAGGAAAAACACATAAAAGGAACTCCGAGAGCAAAAATACTTATGTACTGCCTGCAATACTCATAGGACTCCCCTTTAGCCCCGAAAAGTCTTGAAAGAAATGGAGCAGAGAAATAAAGCAGAATTCCGAAAACCAGTCCCAGAACGGCAGATGTCCAGTAACAGAAAGAAACAACATGTTCTGCATCTGACCTGTTTTTCTTCCCAAGCATCATGGCCAGTGCAGAGCTGCCACCACCGCCGATAAGAACGCCAACGGTTGAGACTAAAGCAATAATAGGAGAAGCGAGTGAAAGTCCGCTGACCATGGCGGTGTTGTTAATCTGTCCAACAAAGAAAATATCAGCCATGTGATATATTTCCATGATCAGTATGGTTATAACTGACGGAATACACATCTTGAGCATGAGCTTTGAAGGACTGACTTTATCAAATTCCATAAATGCACCTTTTTATTAATTGAACATCTGTTGTTTTAAAGATAAGATTAAACTATCCGTAAAACAATCAACATAAGTAAAATATGTGTCGGATTAAAGGAGGTCTTATGAATACAATTAACAACGCCAGAAGCAGAAACACCGAAAGGCTGCTGGAAGAAACCTATCTATACCTCCTTTCAAAACACCCGAAAAGGCCGGTAAATGTTGTTGAAATATGTACAAAGGCAAAGGTCAACAGAGCAACTTTCTACGCCCACTACACTGACATTCTCAACCTTCAGGAGAAGATAGAACAGAGGATGGCAAAAGAGATAAAAGACCTTTTAATTGACCCGGCCCTGGGAGAAAGCATCATGACAGAGAAAAGAATGACTGTGATTCTTGAGAGCATAAAAAAGAACAAGTCTTTCTACGATGCATGGTACAGGTCCGGAAGGAATGAGAGCCCAAGTATGATAAACCGCTTCATAAAAGCCGAGAGCAACAAATACGGAAAATACCACGTCCTCTACTGCAAGGCAGGCATTAATGCACTGATCAAGAACTGGCTGAATGACAACTGTGAAGCAGAATGTGCAGAAATGGCCTCAATAATAATCAGCCTCTCAACATAAAAAAACTCCTTTCCCCGAAGGAAAAGGAGCCCACAAATACAACTAAAACAATAAAAACCAAAATCAGTGGCAGCAGCCGTGACCCTCACCGTGACCACATTCGTGGCCCTCTCCGTGGCCACATTCGTGACCCTCTTCATGGTCATGATGGTGACACTGTGTATCAGGATCATACTCAAGAGTTCCTGCAATCAGAGCCTTTACAGCCTCATCTGCATTTCCTGCAGCGCCGGGAAGAATCTGAATTCCAACCTGTGAAAGACCTACTCTCGCACCCATGCCTATACCGCCGCAGATAAGAACCTGAACCTCAGCAGCCCTTAAAAATCCTGCAAGAGCACCATGTCCTGTTCCGTTTGTATCAATTACCTGGGATCCGGTAATCTCTTTCTTGTCCACATCAATATCATAAATCTTAAACTGCTCGGTTCTGCCAAAATGCTGACCGATCATTCCGTCTTCATAAGTTACTGCAACTCTCATTTCATTTTCTCCTATCTCGTTAATCTTTGTACTGTCCGGAATGGAATCTATGCAGTAGGAGCCTCCGGTTATCCTGATTCTCTTCCCGTTAAGCAGAGCATCTGAAACCTTGAATCTGGCACTCTCATAAATACCGGCAACCGTAGCCCTTGAGACTCCCATAACAGAGGCACATTCCTCCTGCGTCATTCTGTTGTAGTCAATCAGGCGTATGGCTTCAAGTTCATCCAGCTTAAGCAGAACCGTATCCTGAGCCTTGCCCTCTTCAGGTGCAAAACTCCAGAAGTCCGGATAACTGCAGATTTTTCTGCAACGCTTTGGTCTCGGCATTTGAAATCCTTTCCGTTCCAACTTATTTCTGACATATGTCAGATATCTAAAGCATACAAACGTTTCTGACATATGTCAATTATTATCAGAAAAAAAGATGCAGGAGCCGGAAACTCCGGCTCCCGCAAAGAGAGATTAACAAATCAGGAGAAAATGAAAAGGTTTATGATTCAAGAGGTTTTGCAAAGTGCAGGATAAGCCCTATTGCAAGACCGATAAG
>JAIKXP010000135.1 GCA_024684115.1 Sphaerochaetaceae bacterium | reverse complement strand
TTATGAATATCTATGACTTTTTGTTGGATGAAGACAGCCTTAATAAATAATGCTAAGTTGATATATGCTCAATAGGCGAATTAATGAAATCGTTCAATTGACTTTGGAAATGAAAAAGCGGTTAATCAATGAAAACAACGTCGAGACATGTGTACTGTTAACACATAATTTATTCTCAAAACCCGTATTTTAAATAAACATTCTTCTATACACGAGCTGTTTCTTCCCAATGTTCTTTAATCTGCATCTTTACTAATCAAATTTGATGGGAAACTGGATACAACTTGATTTATTCATCATTTATGATTAATATAAATATAAAAATAAATCAAATCAATCATATTTGAGGGGAAAACATGTCATACATCTGGCAGAATAAAAAGTGGCCTGAATTAAAATGGGATAAGGATCAGGTGGAAAACGCTTACAACAGATACCTATACAAGAAGGGAATTGCAGATGGTGTTTTCACAATGCTTTCTGATCGTACCAGACAGATAATGATAGCAGAAATCCTGTCTTCCGACACAGTTTCCAGCTCCTCAATAGAGGGAGTCAAACTACAGTATGACAGCGTATATTCCTCAATTCTCAAGCACCTGGATGTTGATATGGCCATCAAGGCAAAGCATGACAGAAATGCGGAGAGTGTTTCCAGTCTTGTAATCGATGCGAACAGAAACCATTCTCCTCTTACATTGGAAAGGCTGATGAATTGGCATTGCCTGCTCTTTGATGGAGTTGCGAAAGGCTTTGCCCCGAAACACATAGGGGCTTTCAGAAGTGGACCGATATATGTTGTACATAGCAAACAACGTGAAACTGAGATTCTTTACGAAGGAGTTCCTGCAGAAAGAATCAGTTCCGAAATGGAACGCCTTATCGACTACATTAACTCGGAGCAGGAACCTAATCTCCTGATAAGGAGTGCTGTGGCATCATTCTGGTTTGTGTCTATTCATCCGTTCTATGACGGAAACGGAAGAATTTCCAGAGCAATTGCGAACTACATCCTTTCCATGCATTCCGGATCAGAGTTCAGACCATACAATATGTCAAGTGCCATACTCAAAGACAGGAGAGGGTATTATGATTCTCTTAATTCAGCACAGAATTCAGAGGAGTGTGATATAACACAATGGATTGTCTGGTATGTTGATACCATATGCACCAGCCTTTCTGATTCTGTCGATCAGTGTCGCAAAAAACTCCGCGTCTCCGTAATTATGGAATCTCTCGACCCAAATCTGTATAACTCCAGGCAAATGCATATGATTTATCATCTGGCCAACGGATCCTTTTTCGGCAAACTGACAGCAGACAAGTGGATGAAAATGACCAAATGCCAGAGTGCAACGGCCACCAGAGACCTTTCTGATCTGACTGAAAAGGGATTGCTGGTCCGGATGGGAGAAGGGAAGAAAGGAACATATTACCTGCTTAATCCCACATTTGGCGAATCCAAAAATGAGACTGCAAATAGTTTTGTGTAAATTCGGTATACTACAGGTCAGACTTCTATCTATTAACCATCAAAAGGACTCTAAGGTTTATCCGCGAATAGTTATTATCGCTACTGTGTAAAGTGTTTTTCTTCAACGCAACCAGCTATAACAGAAATTCCTGTTTTCTGTTATATGCGGTTGGTGGATATTCGGGCAACTGCACTTCACAATAATCAAACAAATCATATTTTCAGAGGTGTTTATGAATATTGTGGAAGTTCAGGGTCTTGTGAAAAGGTACCCCTCATTTGAACTTAATAATGTGTCTTTTTCGCTGGAGGGCGGAAGAATTGCCGGATTTATAGGAAGAAACGGCGCAGGTAAAACGACTACCATCAAGTCCATGCTTAACATGATTCATCCTGATGGCGGGAAGGTCTCTTATTTCGGCAAAAGCCTTAATGGTAATGAGGCTGAAATCAAAAAGCGAATAGGGTATAGTACGGGAACGGTGAGCTGGTATCCGCGAAAAAGAATAAGAGAGATAGTGGATGTTGTTAAACGGTTCTATGACAGCTGGGATGAGTCTGTATATAGAAAATATCTTTCTTATTTCTCAATCGACGAAACTAAAACTCCCCTCGAATTGTCTGAAGGAATGAAGGTGAAGGTTAGCCTCATGCTGGCTCTTTCTCACATGGCAGAGGTTCTGATTCTGGATGAGCCTACAAGTGGTCTTGATCCGTTTTCCAGAAACGAACTTCTTGATGTTTTTTCAGGTCTCAGAAACGAAGGTGTATCTGTATTTTTCTCCACGCACATTATCTCGGATTTAGAAAAATGCGCTGATGACATAATTTACATATCTGGTGGAAGAATCAGAGGAGCATCTTCAAAGGCAGAGTTTGTAAAACAGTTCTCTCAGGATAAAGAGAGTCTTGAGGATACCATAGTTCGTCTGGAAAGGAGTGTTCTTCATGCGTAACATATTAAGAAAAGAAATGTTTCTGAGTGCTTCTGTGCTTACATACCTGTTTGTTTTTTTTCTTTCATGTTTCTGCTTCCGGGCTATCCTGTCCTATGCGGAGCCTTCTTTGTTTCTCTGGGCCTGTTTCAGGAATTTCAGAGCGCCAGAGAGGCAAATGATATTGTATTTTCAGTGCTGCTTCCTATAGCAAAGAAGGATGTGGTGAAGGGCAAATACCTGTTTGTGTGCATGATTGAGGGGTGTGCGCTCCTTCTTATGGCCCTTTCTGTTGTTCTTCGTATGACGGTTTTTTCGAAGTTGGCCGTGTACCGTAACAATGAGCTGATGAACGCCAATCTATTTGCCCTGGGTATGGCCTGTGTGATTTTCAGCCTTTTTAACTGGATTTTTCTCGGTGGGTTTTTCAAGACTGCGTACAAGTTTGCTAAGCCGTTTGTTTTGTTCGTGATTGCCGCTTTTCTGGTAATCTTCATTTCTGAAGCCCTGCACCATGTGCCTTCTCTTGAAGTTGTAAACGCCTTCGGGACAGAGAGTTTTACAACACAGGTTCTTCTTTTTGGTAGCGGAATAATTATCTTTTTACTTATGACTGTATTATCCTGCAAAGGAGCTTGCAAAAGTTTCGAGAAGATAGATTTATGAGGAACCAGCAGATGTTGAAAGATAATCTTGTCACGCTTCGTAAGATCCACGGTTATTCTCAGGAAACTATTTCCGAGAAGATTGGGATTTCACGTCAGGCCTAT
>JAIKXP010000105.1 GCA_024684115.1 Sphaerochaetaceae bacterium | reverse complement strand
AAGATTGCCTTTGCAGTTGCCAACTCATCAAACAGCAGAATTATTCTTGATGAAAACGGTGCAGAGAAGCTTCTTGGTCGCGGAGACATGCTCTACGCAAGTCCGTCAAGCGGAACACAACAGAGAATACAGGGCGCTTATATAGATTCAGAAGTCGAAGATATTGTGGACTTTGTCAAGGAACAGGAAAAGCCTGATTATGTTGACGAAGCCTACTTTGAGGACGAAGAAGAGGAAGAAGAGGAGAACCCCAACGGAACTCTTTCTTCCCAGGATTCAGGAGAAGACCTTTTTTCAAGGGCATGGCACCTTGTTGCAGAAAAAGGAGAGGCCTCTGCCTCCTACTTGCAGCGTCGCCTGAACATAGGTTACAACCGTGCTGCCAATCTGATAGAGCAGCTTGAAGATGCAGGCTACATTGGTCCTGCCAAGGGCGGTTCAAAACCAAGAGACGTTCTCAAATATCCCGACTCACAGAAGTGAGAGGTAATCACAGGATGAAATTTTCGGATCTTACCCTTCATGAGCAGGTGCTCAAGGGTATTGAAAACGCAGGCTTTGAGACCTGCATGAAAGTACAGGAGGAGGCTCTTCCCGTCTGCCTCACCGGTAAGGACATAATGGTCCAGTCAAAGACGGGCAGCGGCAAGACAGCAGTTTTTGTAATAACATTTCTTGAAACCTACCTGAGAAAGAAGGAAGAGGGGGAAGATACAAGCTGCCTGGTAATAGCTCCGACCAGGGAACTGGCCCAGCAGATTGCCGCGGTTGCAAAAACACTTTCCTCAGGAATCAAGGGCTTTACTACGGGGTGCTTCTACGGCGGTGTTGGATATGATGCGCAGGAGAAGCTTCTTAAGAAGGGCTGCAACCTCTATGTGGGAACCCCCGGTCGCCTCATTGAATTTATGAAGGAAGGCCGCATAGACAGCAAGAAGATAACAACATTTGTAATAGATGAGGCTGACCGTCTCTTTGACATGGGCTTCTACCCGGATTTAAAACGTATCTTCTCCATGCTCCGCCCCAGAGACCAGAGACAGACCATGCTCTTCTCGGCAACACTTGAGGAGAGGGTCAGAAACATGGCCTGGGAGCATATGAATGACCCTGAGACCATTGAGTTTGAAAGTGACAGTATCACAGTTGATAAGATTACACAGGAGCTCTACCACGTAGCCAAGAGCGAGAAGTTCATGCTCCTTCTTCAGCTGCTTGCAAGAGAGAATCCCAAAGAGGTTCTGATTTTCACAAACAGCAGATACATGACCACAAACATCTCAAAGCGCCTCTCCGCAAACGGCTACACAACAGCATGCCTTTCAGGAGATCTCTCCCAGAAGGCACGCGACGAGTCTCTGTCCAAGCTGAAGAACGGCAAGATCCGTATCCTTGTTGCTACCGACGTAGCTGCACGGGGGCTTCAGATAGACGACCTTCCCCTTGTAGTAAACTACGATGTCCCTGAGGACTATGAAAACTACGTCCACAGGATTGGAAGAACAGCCCGTGCCGGTAAGAGCGGTAAGGCCATAACCCTTGCAGACGAGGAGTTTGTATACGGTCTTGAGGCAATTGAGAAGTATATAAACATGAAGATCCCCGTAATCTGGCCGGACAACCTGCCTGAGATAGAGGATAAGTCTCTTAATGTGAACCTTAACGAAAGAAAACCAAAGAGCTCTCCAAAGCCGGAAAAGAACACAACTAAAAAACAGACTCAGAAAAAGCAGCAGGAAAAGAAGACAGCCCCTGCAAAACACCTTGGTTCCATGACTGAGGAAGAGAGACTTGAGTACTATAGAAAGAAGTACGGTTTTGAGACGAAAAAACCGGAAACAAAGACAAAAGAAAAGAAAGTAGAAAAGAAAGAAGAAAAGGCAGAAAAGAGGGGTCTTGTCGCCTTTTTTAAGAAAATTTTCAAGAAGAAGTAAGGAAGGAGTTAATGAGGAAACTCAAGTTATTTTTCTCATATTACAAGCCGTACAAGGCACTGTTCTGGTTTGACATGGCAGCTGCGGCATTAAGTTCAATTCTCTCGGTTATTTTCCCGAATCTGACCAGAGAACTGCTTAAAACCTATATTCCTGATAAGAACTGGGACGTTATGATCCAGGTATTCGGGGTTATGTTTGCAATCTATGTTGCACAGATGATTTTAAACTACATAAGAATCCGCTGGGGTCACTACCTGGGAGTCTATGTTGAAAATGACATGAGACGCGACTGCTTCCAGCACCTGCAGACACTGAGC
>JAIKXP010000112.1 GCA_024684115.1 Sphaerochaetaceae bacterium | reverse complement strand
CACATTCCCGAAGATGGGAGAGAAGGCTTACTTTGTAGCAATCCCGACATCTGCAGGAACAGGTTCTGAAGTAACACCGTTTGCTGTCATTACAGATGAGAAGAGCGGAGTTAAGTACCCGCTTGCCGACTACGAGCTTCTTCCGAACATGGCAATCATTGATACTGACTACCACATGAGTGCTCCTAAGGGACTGACTTCAGCCTCCGGAATTGACGCAGTAACACACGCTCTTGAGGCAATTGCTTCAGTTATGGCAACAGACTACACCGACGGACTTGCAATCCAGGCTCTGAAGATGATTTTTGAGTACCTGCCTCTGGCCTATGAAGACGGAAGTAACGTTGAAGCCAGGGAAAAGATGGCAAATGCAGCAACAATGGCCGGTATGGCCTTTGCAAATGCCTTCCTCGGTGTCTGTCACTCCATGGCCCATAAGCTTGGAGCCTTCCACCACCTCCCGCACGGAGTTGCAAATGCACTCATGATTGATGAGGTTCTTCTCTTCAACGCTGCAGAAGTTCCGGTAAAGATGGGTACATTCCCGCAGTACAAGTATCCTAAGACATTAAGGCGCTACGCCATGGTTGCAGAGAACCTGGGTCTTGGCGGAAAGAACGACACGGAAAAACTTAACAACCTGATCAAGGCCATTGATGAGCTTAAGGTTAAGATCAATATAAAGAGCTCAATCAGGGAGTACGGAATTGATGAAGAGAACTTCCTCAGCCGCCTTGATGATATGGTTGAACAGGCCTTTGATGACCAGTGCACAGGTGCAAACCCGAGATATCCGCTTATGAGCGAAATAAAGCAGATGTATCTTAACGCATACTACGGCAAACATGAGGAGGTATGAGATGAACTCAAAAGAGCTTATTGCCCAGAGAAAGGCTAAAAAGATTTACAGGGACGGAGACAGGTGCGTAAAGACATTTGAAGACAGCTTTTCAAAGTCTGACATACTCAATGAGGCCCTAAACCTGGCCCGTGTTGAAGAAGCAGGCCTTAATGTTCCTGAGGTTCTTGATGTATGTACTGAAGATGGAAAGAGGTCCATTACCTATAAATATATTGAAGGCGAGACCATGGATTCACTTATGAAGAAGAATCCTGAAAAGCTCGATGAGTACCTTGAGAAGTTTGTAGACATACAGATAGATGTTCAGTCAAGAAAGTGCCCCATGCTGAGCCTTTTAAGGGAGAAGATGATAAACAAGATCAGAATCTCCGACCTGGACAGCATTCAGAAGTATGACCTTCATACAAGACTTGACGGCATGCCGCGTCACACAAGGCTCTGCCACGGTGACTTCAACCCGTCAAATGTTGTTTTCGGCTCTGACGGAAAGGTCTATATTCTTGACTGGTCACACGCAACACAGGGTAACGGCTCAGCAGATGCTGCCAGAACCTACCTTCTGTTCTATCTTGAGGATAAGAAGGAAGTTGCAGAGAAGTACCTGGACCTGTTCTGCAAGAAGACCAGGACTCCAAAGCCGTACGTACAGAGCTGGATTCCTATTGTAGCTGCATCTCAGTCAGTTAAGGGAAATAAGGATGAGAGGGAGTTCCTTCTCAAGTGGGCAACAGTAGTAGACTACGTATAATTCAGGCTTCTCTGAAGAATATACATTTAGTTTTGTGTTCACAGCTGACACAGAGGCTGCCGGGGCAGGATTTAAATCCATCCTCGGCACCCTCAAGCTGTTTTATATGCCAGTTGAGCTCATCTATGTGGCTCTGAAGGCTTTTCATTCTTTCAATATCCTGGGAGAGCTTGCTCCTGTACTGGGTAAGCAGCTCAGTCCTTCTTTTGTTTCCGCTCTTATCCTCACTTCTCAGTCTTATGATTTTCTCAATCTCTTCAAGGGAGAAGCCGAGGGACTTAAGTTCAATTATCCTCTTCAGGTATACAAGATCCTCATCAGTGTAGTACCTCTGGCCGCCTTTGGAGCGGGCCTCTGAAAGAAGCCCGAGCTCTCCGTAGTACCTTATGGTTCTGAGAGTGAGTCCTGAAAGTCTGGAAATTTCACCTATTCTGTAGCGTTTCATAGTTCTGATTATAACCGCCCTGAAGGGACAGGGAAAGTCAGTTCTGCTCCCTGTAAACCTTGATGGCGCTGTTTATGATCTCCTCCATCTCAGAGACTGTTGCATCAATATCTGTTCCGTTCAGGTAGTTAACAATATTTGTCTGGAAGGCGTAGTAGACTGAGTAGGCAGAAGGTACCCATACGTTTGTCATCTTTGCGTTTGAGTTTAAAAGCGCATCTGAAGCAACTCTGTAGAGAGGGTTTTCGGCAAGGAATTTTGAGTAACTCTCTGTCTTGTAGGTGTCGGTGTTTACCGGAACATAGCCTGTTCCTTCTGACCACTTTGCCTGAACTTCAGGAGAGATGAGGTACTCAAGAACAGTCTTTACGGCTTCACTTGAACTGAAAGCATAGAGTGCTCCACCGGAAATGACTGTGCCGCCTGTGGCCTCACTATTTACAACAGGAACAGCACTGACTCCAACTTCAAAGCCTTCTGCGTTGTTTATGACGGAAGCGAGGTTGCTGGAGGAGGCGAGCATGGCTGCACAGCGTCCTGAAGTGAACTCCGCCGTTACTCCTGATCCTATTGTGCTGTAGTATCCTGTGTCATAGACCTTCTTCCACTCGAGAAGGAAGGCTTTGTAGGTGCCTTCTTCCCCGAAGATGACCTTTGTAGCAAGTCCGTCATGACCGTTTCTGTTGTCCAGGAGGAAGCTTAATCCCTTCTGGGCGCCTATGAATGTGGAGAGCTCAAAGGTTGTTGGAATTCCTGCAAAACCTGCTCTTACAAGGTTCCCCTTCTCATCTTTCTTACCTGTCTTTGCAACAGCCTGAGCCATCTCTTCTATGGTCCCTGGCGGGACAATGTTCAAAGAATCGTAGAGACTTTTGTTGTAGTAGTAAAGAAGGGCTGAAGCGTTGAAAGGAAGGGCCAGAAGGCCGTTTTCAGATGTGTATGAGGACAGCCCGTTCTCGAGAATCCTGGATGTGTCTATTCCAAGAGCATCTATGGTTACAAGGTCCCGGCTGGTGTTCATGTCTACTGCAGCAGTTGCATCCATCATGGCTATGTCCGGAAGAGAAGAGGTGCCGGAAGCAGCCTTTACCTTGGTAAGAACATCGTTTGCCTTTCCCTGGTAGATGGACTCAACGTGAATTCCCTTTTCCTTTCCGACCGTGCTGTTAAAGTCATCAATTATCTCATCAAATACTGTAGAGTTTGTTCCCTGGGCTGAGTGCCAGATTTCAACCTCCACTGTTTCCTTTTTCTCTGCAGAGGCTCCCGCAAAAACAGAGAAAGCAACAAGGGCCGTTAAGAGTAATACTGTAAGTTTTTTCATTTTCTATCTCCTGATTAATGTTGACTCAATTTTTTTCCTGGTGAAGGCCAGGATGATTAGGAAGGGCAGAGTGACAAGCACAAGGGTTGCCATCTGCGGTCCGTACTGACCGGATTCTGCAAAGCCCAGCATGGTCATACCGGTCTGTATGGTTCTGGATGCCGGTTTGTTGGTAACAAGCAGAGGCCAGAGGTAGCTGTTAAAGCTCACTATAAGGCTCTGAATGGCTACCGTCATGACAGCCGGACTGCATAGCGGCAGAAGTATGTGGATCATGAACTTAAGATCCGTAGCCCCGTCTATCTTTGAAGCTTCATACACCTCCTTTCCTGTTGAAGAGAAAGAGCCGGTAATAAGAAGCATCTGGGCTGCCGGGAAGAGTCCCGTAATTATTATTCCAAGCCAGCTGTCAAGAAGTCCAAGACCGGCTACGGTTCTGTAGTTCTGGTAGAGTATGGCTTCCTGCGGGATAAATAGGGTGAGCACAAGGGCTATGAATATGGCCTTCTTCCCCCTGAAGGAGAGAAATGCAAAGGCAAAGGCCGCAAGGCTTACAATAACTGTCCTTAACAGCGCTGAGAGTACCGAGGTGCCTATGGAGTTGAAAACGTAAGTGAAGAAGTATTTGTTATTAAGAGCCTTCACGTAGTTCTCCCACACCGGCACTGACGGCAGAAGCCTCAGGTTGTTGAAGTCTGAGGAAGAGAAGAGGGAGGAACTTGCCATGTAGAAAAGCGGGAAGATGATAATCAGTGAAAGGGTTACAAGAAGAACCTTTCTCAATATGTATCTTACAAAGTCCAGGGGCTTTCTTTTCATTTTCATGCTTTATCCCCCGTAAGTCTGTTTTTCATTGGAAAAAGTGCCATGACAAAGGCAGCCAGGGTCAGCACAAGGGAGGCCAGGGCGTTCTGCACGGCCCTGTTTCCGCTTCTGAAGGCCTCTGTATAGTAGTAGAACATGACTGTCTCCGTGCTTCTGAAAGGTCCGCCTTCTGTGAGGATTATTATAGGAGCGGAGATCAGTATGGCGTCCTTGAGGGCCAGGAAGATGGTTATAAGAACAGTCTCCTTAATCATGGGAACTTCAACGCACCAGTAAAGCCTCCAGCCACCGGCTCCGTCCATACGGGCCGCCTCTACTACCGATTTGTCTATGCTTCTGAAGGCACACATGAGCAGTATGTAATCTATTCCGAAATCAAGAAAGATTCCCAGTATGACCAGTACTGCCATGGCACCTCCCGGTGTTGTTATTCCTGAAAAGGTTGTGCCGAACAGGTTGTTTAGTACGGAAGCGTTTCCCCTGAAGATTTCCTTCATAAGCAGGCTGTAGGCTGAAAGGGAGACAGCTACCGGGGTGAAGAATATGTACTCGGGTATGAAGGAAAGCCTGCTGGGTCTTCTTGTAAGGGAAGCAGCCAGAAGCGTTACAAAGGTGTTTGCAGGTACAAAGAGTACTATGAATTTAAGGGTTACCTTCAGGCTGTTTATGAAGGCCGGATCCCTGAATAGGATTCTGTAGTTTTCAAGGCCTGCAAAGCTCAGTATTTCCCCGTTTCCGTTTACGTTAAAAAATGATTCAATGAGGCTTTTTAATGAAGGGTACCAGTAAAACACTGCAGCAACAGCAATTGCAGGAGCAAGGTAGAGATAGGCTTTTATTCCTGAGCGTTTTTTCCGGATATTTTTTTCTTTCACGTTAGGAAATTTAGACCTTTCCGCTCAGTTTTTCAACATATTTTAATATTTAATTTCTTATTTTATAATAAAATAGATTACATTAGAAAACCTAACGTTAGCTTTTCAGCGTAACATATTACAGGTTACTTCATATACTGTCTGAATTTGCTCAGGCTATGGATTTTCTTCTCTCTTCAAAGTACTTTGAGTCTTTTCCCAGAAGCAGCGGGGAAGCCATGGCAATGGCACGGAAGGTGTTGTCTGCAAGCATGCAGATCCACACTTCAAAGAGGGTTGTGTGGAGAACCTTTACGCAGATAATTGTAAACGGGATTCTTATGGCCCAGGCTCCGAGTGTTTCAACAATGAACGGAATCTTTGTCTTTCCGAGTCCGTAGTAGATTCCTTCACTTACTATCATTAGTCCGTAAAGGGGCTCAGAAATGGCAATCAGCCTCAGCACAGATGTTCCAAGGCTCACAACTGTTGCGTCCGGTGTGAAGATTTTCATGATTGATCCTGCGCAGAAGAAAAGGGTAAGACCGGTGAAGCTCATCATAATCAGGGTGAGGATTATGGACTGCTTTTTTATCATACGGTACTTCTCAATATTGTCCTCTCCGACAGATATTCCTATCAGTGTGGAAGTTGCGCTTCTTATTCCGTAACCCGGAAGGTAGAAGACGGTTTCCGCTGAAAGGGCAATTGAATGGGCTGCAAAGACCGTTGTTCCCATGGAAGAAACAAGGGAAGCAAATACAATGTGCCCCATGCAGCTTGCGGTGCTCGTTGCCATGGTAGGCATGGCAATAACCGTTGTTTCCCTTAATATGCTCCTGTCCAGTTCCATGCCCTTAAGGGTTGTCTTAAGAAGCGGGTTTCTCATCATGAAGAAGAACATGAGAAGCCCTGATACAGCACTGGAAACAGCTGTTGCTATGGCAGCTCCCCTGACTCCTAATCCCGCAGTGTAGATGAGAAGGTAGTTAAGAACTACGTTCAGCACGTTTGCCGCAAGGTTTATTATCATGGGTGTTCTTGTGTCTTTTACGGCTCTGAGTGCAGAGGCAAAGACCATGTTGAAGGATCTGAAGAGAAGGGCAAGAGAGATTATGAAGAAGTACTCTGAGGCGCTCTTCTGAATCTCGACTGAGGCCTGCATCCACACCGGTATGTAGGGGCTCAGTACGCAGGCCACAAGGGTAGCTCCTATACCGCAGACAAAGGCATAAAGCACGGTCTGTCTCACCATTCTGTGAATCTTGTCATAATCAGAGGCTCCGTAGGCTGAAGAGATAATGGCTACAACCGCAACCCCCAGGGCTCCGAAGAGGCTTCCTATCAGCCAGTTGACTGAAGAAGTCTGGCTTACCGAAGAGGTTGCAAGCGGGCCAAGCTGCCCGACCATGGCCGTATCTACATACTGAAGCAGTGTTGTAAGAATCTGCTCAAGTACAACGGGAATGGCGAGTGTTATAAGCTGTATAAGGTTATCTCTTTCTCTGGACACAGATACCGAGATTATCAGAAAGACCGGTTAACCTCAATAATCTGAGTCCAGTTCTTTCATGGTTGCCCTGATTGCCAGTGCTGAAAGAATAAGGGTAAGTAAATCGCTTACAGGCATTGAATATAAAACACCGTCCAGACCGTAGAAGTAAGGCAGTAAAAGGGCAAATCCAACACCGAAGACTATTTCCCTCACCATTGACAGGGCTGTGGAAAGCCAGGCCTTTCCAAGAGCCTGCAGATATATGAAGGAAGCTTTGTTTATGCAGGCCGGAATCATCATGCACAGATATATTCTGAAGGCTTTAACAGCAAATGCCGTGTAGTAAGGGCTTTCATTTGCAGCTCCGAAAATACCGATAATCTGATAAGGCATGACCTCTGCAAAGAACAGGGCAACAGCACCGGTTACAGCCTCACATATAAGAAGAAGCCTGAAAAGCGAAGCAGCTCTGTCTTTTCTCCCGCATCCTATATTGTATCCGGCAACCGGTATGCATCCGGCGGCCATGCCGACCACTATTGAAATGACTATCTGGAAGAACTTCATTACTATCCCCAGAACAGCCATAGGAATCTGAGCATACCGGCTGAGTGAGAAAACCGGGTCCAGTGCTCCGTATTTCTTTACCATGTTGTTTATGGCAGCCATGGCAAAAACAAGTGAAATCTGAGAGAAGAAGCTGCACATGCCAAGCGGGATGTATTTCTTCACCAGTTTCAAATGAAGGGAGAAGCTTGATTTCTCAAGTTTTATGTTCTTCATCCGGCACAGATAGACAACAGAGTAAATTACCGTTACAACCTGACCGGCTACCGTTGCAAGTGCAGCTCCCTTCATTCCCCACCTGAAAACAAATATAAACAGAGGATCCAGGATTATATTTACCACAGCTCCGCAAAGGGTTGCGGCCATGGCGCTTTTTGGAGACCCGTCACTTCTTATTACCGGGTTTATTCCCTGACCGAAGCAGTAGAACGGAATTCCAAGGGTAATCCAGAAAAAGTATTCACGGCTCAGGTTTAGGGTTGAATCATTTACTCCGCCTCCAAAAGCAATTACAAGAGGGTCAAGAAAAGTCAGGTAAAGAGCACATAGAACTAAAGAAGAAATTATAAGAAGCAGGATTGAACTTCCAACAGCAACTGAAGCATTTTTGTATTCTTTTCTGCCGTTAAGAATGCTGACAAAGGCACATACCCCGTCACCAATCATTACAGATATAGCCAGAGCTATTACCGTAAGAGGAAAAACAACGGTGTTGGCAGCATTTCCATAAGAACCGAGATAGGTTGCGTTAGCAATAAAAACCTGGTCAACAATATTGTACAGAGCGCCGGTCAGGAGAGAGATTATGCATGGAAGGGAGTACTTTCTCATAAGGACAGAGACACGCTCTGTCTGTAAACAGTCATTCATTTTACACCATCCGTATTAAGTTTCAGATGGCTTAAGGTCTCATCAGGACCAGAACTTTTTTACACTAAAAGCTGAAAAGAATCAATAAAATACCTGTCAAGTTCCATGGGAGAAAATATTCCCCGGTCCGTTACAATCCCGGTAATCAGCTGTGGCGGAGTCATATCAAAAGCCGGGTAGTATCCCTTTATCCCCATGTCCCTGGCTGCAGTTCTAACTCCCATGGCTTCAAGGGTTTCCTCAGGGTTGCGCATCTCTATCTTCACCGTATCCCGGGTGGGGTGGCCCTTATCCGGTGCCCCTGAAACGTAGACCGGTACTCCGTAGTGCTTTGCGCAGATTGCAATCTGGCTGGTTCCGACCTTGTTGAAAACATATCCGTCACAGGTAATTGCGTCTGCCGCGCAGGTAAAGATGTCTACATGCTCGTTTGCCATGACAAAGGAAGGCATATTGTCAGTTATGACGGTGGTCTCAAATCCCATCTCGGCGCAGACTGTGGCGGTAAGTCTTGCCCCCTGCAAGAACGGTCTGGTCTCCGGGCAGAAAAGCCTTATCTTTTTTCCTTTCTGTCTGCAGGCCCTGAGCATGGCACCAAGGGCGGTGTCGGCGTAGCACTGGGTCATGACGGTTCCGCTCTGGGGAAAGAGGTCACAGAGTTCTTCTCCTATCCTGGCCATCCTGCTGTATCTTCTGTTGCAGGATTCAACCACACTGTCCCTTATGGCCAGGTCTGTGCGTCGGCCTTCCCTGAGGGCCTTTTCTGCCACCGGTATACAGGCCTCGGTGCACAGTTTAAGCCTCTCTCTTGTGGTCGGCCTTGCGCTCTGAAGGCACAGGGCGGCCTCTTTTAGGTACTCAAGCTGCTCTTTTTCTCCAAGATTTCTGCACTCCCACGCAGAGAGGGCCATCCCCATTGGAGCGGCAACATAGGGTCCGGCACTCTGCGTTACCATATCCCTGATGGCCTGCATGACCTCAACATGGCTTTTACAGGTGACAAATTCTACTCTGGCGGGGTAGGCTCTTCTGTCAAGAATCCTTACCTCTGCGCCTTCGTACCAGGCAATGTTCTCATACTGCTGGATAAACGGCATACCTCTGTCTTCCCTTTCCATGCTCGGCCTCCTGTCAGATTAAGTATGAACCAAAAAATACTATTTGCAAATACAACCTGCAGCATTACCATTTAGCTATGGACTACAGAGAAATAAGAGAGGAGATAGTCTCCTATTCAAAACAGATGTACAGCGAGAAGCTGGTTACCGCCACAAGCGGAAATATAAGTGTGCGCCTTCCTGACCGTCAAAATGCCTTTGCTATTACTCCGAGTTCCGAGAACTACATGAGTCTTACGGAGGAGAGGATAGTCATTGTGACAATAGACGGGGAAATTCTTTCCGCTGCTCCCGGTGCCAGGCCTTCTTCTGAGTGGCGCCTTCATGCTGAGCTCTACAGGGCAAAGAAGGAGGTTAACGCAGTTGTACACACCCATTCCCCTTACGCTACAGCCTTTGCCGTTATCAGGGAGAAGATTCCACTCATCCTCATTGAAATGAAGGTCTTTCTTAACGGGGAGGTGCCTCTTTCTCCCTACGCTCCAAACGGTACTCAGGAAGTGGCTGAAAACGTAAGCCGTTCAATAGGGGAGCACGGAGCCTGTCTTATGGAGAACCACGGGGTGGTCTGTGTGGGTAAGGATCTGAAGTCGGCCTACATAAGGGCCGCCTATACTGAAGATGCAGCCAGGGTCTGCTACATGGCTAAGACCATGGGTAAGCCCGTTACCATCCTGTAACTTAAACATCAATTTGTTGTTTTTTCTTTGGAAGGAAAAACTATGAAGAAAAACATTTTTATAATCCTGGCAGTTTTTGCCATTCTCTTTGTTTTCGCATCATGTTCGCCGGCCACTCCCAGGAGTATTCAGATTTACAACCCTTCAGATCTGGCTGCAACTGTTTACAGCAGTTCTTTCATCGGCACAAACTCTGTTTCTGTTCCTGCAAACTCAAGCGCTTCTGTTAACGTCTGGTCTTCTGTTTCCACCATCAAGATTACTGCTACAGGCTTCTTCTACGACGGAGGTCAGGTTACCTACAACATCTCAAGCGGCAATATTACCCTCATTCCCACCTGCTGCGGAATAAAGTTTGAAAACAACAGCACAACGGACACAATACAGGAAGCCAGATACGGATCAAGTGAGAGTGAAGTAATTGATTTAGATGAGAATGGAAACTATTCGGGAAATCCTTACATAGACCCGGGCTGTGCAAAATACGCCATTATCTACAATTCTTCTGCAGGAGATCTTTACACAATAAACTATAAGCTTTTGTCGGTATGGCATTCTCTTGGTGTCTTTGAAGGTCTTGAAGCCGGAGAACTTCTGGTTGTCTCTTATCCGTCTGAAAACTGATTTCAGGCTTCTTTGTCTGCGTTTTTAAGTATCAGCTCTATCTGGCCTTTAAAGAGCTCTGAGATACGGTCAGTTATTACGTTGATCTGGTCCTCCGTATAGGTTTTCCCGTTGTCTATCCAGTCAAGGATTACGCCGGAAACTGCATGTTCATAGAACGAAGAGAGGAGGATTATGTCTTCTTCTGTAAGTGAGTGTTTTGTATCCAGGCGTTTAAGCAGAAGGCCTATTGATTCATTGAGTTTTCTGCTCATAAGTACCTTGAAGGGTTCATGACCCAGTGTCTTGAAGATTCTAAGGTACTCGTTTTTGTTTCTGTTGAGGTTTATGAAGGCCTTCTTCAGGAGGTAAAAAAGCTCATTTATGTTTTTTGCCTTATTCAAAGGAAGGAAAAAGGTTTCGGTTATATACTTTGACAGCACGTCATAAATGTCCTTGAAGTGATAGTAAAACGTGCCTCTGGTAATCCCGAGTCTTCCGGTAATGTCTTTTATCGTGATTCTGTTAAACGGTTTCTCTCTGGCTAATTCCAGAGTAGCATTTACAATGGCTTTATCAGTTAGTGTATACATTGGTCATATAGTATTAGAATGTACAAATTTTATACAAGCCGTCTTCTTTGTGTTTGGAATAAAAGTTTGAAAAAGATGATAGTTATTCATGGAAGGTTTCCCGTATGCACTTAAAGAGATTGCTTGCTTTCTGCCTTAATCTCTTAAATACATAGGTAAATTACTTCATGTAGAATGCAGTATTCTTCTGGTTTATGGACTGCAATTCAATCCACGACCCTTATATTAATGAGCTGTGGTCCATGCTCCGGCAGTTTTCTTACTGATATCTATACTTCAAAATCCCTTTTACGGAGTAAGAATCAGAAGGTACTGCTTCTATCATTTTTCTTCCGTGTAAAGTTTTTTAAGAAGTCTGTACCTTTCGTACTTTTCTTCTTTTGCAAAGTGCTTATTCCTGTCCTGCAGTTCTGCTTTTGAGTAGTTGCAGATTTCTCCGCTTTTTTCAATCTGATCGCTTGTAAAGTCATAGAAAACAGAGTCTATCCTGTTGAAGCAGTGAAGGTCTCCTGAGGGCAGGACAGAGCCATATACTTCTCCTCCGAGACAGTCCTGAACAAGGAAGGAAGTAACCGAGCACTGGCCCAGGGTTCTGTTATATATGCACCACCTGTCCTGCATGCGCGGTGCGCAGGTTTCACGGCACCATAGGCTGAAAAGTCGTGCATACACCAGAAGAATCTTTCTGTCTGTTTTAATTCCTTTTGCTCCGTAGAATGAGAAAATGTTATCGAGCAGGGCAGTGCAGCCTTTTTCTATCTGGTTATAGACCTTTTCAAAGTTTCCTGTGTACCAGGGGTCTTCTATTTCTGTATCAAGGAGCATGGTTATCTTCTTATCCGGGTCTCCGTCAGTCATTCTGAGTATGTTCCTCATGTTCCACTCATCCATAACCAGAATGTAGTCAAAGTGTCTGTAGTCGCTCTTTGTAATCTGGCGGGCTCTGTGATTTACATCTGTTATTCCGTGGGAGGAGAGTACTCTTCTTGCGGGAGGGTAGACCGGGTTCCCGATTTCTTCAGTGCTTGTGGCTGCGCTGTCTATTTCAAAAACCTCTTCAAGTCCGTTTTCACAGACCTTCTTCTTAAACACATATTCTGCAATGGGGCTTCTGCATATGTTTCCGTGGCAACAGAATAGCACTTTTATCATAACGGTTATAACCCTCCGCGACTCTACAAATCCTTGTTGTATCAGTAGTTACTGAAATTACTCAATTTAGGCTATTTTCCCATAAATCTACATAAATATCTATAAGTATGTCGTCATTTTGTGTAGTGCATGTACATTGCATGGACCCGAGAACGCTCCTCAATTCAAAAAAAGATGAAGCCCAAAGACCGATATCTTCGAGCTCAATTCCAAGTATCCACCAGCCTATGTGCCGTGTCAAGGATGGCGGTTCCCTTCCGGTTCTCAGGCCATCCTGAAGAGGCTTCTCCTCTCCTCCGCCTCATCACCATCGACGTCAATGGCAGCATACATGTCCCATATGTCTCTTCAGAGTCCGATTAACACAGAGATATTATCTCATCTGTTATTTGCCAAATGAAGGATTCAGCAGGTAATAAGTTCCTTTCTTCCCGTCACCCATCCGAATCA
>JAIKXP010000077.1 GCA_024684115.1 Sphaerochaetaceae bacterium | reverse complement strand
TTAACTCCGAGGGCTTCTACCTCCGCTCTCTTTGTTCTGGCATAAGCTACAACTTCAGCACCGAAAGCAAGAAACAGTCTGGCTGTCATCTTTCCAATATTTCCACATCCGATAAGGCCAACCCTCTTTCCTGCTATTTCTGTTCCTGCAAGACCAGCGTTTGTTCCTCCATCTCTTACTGTGCTGTCACAGACAGGGAATTTACGCATAAGGGAGATTGCCATTCCTATTACCTGTTCTGAAACGCAGATGTCTGAATAACCTGCACAGTTGCAGACCATAACCCCCTTGTCCTTACATGCCTGAAGACCTACATGATCTATACCGGTAAAGGCTACTGCAAGCATCTTCAGATCTTCTGAAGCACTAACTACATCTGCCGGGTAGGGATTGTTAGCAATCATTACAATATCCTGGCCCTTACTTCTTTTCTTAAGTTCCTCAGGATCTGTTGTTTTTGTATCATAATATGTAAAACTGTGGCCCATTTTCTCAATTGGGGCGGCCAGTTCCCTGATTACGGACTCAGGTACTCCGAGTGGTTCTATAAGACTGACTTTCATCTTTTTCCTCCTGATAATAATTTAAACCACAAGACTGAGTTGCTTAAGGAGAAATTGACTAAAATATCATTAAATTGACTCAATTTTTGCCTTCACGATTATTTTGACTTTGTATTAATCCATAATCTGTAATAATTAAGATGTACAAGGAGGACAGCAATATGAAAATTGCATTTATCGGACTCGGAATCATGGGAAAGCCCATGGTAAGAAATCTTTGTAAGCATGGAAACGAGGTTTGGGTTTATGACCGAAAGGAAGAGAATATAGCTCTTGTTACAAAAGACGGTGCAAAAGCCGGCACAAGTAACGCAGATATTATTTCCAAAGCAGATGTCATTATTACAATGGTTCCAAACGGACCACAGGTTGAGGATGTAGTATTCTCAAAGGGCGGTGTTCTCGACAGCGCAAAGCCTGGTTCAGTTCTTATAGATATGAGCTCAATTGCTCCGAATGTCAGCCAGAAAGTATGTGCAGCACTTGCCGAAAAGGGAATCAAGATGCTTGATGCACCTGTTTCAGGTGGAGAGCCGAAGGCTGTTGACGGCACCCTCGCAATCATGGTCGGCGGTGACAAGGCCCTGTTTGACCAGTATCAGTCACTTCTTCTTCAGATGGGTTCATCTGCAGTCTACTGCGGACCTATCGGAGCCGGCAACACAACAAAGCTTGCAAACCAGATCATTGTTGCCGTAAACATTGCAGCAGTAGCTGAAGCTTTCACAATGGTCAAGAAGGCCGGAGTTGATCCGCATCTCGTATTTGATGCAATCAAGGGCGGACTTGCAGGAAGCACAGTCATGAACGCAAAGGCTCCAATGATGATGGATGACAACTTCAAGCCGGGATTCCGCATTGACCTCCATATCAAGGATCTGAACAACGCAATCAATACAGGACATGAAGTCGGATCTCCTCTTCCTCTTACAGTTCAGGTACAGGAAATGTTTGAGGTTCTTCACACAGACGGATGCGGCTCACATGACCACAGTGGACTTGCTGAGTACTATGCAAAACTCTCAGGAACCAAGATTGCCGACTGATAGAAATCAATAAGCATATTAAGGGGCTGTAACCGATGGTTGCAGCTCTTTTTTTGCCCTCAGCCCGGAGGAATCCCAGTCAAATCAAGGGAATACGAGGATTTTGACTGTCAATAAGAATTTGATGGAAATCTGGCCATTCTTACTGGCAGGGCAGGAACTGTTTCTTATGCCAGATTGAGTGCAATTAGTCATGAATAAAGTCAATTTTTCAACATCTAAGAGAATAAAAATAAAATTGAGCTTACTCTGTGGCCTGATACTTTAATCAAGGGAGCAATAATATGAAAAAAACAATTTTACTTTTTCTAATTACCATTATGACAATATCACTTCTAATTTCATGTGGTAAAGGCACTTCAAGCTCATCAGAAGGTGAGACTGTAGAGGTTTCCTGGTGGATCTCAAGAGGTGAGGATTCAACTTATTACATCTCTTATGAGGAAAACCCTGGTATAAGATATCTTGAAACACTTGATTTTAACGGCAAGAAGGTTGATTTCAAGTTTATGGTTCCTGTTTCAGGATCAGAAAGAGACAACTTCAACACTCTTCTTATGACTGAAGAGTATGCAAAAATCTTTGATATGAGTTACTGCACTTCCACACCGGGTGAAATGTATTCAGATGGAGTTATCTGGGATTTAACACCTTATATGGAAGAGTACATGCCTCATTACATGCAGATAATAAACTCAGACCCGACACTTAAACCCTACGCATACAGTAATGTTGACGGAGAAAAGAAGATTCTCACCCTCTACTCAATGAGTGCAGAGGTTACAGGAAACTTCATGGGTCTTAACTACAGACGTGACTGGGTTGCCAAGTACGGAACAAACCCGAAGACCGGAGAGAAGTTCACATACGGCTACACAGACCCGAATGACTACAACACATATTATGATGATGTAGTATTCCCAAGCGGCGGAAGCGACCCTGTCTACATCAGTGACTGGGAGTGGATGTTCGGTATTTTTGATATAGCAATGAAGGATCTGGGAATTACAGACGGCTACTGTATTTCAATCCTGTTCAAGGGATATGCAGAGTCCGGTGGCGGATTTGACTCAGCATTTGGCGGCGGCTGTCCTCTCTGGTACAAAGACCTTGATGGCAATGCTCAGTTCGGCGGTGATACTGAATCAATGAAGACATACCTTCAGATGATGAACGCCTGGTATAAGAAGGGATGGCTGGATAAGAACTTTGCAGAGCACACAGCAGACCAGATCTATGCCATTGAATCAGCCAAGATCAACTCAGGAAAAATCGGTGCATTTGTCGGCAGAAGAGGTAATACCGGCGGACAGATGGACAATGGTGATAAGCTCACTGATGGAATCATGATCTACGGTGCAAGACCGGCTATCAATGATGTTTACGGATCGGATGCCGTTAAGAACCATGAACCTTATTCACTGTACCAGTATTCAAGACTGAGAGCCAACATCTGTATTTCAAAGAAGGCCAGTGAAGAAGAGCTTAAGACTATTCTTACCATGCTTGATTACCTGTATACGGAGCAGGGCGGAACACTTCTGTGCTTCGGCCTTACAAAGGAAGAGTTTGAAGTCACTCAGGATAAGAGCTACATCAAGTACGGTCTTACAAACGGTGCTGTATCAAGAACCCATAATTCTGACGGAACCATTACCTATAACAGAGACCCGAGCCTGATTGAGGATAACAACCTTGCTTCAGCCATGGCTGCAAAGCGTCTTACATGCGGATACTATTCTCCGGGATTTGTACCTGCTCTTAACAGAAGCTATGACATTTCTGCTTTAAGATGTATGAATGAGTGGGATTACTACCTGAATACCGGATATATAGACAAGTCCCTGAGAGCTCAGTTCACAACAGATGAAAGTGCACAGTACGCAAAGATTTATTCAAATGTTGATACATACATGTCTCAGAACATTCCTAAGTTCATAACCGGTTCTCTTGATGTAAACGGAAAGGACTGGGACAACTACTGCAAGATGCTTAACAAGTATTCTCCGAAGAAAGTAACAGCTATGTATCAGAGAGTTTTTGACGAGGTAAAGTAATATGATGACAAAAGTACTTGGACCTGTGACTAAGGAGCCCACAAAGGTAGAACTTGATAACAGGGGCCTTTCAAGAGTCGCAGCACGAGAAGGCTTTGTTCTGCTGAAAAATAACGGAGTACTGCCGCTAAAGGGAAAGAGACTGGCCCTGTATGGGGCGGGCGCCAGAATGACTGTCAAGGGAGGCAGAGGCAGCGGGGAGGTCCGTAACAGATACAGTGTCAGTATAGAAGAAGGCCTGAAAAATGCAGGCTATGAGATTCTTTCAACGCGCTGGCTTGACGGATTTGATAAGTACTATGCAGATACCTATGAAGCCTACCGTGTGGAAATGGAGAGAAGGGTTGAAGGGCTGAAGGACTTCCATGAAATTCAGCATGCCATGTTCCCGTTTGATCACCCGACCGGAATGGCTGTGACCGAAGAGGACCTCTGTGACACTGATACTGCAATTTATGTTCTTGCAAGACAGGCAGGGGAGGGACATGACCGCACGGATAAAAAGGGAGACTACAGCCTGACCGATATAGAGGTTCAGAGTCTTGGTTTTGTGGCTTCCCACTACAAAAATACAATAGTGATTGTCAACGTTGGTGGTCTTCTGGATCTCTCTTTCATGGACAGCATGAATATTTCTGCCCTGGTTTATTTTACACAGGGCGGTGAAGAGGGCGGAAACGCACTGTCCGATGTTCTTTCAGGTAAATTCAACTTCAGCGGAAAGCTTACCACTTCCTGGCCTTATGAGCTTTCTGATGTGCCTTCTTCCGTAAATTACTCAACAGCAAGCTCTGACCGTTATACGCAGGACTATAATGAGGACATTTATGTAGGATACCGCTACTATGACACATTCGGAGTAAAAGCCAGATATCCGTTCGGATTCGGTTTGAACTATTCTACTTTTGATATTTCCTTTGATTCTCTTAGGGTTTCAAAGGAAGGCCTGAAGCTTTGTGCAGATGTGAAGAATAAATCAGATGTATCAGGACGCGAAGTTGTTCAGCTTTACTGTTCCGTTCCGTTCGGCAGCGGAGCTGAGGAAAAGCGTCTTGTTTCCTTTGCCAAGACTCCTGAGCTTGAAGGCGGAAAGACAGTTAGGGTTAATCTTGATTTCTCTTACCGTGATTTAAGTGTTTACGACTGTGAGACTGCCTCCTGGATGCTCAGAAAAGGCACATACGTTCTTCTTCTGGGAAATTCCAGCAGGGATTGCCGGGAAGTAGCAGTTCTCAGTCTTGATAAGGATTTTATTCTTGAGCAGTGCAGAAACATCTGCCCGCTGAGAAAGGAGCTTGATCTTCTTAAGGCTCCTGCAAGAAAGACTTCTGATTATTCAGCTCTTCCCTGTTATTCTATGGATGCCTTCCTGCCCGAGCCTGTTGTTCACAGCTATGTAACTCCTGAGGTTGAAGTTGATCCTCTTGTAAAGAAGATGACTGATGAGCAGCTTGTAACATTTGTAATAGGACCGGGAGTGTCTGCTGAGAAACTTCAGGTTCAGGCTCTGGGAAGCTCTGGAAATACTACCGGAGAGCTCTATGATGAACTGGGAATTCCAAATATTGTCCTTTCTGACGGTCCTGCAGGACTTAACCTCTCAGCATGGGTTGTCCAGCTTCCAGACGGAAGGGTCAAGGGTGCAAGGATTCCTGAAAATATTGAGGCCTACAAGAGATATCTCTTTGGTTTCAACAGAGTTGCCATGCTCAGCCGTATGGCTCTTCCTGAAGAAGGGACCATGCACTATCAGTATGCAACAGCATGGCCGTGCAGCCAGCTTCTGGCTCAGAGTTTTGATCCTGAACTTCTTGAGAGAGTCGGCTACGCAGTGGGCAATGAGATGGAGCAGTACGGTGTTACAATCTGGCTTGCTCCGGGAATGAATATTCATAGAAATCCGCTTTGCGGAAGAACCTTTGAGTACTATTCGGAAGATCCTCTTGTATCCGGAAAGATGGCTGCAGCCATAGTTCGTGGTGTGCAGAAGCACGAGGGTAGAGGTATGAGTGTAAAGCACTTTGTTGCAAACAACTGTGAGCTTGAAAGAAACCGCTCCTCCTCAAATCTTACAGAGAAAGCCCTTAGAGAGATTTATCTCAGGGGATTCGAGATTGCCGTTAAGGAGTCAGATCCTCTTACCGTCATGGCTTCATACAACAAGGTTAACGGACTTCATGTTGTAAACAACTATGATCTTCTTTCAGATGTGCTGAGAAATGAGTGGGGCTTTAAGAACCTTGTTATGAGTGACTGGGACAGCATGAAGGCAAAGGCTTCAGAACCTGAAGTGCCTCTTACAGGAGATGTACAGAAGGCTCATGCAGCACAGCTTGACCTTGTGTGTCCGGGCAGAAAGGACCAGCTTACAGCTCTTATGAACGGCCTGGAAAAGGGTGTTGTAAAGCGTTCAGACCTTGAGAGGGCAGCAACAAGGCTTCTAAGACTTATAAGACTTAACAAAGTTGTAAAGAGTAAGTGATTTCATTTTTTATCCTCTTTGACGTATAGATTTTTGGTCTGTACGTCTTTTTTTTAATTTTTTTGCTTGACTCTGTAACTTTTTGTTTTTAGATTTGTTTAACACGTTTGCCGGCAGGGAGGCCGACACAGCTTTTTGTTTATAACATTCATTACATTCTGATTTTTATTTTTTGTCTCTTTGGTATCTCTTCAGGGAGTTCTCTGTCCCTGATGTCTTTCCTGACCGCTTTTGCGGAAAAAGATAAGGAATTTAAATGGATTATCTTAACTTCTCAGACGAATTGCCCAATGATTACAGGCTGTTCCTGGACGGATTTGTCAACCTCAGCCGTGAAGAGGAAGTCTCTCTCTGCCAGAAGGCTGCCGCCGGCGACCTTGATGCCAGAAACGACCTCGTCATGAGTTTTCAGAAGTTTCTTCTGAAAATAGCTTATTCCTTCCTCTGGAGGGCCCCTTCCCTCGAGCTTATGGATCTCATCCAGAGCGGGAATATGGGGTTAATCAAAGCCTCTGAAAAGTTTGACCCCTCTATTGGTGTCAGATTCTCAACCTACGCCGCCTACTGGATCCGCCAGGCTCTGATCAGCGCTGTTCAGGAGAGCAGAATGATCAGGCTGCCTGAGGAAAAAAGAGCCGACATGGCTGCTGTTTGCTCCTTTCTCAGAGAGCACAAGGGTGCTTCTGTAGAAGAAATCTCCCTCTCAACCGGTATCAGTCTTAAGACTGTATATAACCTCCTGCCCCACATTGGGGACATAATATCCACAGATGAAGAGTCTTCATCTGAATCTCTCCTTCCTCCTGTGGAGGACAACTGCCTGAATTCTCTCGTTCAGGACGAGCAGATCCGCCTCTTAAAGCATGCTCTGGAGAGTCTCCCTCCAAGGCAGAGAGCCATACTGAAGGCCCACTACGGGGTTTTCGGTGAGGAGATAAAATCTCTTTCCATGATTGCCGCTTCCTGCGGAATCTCAAAGGAGAGAGCCCGCCAGATTGAACTCCAGGCTATGGAGGGGTGCAGAGCGTATTTCAGGCGCTCTGCCTGATTTTTTTTATTTTCCGCTGTAATTCTTTCTCGTATTAATGAGAATCAGTATTGATATACCTATGATCAGGGCACTGATTATGAGGGTTGTTGCAACCGACAGTTTAAGCATGTTTCCCTCTACAGCGCCGTCAATTACCATAATCATGGAGTTCTGAAG